>JBEBSP010000195.1:0-5223 GCA_040394255.1 Agaricicola taiwanensis | reverse complement strand
TTCAATGCGCCGATCCCGGCGTCCCGTCCCCTCATCCCCGGAGGCCCAAAGGCCGACCGGTTCAAAGCCGTGCCATGGCGGCCATACCAGCGGCATGCCCTAAAGGGAAAGGTCGTGAACCTGTTCGCGGAATTTCATCATTTCTTGCAATTATCGGATGTTCGGCAACGCCTTGTTTACCTCAATGGCTTTTAATCACTTCCATTAAACGGGTGCGTATTCGAGTGAGTTGTCCCATGCGTAAAACTGTTGTTGCGTTCTCGCCGCGGACCGTCTCACGGGTCGCGATGATCAGTGTCGCGGCTCTGATGGCTGCTGGTTGCAGTTCGGATGCTGTTCGTTTCGACAATGCCTTTTCCAATCCTTTCGCCTCCAGGCAGTCGCAACCTGAGCCGAGCTACACCGGCACGGTCTCGTCGGCTCCGTCCGGTTCCGTGTCCTCCTCGCCGCTGGCGCCGATCGGCAGCGCGCCGCAGGCGCAATATGGATACCAGGCTCCAAACCAGAATTATCAGCAGGCATCGAACCAGACCTATCAGCCGCCGGTGGCCGGCGCGGTGCGCATGGGCGCCGATCGCGACTGGTCGCTTCAGGGCGGCACGCCCGTGACAGTCGGCGCAACCGACAGCCTGAACACCATTTCGATGCGCTACGGCGTTCCCGCCAGCGCCATCGTCGCCACCAACGGGCTGTCGCCCACGCAGCCTCTCACGCCCGGCCAGAAGATCGTCATTCCGGTGTTCAAGCGGGGCGGGAACGCCACGGTCGCCTCCACTCCGGCAGCGCCAAGGGCCAGTGTTCCGACCGTGACGGCCTCTTCGTCGCCACGCGCTTCCGGCGCGTCACATACGGTGGCTTCCGGCGAAACCCTGTTCTCGCTGGCGCGGACCTATGGCGTCAGCCACCGCGACATCGCCGCCGCCAACGGCATCGCGCCGGATGCGCAGCTTCGCCTCGGCCAGAGCGTTGTTATTCCCGGTGGCATGCGTGCGCCTGTTGTCGCCGCCGCCAGGCCCGCTCAGCCGGTTCGGCAGCCCGCCGAGCCGACGGTCACGGCCTCCTATGCGCCGGTCGCAACGGCCAAACCGCTCCAGTCCGCGCCGGTCGCCATGCAGACACAGACGCCATCGGCCGAGCAGCCCCGGCAGCCGCAAGCCGCCACGGTCCAGCAGGCTGTGGCCCGCCCCGAGGACGCCACCGCGGCGGCTTCGGCCGCGCAGGCCGGCAAGCCGGACTTCCGCTGGCCGGTGCGTGGGCGTGTGATCTCCGGATATGGCTCCAAGCCGAACGGCAAGGCCAATGACGGTGTCAATCTCGCCGTTCCCGAAGGTACGCCGATCCGCGCCGCCGAGAGCGGAACGGTCGCCTATGCCGGCAGCGAGCTCCAGTCCTTCGGCAACATGGTGCTGATCCGCCATGCGGACGGCTGGGTCACTGCCTATGCCCATGCCAGCGACATCTCCGTCAAGAAGGGCGACATCGTGCGCCGCGGCCAGGTGATCGCCCGCGCCGGCCGCACCGGCGACGTCTCGGCCCCGCAGCTCCACTTCGAGGTGCGGCGCGGCTCGAACCCGGTGGACCCGCTTGAGCATCTGCCGCGCAGCTGAGCCGGCGATCGATGGCACAGCCCAACACCCGGCCCTGCGCCGGGTGTTGTCGTTTGAAGACTGGACAAATTCAACAGCACTCTGCACATAGCGCCGATGCCAAGCTTCACCACGACGCGCCGTGTCGTCCACTCCGCCGGAAACATGTTCGACCTCGTGGCCGACGTGGAGGCATATCCTCAGTTCGTGCCGCTGTGTGAAAGTCTCCGGATCCGCAAACGCGACACCAGCGGAGCGCTTCCGCTGTTCGTGGCCGACATGACGGCGGCCTACGGCCCGTTTCGCGAGACCTTCACCAGCCGCGTGACGCTGGACCGCCCCAATCTTGCGATCCTGGTCGAATATGTCGACGGCCCGTTCCGCAAGCTTGAAAACCGCTGGGTGTTCAAGCCGGTCTCGGACACGGTCTGCGACGTGGTGTTTTCGATCGCTTACGAGTTCCGCAGCCGGACCCTGGCCCTGCTGATGGGGGCCGCCTTCGATCGTGCTTTCCGAAAGTTCGCCGATGCCTTCGAGGCCCGCGCCGATCAGGTCTATGGGCGAGGGGTCGCCCGCTCAGAGGGTGCCGACAAGATCGTCGAGAAGAGCTAGCGCCTCTTCCACGGAGCGCCGCCGCACCTCGCCGCGTCCGATGTTTCCGAATCTCTTCTCGCTATGCTTGATCCGGCCGTCACGGCTTGCGGCCGCGAAATGCACCAGGCCAACAGGCTTGTCCTTGCTTCCCCCGTCCGGGCCGGCGATGCCCGTGATGGACACCGAGACATCGGCCCGCGATGCGCGCAACGCTCCCTCCGCCATGGCGCGTGCGACGGGTTCGCTGACCGCCCCGAACGTGTCGAGCAACTCGCGCGGAACGCCGAGGCTCATGGCCTTCGCCTCGTTGGAATAGGTGACGAAACCGCCTTCGACGACAGCGGATGCACCGGGAGCATCCGTCAGCACCGCCGCCACCAGGCCGCCGGTGCAGGACTCCGCCGTGACCAGCGTCAACTTTCTGGCCTGGCAATGGTCCAGAAGAATCTTGGCCTGCTTCACCAGTTCCACTGAGATATGCGTGGTTTCGATCCCACTCATGGCTCCACCTGCTCCGCGTCGAAAGGCAGTCGAACGGTCACGCTGGCCAGCGCCGCAATGCCTTCCTCCCGACCCGCAAAGCCGAGGCGTTCGGTCGTGGTGGCTTTGACACTGATCCTGCCCGCCGGCACCGACGTGATCTCCGCGAGGCGCTGCCGTATTGCTTCACGGTAGGGACCGATCTTGGGCGCCTCGCAGATG
This sequence comes from Agaricicola taiwanensis, assembly GCA_040394255.1. Taxonomy (GTDB): domain Bacteria; phylum Pseudomonadota; class Alphaproteobacteria; order Rhizobiales; family Methylopilaceae; genus Agaricicola; species Agaricicola taiwanensis_A. Next base: position 2,341 of record JBEBSP010000195.1, on the reverse strand, counting down.
ATTGTCACGTCGAGATGCGTCACGATTCCTTGCCGGCCAACCACCTTGGCGACCGCTTCGCGCAGGAAGACCGCGGAGTCCGCCCCCTTCCAACGCATGTCGGAGGGCGGGAAATGAGTCCCGATGTCTCCGTCGCCGATGGCCCCGAGAAGGGCGTCGGTCAGGGCGTGGAGAGCCACGTCAGCATCCGAATGGCCGGTGAGCGCTTTGCCATGGGGAATTGCGACGCCTCCCAGAACCACATGATCGCCGGGCCCGAAGGCATGCACATCAAAGCCTGTGCCGATTCGGACATCCGGGTGGGCGAGGAGGCGACTGAGGGCCAGGCGCTGTTCGGCTGCTGTCATGTCGGTGGGCGTGGTCAGTTTCACGTTGTTCGGGTCGCCTTCGAAGATATGGACCGGATGTCCCTGCCAAGCCATGAGAGCGCCGTCATCGGTGAAGTCATGCCGGTTCTGTCCGGCGGCAGCACGATGGGCCGCCAGAAGGGCGTCGAAGCGAAATGCTTGCGGGGTTTGAACGGCACGCAGACGATCACGATCAAGCGTTCCGTCGCGCATGCTGCCGTCCGATGTTTCGATGATCGTATCCGAGAGTCTGATGGCGGGGACCGCCGCCCCATGTTCCTTGGCCGCCGCCACAGCAAGGTCAATGGTGCGCAGGCTCAGGAAGGGCCGTGCCGCATCGTGAACGAGAACAATCCGAGGCGGAGAAGGGGCCAAGGCCTCGAGCGCGTTACGGATGGATTCCTGACGGCTGTCTCCTCCGGCAACCACGGTGACCCTGTTTGCGAGCGGTCCTACTGCTTGCTGGAAAAAGTCACTGTCGGCCGGATTGATGGCAATGACGATCTGGCCCGTTCGGGGATGGCTCAAGAAACAGTCGATTACACGCTTCAGCGGGCATGAGCCGTCTATGGGCTGGTATTGTTTGGGGCGGGAATCTTCGGACGCCGCGCGTTGTCCGCGACCGGCGGCGGGGAGTATGACAGCAAAGCTGTCTTTTTTTTGCTTAGGGTCTCTTGGAGCGGTTGAGTCTGAAGCCATTTGCAGCGCCTTAACGCATGTTTTCGTCTTGTCTTGTGAAGAGGACTGTCTACAATGTGTGCAAAATCAAAACAGCACAAACTTTAGACTTTGGAAGCAGATCTTGCGCATTGGCGCCTTGGAAGTTCCCAATCCCGTTGCCCTAGCACCGATGTCCGGTGTGACAGACATCGTATTTCGTCGCATGGCAACTCGGCTGGGCGCGGGGATCGTCGTCTCAGAGATGGTTGCATCTGGCGAGCTGATAACCGGTCGGGATGAAGCTCGCTTGCGCATGGAGGGCGAGGGAATCTCGCCTCACATCGTCCAACTTGCCGGACGTGATCCTGTCTGGATGGCCGAAGCCGCGCGTCTTGCCGAAGCCTCCGGGGCCAATGTCATCGACATAAACATGGGATGCCCGGCCAAGAAGGTGACAGGTGGATATTCCGGTTCCGCGCTGCTCAAGGATCTCGAACTTGCCGTTCGTATGATCGACGCCACCGTCCAGGCGGTGAGTGTTCCCGTGACGGTCAAGATGCGTCTTGGCTGGGATGAAGATACGATCGTCGCGCCCGAACTTGCGCGTCGGGCCACGGCAAGTGGCGCTGCAATGATCACGGTGCATGGGCGCACCAGATCGCAATTCTACAATGGCACGGCTGATTGGCCCGCGATCCGCCGTGTTGTCGAGGCGACGCATCTTCCCGTGATCGCGAATGGAGATGTCAGGAATACCCGGGATGCTCGCACCATTCTTGAGGTTTCAGGCGCCTGTGGTGTGATGGTAGGGCGCGGTGCGCAGGGCAGGGCCTGGCTTCCAGGCCTTATCGCCCGCGAACTTTCAGGAAGCGCCGTCTCACTTCCGACCCTTGCTCAGCAACTTGACTGGGCTGTCGAGCATTATGAGGGCTTGCTGGGTATCTATGGTGTCGATGTCGGTGTGCGTCACGCACGCAAGCATCTTGACTGGTACGCCGCGGCTGCCGCGGAAACCGTTGACCGCGCCTTCACCAATGACAGCCGGTCGAAGATCGTGACCGCCGATACGCCGGCCAAGGCAATTGCCGCCTTGAAAAACGCTTTCGATGAATTGGGATGGAGGGCTGCAGCATGATGCCTGCGACCGCGCGCCTTGTGAGTGAATCCGGTGGTTCTCTTGCTTCCGAGGCGATCATCAACGCCCTGCCGCATCCGATCCTTCTCATCGACAGCGATGGCCGTGTCATAGGCCTGAATGTCGCTGCGGAAACATTTTTCTCGACCAGCGCCACCGTGCTCAAGCGACAGAAACTTTCAGAGTTCATCCCTTTCGG
>JBEBSP010000194.1:0-5226 GCA_040394255.1 Agaricicola taiwanensis | reverse complement strand
AGCGCGCCCGCATCGGTGAGACCTGCGCCAAGGCCATGGCGGACCTCAATTATCTCGGCGTCGGAACCATCGAATTCCTCTACGAGAACGGCGAATTCTATTTCATCGAGATGAACACGCGCATCCAGGTGGAGCATCCGGTGACCGAGATGATCACCGGCATCGACCTCGTCAACGAGCAGATCCGCATCGCGGGCGGCGCGCCGCTGTCGTTCGCCCAGAAGGACGTGATCCTGCGCGGCCACGCCATCGAATGCCGCATCAACGCCGAGGATCCTCGAACCTTCCGGCCCTCGCCCGGCACCATCCAGCACTGGCACATGCCCGGCGGGCTCGGCATCCGCGTCGATTCGGCCGCCTATCACGGCTACAGGATCCCGCCGTACTACGACAGCCTGGTCGGCAAGCTGATCGTGCACGGCCGCAACCGCACCGAATGCCTGATGCGCCTGCGCCGGGCGCTGGACGAGATCGTGGTCGACGGCATCGACACGACCCTTCCCCTGTTCCGCCAGCTCGTGCGCTCGCCCGACATGCAGGACGGCGCCTACGACATCCACTGGCTGGAGAAGGCGCTGGAAGACGGCGGAAGCCTTTCGGTGTGACGCCGCGCGCGGATCGTCCTATCCTGCCGTCATGACACGCATCGACGACGTTCTGGTGGAGATCACGCCGGAAGTGCTGCTGAAGGCCTATGCCTGCGGCATCTTCCCCATGGCGGAGAGCGCCAGCGATCCCGGCCTCTACTGGATCGAGCCGGAGCAGCGCGGCGTGCTGCCGCTGGAACGCTTCCATCTGCCCAAGCGGCTGGCCCGCACGGTGCGCTCCGACCAGTTCGACATCCGCGTCGACCATGACTTCGAGGCCGTGATCGCCGGATGCGCCAAGCCGGCCATGGGGCGGCGAAAGACCTGGATCAACCGCCGCATCCGTCGTCTTTACGGTGACCTTTACGAGGCCGGACATTGCCATACCGTGGAATGCTATCGGGACGGCGTCCTCGCCGGCGGCCTCTACGGGGTGCGGCTGGGTGGAGCATTCTTCGGCGAGAGCATGTTCCACACGGAGACCGACGCCTCGAAGGTGGCGCTGGTGCATCTCGTCGCGCGGCTCAAGGCGGGCGGCTTCCGCCTGCTCGACACGCAGTTCGTGACCGAACATCTGCGCGGCTTCGGCGCGACGGAAGTGCCAAAGCACGAGTATCACATGCTGCTGAACGCGGCGCTGGTGTTTCAGGGAGACTTCGCGGTCTGGCCGAGGACCGGCGTTTCCGGGGCTGCGGCGCTGGCGGCCCTCACCCTTTCCGCAGGGTGAGCGGCAACCGATCCGTTCAGTCGTGCGGAACCGGCTCGTTTTCAGCCGGTGGCGCGCCACTGTCCGCCGGCTGTTCTCCGACCTTGGGCAAGACGGGCGCCCTGGGTGTTGCACCGCCCTTGCAGTCGATCACCCAGATGTCATAGATCGGGTGCTCCACGGCGTTGAGGCCGGGGCTGGCCGCGAACATCCAGCCGGAGAAAATCCGCCGGGTCTCGTTCTGCAGGGTGATCTCGTCAACTTCCACGAAGGCGACCGTTTCCGGCTGTTCGGTCGGCGGGCTGGTCAGGCAGCTCTTCGGCGTCACCTGAAGCGCGCCGAACTGCACCGTCTCGTTGACCGCCACGTCGAACTGGACGATCCGTCCCGTGATCTTGTCGAGGCCGGAGAAGACCGCCGTGGGGTTCTCGATCCGGTTCGCCTGGTCCTGCGCCGCGGCCACGGTGATGCCAGCCATGAGTGTACCGGCGATGAAGAGCGGGCGAAGGGCGCAAGACAGCATGAGGGAGACTCGTGAAGGGCGGGACGTCATCTGGTGCAGTCCGATTGCGGCGATCGCTTGACGCTCACGAGTCGGGCTTTTCGGCACGAACCCTAAGGCGGACGTAATCGGCGGTCCAGTTTCCCGAACCGTCACGCAGCGATGGTGCGAGCAAAGCCTCGACATCGGCGACGGCGGCCTCGCGGTCCGCGCCGAACTGGTCGAAGAAGGGCTTGCGGAAGGTGCCGAGCCAGCCAGCCATGCCGGTAGGCAGCGGCGTCGGACGCGGGAACAGCCCGATGCGATCGACGGTGAAGCCGCGCGCTTCGAGCATGGCGCGGTATTCCGCCGGCGTCGGGTAAAACCAGGGCGCTGCGAGACCGACATCCCCTCCCCTCGCCTTGGCCACGGCGCGCATGGCCGTCACGATCGCCGCCACATTGCCGTGGCCGCCGAATTCGGCGACGAAGCGGCCGCCGGGCTTCAGCGCACGGAAAACGCCGTCGACCACGGCTTCGGCCTTGGTCATCCAGTGTAGGGCGGCGTTGGAGAAGACCGCGTCGAATTGCGCATCGAAGGCCAGCGCCTGCCCATCGGCAAGGCTGACGTCCAGCCCGCGCGCCTGTGCCGAGGCCACGAAATCCTCGCTGGAATCGACGCCGACGACTTTGCCGCCCGCCTTCGCCAGATGCTCGGTCAGCACGCCGTCGCCGCAGCCGAGGTCCAGGACCGTCTCGCCCGGCTGGAGAGCGAGCCAGGCCACCACCTCGCCCGCCAGATCGGACACGAAGCGCGCGTTGCGGTCGTAAGTGGCGGTCGACCAGGTCTGGGTGTCGGCCAGGGAGGCGCGGGTGTTCATCGGCCCGGCGTCCAGGCCTCGTAATCGCCGGTCGCCCTGGGACGGCGGCCGCTGGCCAGCGTCGAGCCGCTCGGCCGGTAGGCGCCCGCCGTGCCGGTCATGTTGGGACGGTGCGGCTTCTGCCACTCACGCGGGGCATACTCTTCCTCGGAAGGCGCGACGTCGACGGTGTGGTGCAGCCAGGCGTGCCAGCCGGGCGGCACCTGCGAGGGTTCCCAGCCATTGGCATATTGCGCCCAGCGGCGATCGCCCAGCGGGGCCACGGTGGCGCGATAATATTTCGTGCCGAACTCGTCCTCGCCGACGAAGGTGCCCTTGCGCCAGGTGAAGACGCGCGAACCGATGGTTCTGCCTGTCCACCAGGCGAAGATCTCGGTGAAAATGCCCATGAAACGGCTCTCCAGATGTGCGCGGACTATGGCGTCAGGGGCCGGTGTTGTCCAGCGAACAGGCGTCGCAGGGCCTGAAGGTCGGCCTCTTTAAACCACCACGATCCCGGCGTGCTTGGCTTTGTTCTCGGGCTCTACGTGGATGGTGACGGTCGCACCCGGGACCTCGCTCTTCAGCGCGGCTTCGATGCGGTCGCAGATGTCGTGGGCGCAGGTGACGCTCATGCCGCCCGGCACCACCAGGTGGAAATCGACGAAGGTGACGCGGCCCGCGACGCGGGTGCGCACGTCATGAGCCTCGATGGCCCCGTCCGCTTCCGTCGCGATGACGGCGCGGATGCGTTCCAGGAGGTCCGGCGGTGCGGCGACATCCATCAGGCCCGCAACCGATTCCCTCATGACCGTCCAGCCAGACCACAAGATGTTGAGCGCGACCAGGCCCGCCAGGACCGCGTCGAGCCGTGCCCAGCCGGTGACAACCGCCAGCCCAACACCGAGGATGACGGCGCCGGAGGACACCACATCGCTCATGAGATGACGGCCGTCGGCGGCCAGCGCCGGTGAGCGACTGCGCCGGCCTTCGCGAATCAGCGCCGTGGCCCAGCCAAGATTGAGAATGCCCGCCGCCGCGTTGACCAGAAGACCCTTGAGCGGGGCTTCGATCGCCCGCGGGTTGAAGAAGGAGACATAGGCCTCGCGGAAGATCGACAACGCCGCCAGAACGATCAGCACGCCGATGACGACGGCGGCAAAATACTCCGCCTTGTGGTGGCCGTAGGGGTAGTTCTGGTCCGGCGGCAGCGCACTGTAGCGAACGGCGGCAACGGTCGCGATGGCGGTGGCCACGTTGACGATGCTTTCCAGAGCGTCGGAGTAAAGCGCGACGGAACCCGTGATCCAGTAGGCCGCCAGCTTCAGCGCCAGCACCGCCAGACCGACAAGGATGCTGCCGAGGGCAATCTTCGTTGTCCGGTCCATGTCCAGCGCTCCCACGGTGCTCTCCACCGCTGCGCTGCGATACCCGCCGCCTATGCCACTTTCAAGAAATATCTTTGCAATTGCAAATGGTTATCAATGTCACCGGTGATTTTGAGTCAAGCCGCTGAACATGTTGGCGCAGTTGTGCCCGTTCTCCACAGGCTGAGGCCGTCATCACGCCTTCACACCCGGATCGGGGCGGCGCACGGTTTTCCCAAGCGATTCTGAATGATCGACATCTTAAGACTCGATTCACGGAATCGGAGTCACTAAATATAGTGGGCAACGGAAGCCTTGCTCCCAATGTGTGGTTTTCGGGTCGTTGAAATGCTGAACGACTCGGCCTAGCGTCGGAGCAGGTAATGCGAGCGCCGAACGGCCGGGGGGCTGTCGAGAGCGCACGTTTCCGGACCCCGAGCGCACAGAGGCCTCGCCGTTGCACGACGGTGCGGTTTGCCGTCTCGGGGATTGCGAATGCTCCGGCGCGCTGGAGTTCATGCGGGACAACAAGCCGGCATCGACCGGCGAGGCGCTAGCCTCATACTTGGAGTGGATACCATGCGGATCGAGCGGCGCTATACGGTTGAAGGGCAGTCACCTTACGAGTCCATCCTCTTCCGCTCGGCGACCTCCGAGATTCGCAATCCCGATGGCTCGACCGTGTTCAAGCTGGAAGACATCCAGGTGCCCGCGACCTGGAGCCAGGTGGCCGCCGACATCCTCGCCCAGAAGTATTTCCGCAAGGCCGGGGTGCCCGCCGCGCTGAAGAAGGTCGAAGAGGAAACCATTCCCTCATGGCTCTGGCGCTCGGTGGCCGATACCAAGGCGCTGGCCAAGCTGCCCGAAGACAAGCGCACCGATTCCGAACGCGACGCGCGTCAGGTGTTCAGCCGCCTTGCCGGCACCTGGACCTACTGGGGCTGGAAGGGCAAATACTTCGACACCGAGGACGATGCCCGCGCCTTCTATGACGAGCTCTGCTACATGCTGGCGACCCAGAAGGTCGCGCCCAACAGCCCGCAGTGGTTCAACACCGGTCTGCATTGGGCCTATGGCATCGACGGCCCCAGCCAGGGCCACTGGTATGTCGACCATGAGACCGGCGAAGCGCTGCCCTCTCCTTCTTCTTATGAGCGACCGCAGCCGCACGCCTGCTTCATCCAGTCCATCGAGGACGATCTCGTCAACGAGGGCGGCATCATGGA
>JBEBSP010000193.1:0-5237 GCA_040394255.1 Agaricicola taiwanensis | reverse complement strand
TGTCGAGCACGCCGGCCAGCACCATGGGCTGGTTGGCGACGAAGCCGACCGTGCGTCCGGCGATGCGCCCGAAGGCCGTCACCATGTTGCGCGCGAAGGCTTCCTGAATCTCGAAGACATCGCCCTCGTCCACGACCTTGGCGATCAGTTCCTTGATATCGTAGGGCTTGTTCGGATTGTCCGGAACCAGCGTGTCGAGCGACATCTCGTGGCGCTCAGGGTCGTCGAACGACGGGATTTCCGGCACGCCGACGGTGTTGTTGGACGGCAGGAAATCCATCAGCCGGCGCACCTGCAGCAGCGCCTCGACGTCGTTGTCCCAGGCCCCGTCGGCGACCCCCGAGCGCGTGGTGTGCACCTTCGCGCCGCCGAGGTCCTCGGAGGTGACGGTCTCGTTGGTGACGGTCTTCACCACGTCCGGACCAGTCACGAACATGTAGGACGTGTCGCGCACCATGAAGATGAAATCGGTCATGGCGGGCGAATAGACGTCGCCGCCCGCGCAAGGCCCCATGATGACGGAAATCTGCGGGATGACGCCGGAGGCCAGCACGTTGCGCTGGAACACCTCGCCATAGCCGCCGAGCGCCGCCACCCCCTCCTGGATGCGCGCCCCGCCCGCGTCGAACAGTCCGATGACGGGCGCTCGCGCCTTCAGCGCCATGTCCTGCACCTTGGTGATCTTCTTGGCGTGCTCCTCGGAGAGCGAACCGCCGAACACCGTGAAGTCCTTGGCGAAGACGAACACCGTGCGGCCGTTGACCGTGCCCCAGCCGGTGACCACGCCGTCGCCGGGGATCTTCTGCTTCTCCATGCCGAAGTCGATGGAGCGATGTTCGACGAACATGTCGAACTCCTCGAAGGAGCCGTGGTCCAGCAACAGTTCCAGCCGCTCGCGCGCCGTCAGCTTGCCACGCGCGTGCTGAGCGTCGATGCGCTTCTGTCCACCGCCCAGCCGCGCGGTAGCGCGCCGCTGTTCCAATTCTTCAAGGATGTGCTTCATCGATTCCGCCCTGTTGTCCGCCCGTTGTAACAGGCTCCTTCATCGGGCGGGAAGCATGCAATGCGGCCGCGCTGTCATTCCAGCAGCGCCAGCAGACGGCTCGCCGCCTGCATCTCGGCCAACCGCGTGGCGCGGCGCGCCAGCGCTTCCTCGTCCCGGCCCCAGAGCTGCATGTTCCAGTCCTCGTCCACATGGGCCGCGGCCCAGGCGGCGTCCGCGTCGAGGTGGCCGTGGAACACCGCCAGCGCCAGCAGCGCCGACCCGGTCAGCGTCATAACCGTGTGGAGGCCCGCGAGCCGCAACGGATCGAGCGGCGAGACCAGTTCCCTCACCCGGTCCAGCGTCGCCTCCGGCTGGTCAGCGAAGACGACGCCCTCGATCAGCACGAAGCGCAGGCCAAGGCTGTCGCGCGCCCAGGCCAGCACCGGGTCCCAGTGCTCGCCTTGCCGGGCAACGAGGCCGTCCGGCCCCTCCGCGCGATAGCACAGGAGATCGGAGGCGGCGTATTTCACGATCTCGGACGACACCGCTGCCCGCTCGCCGGCGATGCCGTCGATGGCCACATTGATGAGCCGCGTCAGCGGCATGGTCGTCGGATCGACGCGCTCGCCCTGCGCATTCCATTCCGCCGCCAGCGCATCGGCCAGCGCGCGGGATGGCACGGCGAGCACCGCCTTGGCGGGCGTGCGCACGGAGCGGCCATCGAGCGCGACGGAGAATCCCTCCGCCTTTTCAATGGACTCAGCGGCTTTGTAGAATCTCTTTGGCAGCTCGGGACGCATCAGCCGCTGGGCGGAACGCATCGGATCATCGGGGGGAACATCGCTCATGGGCAAGCACTTAGCGCTGACGGGACCAAAGCGAAAGACTGGCGCGTCATAGCATGGTCGCCATGAGCGCACCGTCGAGTTCGTCGAAGCTGGACAGGATCGTGGCCGCCCCCGCCTCGACCAGCCTGCCACGGACATGATAGCCCCAGCCGACGCCGATGGCGCAGGCTCCGGCGGCCCGCGCCATGCGCATGTCCCAGGCGGTATCGCCCACGACCACCGTATCGGCGGGCTGGACACCCAGTTCCGCCATGGCACGGTTGACCATCCCCGGATCGGGCTTGGACGGGTTGTCGTCGGCCGTTTGGATGGTCAGGAAACGGCCTTCCATGCCGTGATTTTCGAGGATCGCGCGGACACCGCGCATGGACTTGCCGGTGGCCAGCCCCAGAAGCAGGTCGTCACGGGCCGAAAGCCGCTCGATGACCTCGCGTGAACCGGGAAACAGCAGCTCGTCGTGCTGACCGCCAAGCCGCAGTTCGCGGAAGGCCGTGCGATAATGCCCGGCCAGCACTTCGGCGGGAAAGTCCGGGGCGTTGTTGCCCAGAACCATCATCGCCTCGTAGAGGCTGAGGCCGACGATCGAAAGTATCTCCTCCCGCTCCGGCAGCGTGATCCTCTCGATGGCAAAGGCGTGGGTCACCGCCGCGACGATCATATGCTGGCTGTCGACGAGCGTACCATCGACATCGAACAGGATGAGTCGCTGCGCCGCCATGCTGAAAAATCCGTGCTTATGAGTGTCTTGGCGCACATTTTTGAGCCGCCACCGCCAAACCGGCAGGCTTTCCACCGGAAAGTAACGTTCGCAACGGGAAAACCGTGGCACGGCGGTTCCCCGGACATAAGCTTTTCCCGCATGCGAATCAACGAGGCTCCTGACGGGCCTGAACAAACAGGAAACTGCTCATGAAACGCTATCTTGCCGAGGTCTTCGGGACCTTCGTGCTTGTCTTCATCGGTGTCGGGTCGATCGTGGCGGGCGGCTTCGGCGGCGCGTTCCCGATCGGCCAGATCGGCATCGGCCTCTCCTTCGGCCTTGCCGTGACGGCCGCCGCCTATGCCATCGGCCCCGTGTCAGGCGCCCATCTCAACCCGGCGGTAACGCTCGGCGTCTGGCTCGCCGGACGGCTCCCGACGAAGGACGTCATCCCCTACGTCATCGCCCAGGTGATCGGCGCGGTGATCGCATCGGCCGCCATCTATGTCATCGCGCTCGGCAAGGCGGGCGGCTACGACGTCGCGGCCTCCGGCCTCGGCCAGAACGGATGGGACGCGGCGGCGGGCTTCAGCCAGACCTCGGCTTTCCTGATCGAGGTCATCGCCACCTTCGTCTTCGTGATGGTCATCCTCGGGGTCACCAGCGCACGGCATGAGACAGCCTTCGCCGGCCTCGTCATCGGCCTCACGCTGGCGATCCTGCACTTCGCCTTCATCCCGGTATCCGGCAATTCGCTCAACCCGGCGCGCAGCTTCGGCCCCGCGATCTTCGCGGGCGGCACGGCCCTCAGCCAGCTCTGGGTCTACATCGTCGCCCCGCTCATCGGCGGCGCGCTGGCCGGGCTCCTGGCCCGCACCAACATCCTGACACGCGACGCGTGACGAACTCGAAGAGGCGCCCTATTCCTCGGGCGCCTCTTCAATCGGGTCATAGCGCGAGGCGTCGAACCCGAGCAGGTTCCATGATTGCTGCATATGGGGCGGCAATGGCGCGGTGACGTCGATCACGCCGGTCCCGCGCGGATGCGGCAGCACGATCCGGCGGGCCAAGAGATGCAGCTTGTGCTGGATGCCGCCCGGGATCTCCCAGTTCTCCTTGTTGAAATACTTCGGATCGCCGATGATCGGATGACCGATGTGATCGGTGTGCGCGCGCAGTTGGTGCGTGCGGCCCGTGACGGGCTTCAGCGACAGCCAGGACACCCGCTGCGCCGCCTTCTCCACAAGCGTATAATAGGTGACGGCGTGGCTCGCGTCCTTCTCGCCGTGGCGGGCGATGCGCATGCGCTCGTTGCCGTCCTCGGCCGTGCCCTTCGCCAGATAGCTGGAGATGCGGCCCTGCTTGGGTTTCGGCACGCCAGCCACCAGCGCCCAGTAGATCTTGCGCGCCGAGCGTGACCGGAAGGTCTTGGCCAGCGCCGCCGCCGCCAGTCGCGTCTTGGCGATGACGAGGCAGCCCGCCGTGTCCTTGTCGAGCCGGTGGACGAGGCGCGGCTTCTGGCCCTCGGCGTCGCGCATGCTCTCCATCAGCCCGTCGACGTGGCGCGTGGTGCCCGGACCGCCCTGCACGGCGAGGCCGGCGGGCTTGTTCAGCACCATGACGTCCTTGTCCTCATACAGGATCAACTCACGCAGGAAGCGTTCGTCCTCGGAGCGGGGCTTGGGTAGGCGCGGCTTGCCTTCGTCGTCCTCCAGCTTCAGCGGCGGCACGCGGATCGCCTGCCCGGCCTCCAGCCGCGTCTGGGTTTTCGCCCGCGCGCCGTCGACCCGCACCTGTCCGGTGCGCACCAGCTTCTGCAGATGGCCGAAGGACAGCGCCGGAAAGCGCGTCTTGAACCAGCGGTCGAGCCGGAGCCCGTCCTCGTCGTCTTTCACGGTGATTGTTTGTACGCTCATGGCGCTTCTCTTAGAGCATGATCGCGAAAAGACGCAGACTTTTCAGCGCGGGATGCAGAAGCTCTAGCCGAGAGACCGCGCCAAGGCGAGGCCCGCGACCAGCGCGCCGATCGACAGCACGACCGATCCCGCCACATAGAGGGCCGCCAGTTCCGGCGCGCCACGCTCCCACAGGGCCGTAGCGTCGAGCGAAAACGCTGAAAAGGTGGTGAAACCGCCAAGCACGCCGGTCATCAGGAACACGCGGATGTTCTGGCCGCCACCCTCGTATCTGAGCGCCAGCCAGCCCGCCAGCAGCCCCATGACGAGACTGCCCAGGATGTTCACCGTGAGCGTGCCCCACGGAAAGTTCAGCCCCAGCAGCCGTGTCGACAGCACATTGACGAGATAGCGCGCGCCGGACCCGAGCCCGCCGCCGACCATCACCAGAAGAAGAGGCTTCATGATTCCCCGCTCCGCTCGCGCCTGAGCCTCGCCCAATACTCCAGCCGCTTGCGGATGTCGCGCTCGAACCCGCGCTCCGGCGGGTCGTAGAACATCTGCCGCCCCATCGCCTCCGGGAAGTAGTCCTGGCCGGAGAAGGCATCCTCCTCATCGTGGTCATAGGCATAGCCCTTGCCGTAGTCCTCGGCCTTCATCAGCTTGGTCGGCGCATTGAGGATATGCTTCGGCGGCACCAGCGAACCATGTTCCTTGGCGGCGCGGCGCGCGGCTTTGTAGGCCACATAGACGGCGTTGGATTTCGGAGCGGTGGCGAGATAGACGCAGGCCTGCGCCAGCGCCAGTTC
>JBEBSP010000192.1:0-5291 GCA_040394255.1 Agaricicola taiwanensis | reverse complement strand
CGGCGATCTTGCGCAGGATGCGCCGCATGATCTTGCCCGAGCGCGTCTTCGGCAGCCCGGGCGCGAACTGCAGCAGGTCCGGCGAGGCGATCGGCCCGATGTCCTTGCGTACCCACTGGATCAGTTCCTTGCGCAACTCGTCCGAGGGTTCGTCCCCGGCCATCAGCGTGACATAGGCATAGATGCCCTGCCCCTTGATGGCGTGCGGATAGCCCACCACGGCGGCTTCCGACACCTTGGGATGCGCCACCAGCGACGATTCCACCTCCGCCGTGCCCATGCGGTGGCCCGAGACGTTGATGACGTCGTCGACCCGGCCGGTGATCCAGTAATAGCCGTCCTCGTCGCGGCGGCAGCCGTCACCGGTGAAATAGGCGTTCGGATAGGTCGAGAAATAGGTTTCCATGAAGCGGGCATGATCGCCGTAGACCGTGCGCATCTGGCCCGGCCAGGAATCGGTCAGGATCAGGTTGCCCTCGCAGGGGCCGTCCAGCACCTTGCCCTCGGGGTCCACGATCTTCGGCTGCACGCCGAAGAACGGCCGCGTGGCCGATCCGGGCTTGAGCGCGGTCGCGCCCGGCAGCGGCGAGATCAGCGTGCCGCCGGTCTCGGTCTGCCACCAGGTGTCGACGATCGGGCAACGCTCCTCGCCGACGACCCGGTAATACCATTCCCAGGCTTCCGGATTGATCGGCTCGCCCACCGACCCCAAGAGGCGGATGGACTTGCGCGAGGTCTTCTTGACCGGCTCGTCGCCGGCCTGCATCAGCGCGCGCAGCGCCGTCGGGGCGGTGTAGAAGACGGTGACGCCGTGCTTGTCGGCCACCTCCCAGACGCGCGACACCGACGGATGGTTCGGCACGCCCTCGAACATGAGACTGGTCGCGCCGTTGGCGAGCGGCCCATAGACCACGTAGGAATGGCCGGTGACCCAGCCGACGTCGGCGGTGCACCAGAAGATGTCGTCCGCCCGCTGGTCGAAGATGTACTGGTAGGTCATCGCCACATAGACCAGATAACCGCCGGTGGTGTGCAGCACGCCCTTGGGCTTTCCGGTCGAGCCGGAGGTATAGAGGATGAACAGCGGGTCCTCCGCCGCCATCTCCTCCGGCGGGCAGTCGGCGGGCACGTCCTTCGCCAGGTCGTGGTACCAGTGGTCGCGGCCCTGCGTCATGGCCACATCCGCGCCGGTGCGCCGGACCACGATCACCGAGGCCACGCCCCTGGCCTTGGCGAGGGCGGTGTCGCAATTGGCCTTGAGCGGAACCTTGCGGCCCGCGCGCAGGCCCTCGTCGGCGGTGATGATGAGGGTCGAGCCGCAGTCCTCGATCCGGCCGGCGAGGCTGTCGGGCGAGAAGCCGCCGAACACCACCGAATGCACCGCCCCGATGCGCGCGCAGGCGAGCATGGCGTAGGCCGCCTCCGGGATCATCGGCAGGTAGATCGTGACCCGGTCGCCCTTCCCGACCCCCTGGCCTTTAAGCACGTTGGCCATGCGGCACACTTCCGTGTGGAGCTGCCGGTAGGTGATCTTCGCGTCGTCCTTGGGGTCGTCGCCTTCCCAGATCAGGGCGACCCGGTCACCGTGCTTTTCGAGGTGACGGTCGATGCAGTTGTAGGCGACGTTGAGCGTTCCGTCCTCGAACCACTTGATCGAGACCTTGCCCGGCGCGAAGGAGGTGTTCTTCACCTTTGTGTAGGGCTTGATCCAGTCCAGCCGCTTGCCGTGCTCCCCCCAGAATCCTTCCGGGTCCTTGATCGAGCGCGCATACATGTCCTTGTAGCCGGCGTCGTCGATCAGGGCGTGTTCCGCCCAGTCGCGCGGAACGGGATAGGTCTTATGCTCGGACATGGATTTCCCTCCAAGGCTTCTTGGCACGGCGTAGGTTTGGCCGACTGTTATGCCGCCAAGCCTAGCACCGGGCAAGGCGGCGGCAATCGCAACTTTTGTAGATGTCTCTCACACCCCGAAAGCGCCGACCACCGCACCCATCACCAGCATGACCAGCAGCCAGTGCGCCGTGTCGATCACCGTCAGCATGACCCTGCGCTGGCCGAAGGCATAGTTGGTCGCCGTGGTGGTGGCGATGAAGCCGAGCCACAGGAAGGCGGCGGAGATCACGCCGTTCTTCACCGTCACCTGCCCTGGCCCGAGATGCCCGACGACACCCGCGAGCACCCAGGCCATGACCAGCAGCGACACGATGGAGACGGCGAACGGCGTCTTCGATGAACGGGGCATTCCGGCCGTGTCGAAACCGCTGGCGGCGAGCCACGGCTTCGACAGCGACATGTACCAGACCGCGCCGGTGCCGAAACCGGCCAGCGCCGCCACGAGGATGGCGAGATAATTCAACCCGGCGAAGACCATACCGTCCGCTCCACTTATCCACATGCCGACGTTGAGACCTTAACCATAGCGTGTATCTTTCCGCCACCATAGGGGCGCGGGGGCGATCATGGCCAAGAACATCCTTATCTTTTCCGACGGCACCGGACAGGGCGCGAGCCTGCCGGAAAACCGGCGCTCCAATGTCCGCAAGCTGTGCATCGCCTCCATCGAGGACGCGGAACAGACCAGCTTCTACGACGATGGCCTCGGCTCCGGCGATACATGGTCCCGCTGGGCCTACAACCTCGTCAGCAAAGCCACCGGTCTCGGCATCTCGCAGAACATCAAGGACTGCTATGGCGCCCTGATCGAACGCTACGAGCCGGGCGACCGCATTTTCCTGTTCGGCTTCAGCCGGGGGGCCTACACCGTGCGCAGCCTCGGCGGGGTCCTGTCGCTCTGCGGCATCCCCACCCGCGACGCCCGCGGGCGCGACCCGAAGAAAAGCCATTCCGCGCGCGACGCCCTCGCCGAACAGGCCGTCGAGAAGATATACAAGGTCTACGGCGACGATACCGCCACCAAGGAAAAGCGCAAGGAACTCGGCCGGATCTTCCGCCGCGATTTCGCCAGCCACGACGCCCCGCCCTATTTCGTCGGCGTCTGGGACACGGTGCGGGCGCTGGGGATTCCCGGCTCCAACGGCGTGGTGCTGTGGCGTCACGCCTTCCACGACCACACGCTGCACCCGGCCGTGCCCTATGCCCGCCACGCGCTCTCCATCGACGAGAACCGCGCGGTGTTCGAGGCCGTGCTGTGGGAAACGACGCCGGAGGACATCTCCAGCGGCCGCATCCGGCAGGTCTGGTTCCCCGGCGTCCACTGCAATGTCGGCGGCGGCTATGCCGAAAGCGAACTGTCCGATCTGGCGCTGCAATGGATGATCGACGAGGCGACGTCGATCCCCCATCCCCTCCGGCTGGACCCCACGAAACTCACCCTCAAGCCCTCCGCGCTCGGCATCCAGCACGACGAACGCAACGGCGGCCTGAAAAAATTGTGGCGGGCGGGGCTGCGCCCGGTCCCGGCCGATGCCGACCTGTTCGAGGATCACACCGCCACGCGCTTCAAGGCCGAGAAGGTGCCGACCCTCCACGGCGAACGGCCCTACCGGCCCGAAGCGCTGCGGACACACGCGACCTACAGGGATCGCTACGGGTCGTAAGGCCGTCAGATGAAGCGGTAGACCATGGTGCGCGTGATGCCGGGGTCCTCGAACTGGCGCGTCACGCTGGCGCTGTATTCGGCCAGCATCTCAAGCTTGTCGACCGGCAGGTTGACGCGCGCGGGATCGCCGATCAGCACCGGGATGCCGGCCTTGTGCAGGGATTCCAGGAAAGGCGTCATGCGCACGGCCACTTCCGGGAAATAGAACACGTCGCCCGCCAGGAAGACCTCGGCCTCCGGCCCGCCGCCGTCGAGGATGTCCTGGGTGATGACCTCGAGGGTCACGCCGTTGGCCGCGGCGTTGAGCGGCGCGACGGCGGCGGCGTGCGGATTGACGTCGCAGGAGATCACATGGCGCGCGCCGGATTTGGCGGCCGCGATGGCGACCAGTCCTCCGCCCGATCCCAGATCGAGCACGCGCTTGCCACGCACCGTTTCGGGATGATCGAGGACATAGCGCGCGAGCGCCTGCCCGCCCGACCAGGCCTGCGCCCAGAACGGATCGGGAAGGTTGAGCTTCTTGACCTCCGCCGCCGGCATGCTCCAGATCGGCGCGGATTCGTCGGAGACGTAGAGCGAGATTTCCGGCGCCAGCGGCACCGGATGAAGCCGCGTGTTCTCCCGAACGAAGGCGATGGTTTCCTCTTGCGTCATCAATGGTCCCCGCTGCACCGGCCCGCTCCCGACCACGCGATCGGCGGATGAGGCCATTCCACGGTGCTGTCTACCATGAAGTGCTGAACGTCTCGGTAACGCGTCAGATCCCTGCGATGCCGCCGCGATCAACGGCAGCATGGCCCGCGCGAGGATCAGCGCGAACGGGCCTGCGGCGGATTCCAGCCGGGTCCTGGCTCCAATGGAACGCAAAGCGTTAATCCCGGTTAAACCTTAACGATTTGCGACCATGATGAGGGATTGAATGTTCAGGCGTTTGCCATGCGGAGGACTTCCTCCCATTCATCCTGCAACACAGGCTGCACCGACAGCCGCATGGAGGTCACCAGCGCCATGGCCTTGAGCTTCGGGTTGGCCTTCACTTCGGCGAGAGTCACGGGCCGGGGCAGTTTGTCGAGGGCGCGGATGTCGACGCAGTCCCACCGGCCGCTGCCATCGGTGGAATCAGGATGGGCCGGCGCGCAGACCTCGACGAGGCCGACGACCTCCTTGCCCTCGTTGGAATGATAGAAGAACCCGCGGTCGCCGACCGTCATGGCGCGCATGTTGTTGCGCGCCTGGTAGTTGCGCACCCCGTCCCACTCCTCGCCCGTCTGACCCTTGGCCTTGAGCATGTCCCAGGAGAACACGTCGGGTTCGGATTTGAACAGCCAGTAGCGCATCGAAAAATCTCTCTTCAGGAAAGCGTCGTCAGAAGGATGAGGAGAAGGCATCGCCCGCAGGGCCATCTTCGGCCTTGAGCGGACGGGCCAGCAGCATGTCCACGACCTCGTCGACCGAAAGCGCGCGCGCCAGCACGGCTTCGACCGCCGAAGCGATCGGCATCTCGACGCCATGCCCCTTGGCCAGCGCCACCAGCGCCTGCGCGGTGAAGGCCCCCTCGGCCAGCTTGTCCGGCAGCGGCTGGCCCGCGCCGATGGCATGGCCCAGCGCGAAGTTGCGCGATTGCGGCGTGGTGGCGGTGAGCACGAGGTCGCCGAGACCGGACAGGCCCATGAGCGTATCCGCGCGGGCGTCCAGCGCCGCGCCGAGACGGCGCAGTTCCGCGAAGCCGCGC
>JBEBSP010000191.1:0-5306 GCA_040394255.1 Agaricicola taiwanensis | reverse complement strand
GCCGGTGGCGATGCCGATCTCGCCGCCGAAGCCGAATTCGCCGCCGTCGGCGAACTGGGTCGAGGCATTGACCATGACGATGGCCGAATCAACCTCGCGTAGGAAGCGTTCGGCGGCGGCCGTGTCGTCGGTGACGATGGCGTCGGTGTGATGCGAGCCGTAAGCCTCGATGTGCGCGATGGCGGCGTCGAGGGTGTCGACCACCTTCACCGCAATGATGGCGTCGAGGTATTCGGTCGCCCAGTCGGCTTCGGTAGCGGGCGTGACGCGCGGATCGGCGGCC
This sequence comes from Agaricicola taiwanensis, assembly GCA_040394255.1. GTDB lineage: Bacteria > Pseudomonadota > Alphaproteobacteria > Rhizobiales > Methylopilaceae > Agaricicola > Agaricicola taiwanensis_A. Next base: position 5,023 of record JBEBSP010000191.1, on the reverse strand, counting down.
TGCGCCGCCTCGTCGCCGCGCACGGCGCAGCCGGCGTCGAGCAGGGCGGTGATGAGCGGCTTCAGATGGGTGGCTGCTGCGGCGCGGTCGACCAGCAGCGTCTCCGCCGCGCCGCAGATGCCGGTGCGGCGCAGCTTGGCGTTGAGAAGGACGGTTCGGGCCATGCCGGGGTCGGCGGCGGCATGCACATAGAGATGCACGTTGCCGTCGAGATGGGCGAAGACCGGGACGCGGGCCTCCTCCTGAACGCGGGCGACGAGGCTTTTCCCGCCGCGCGGGACGATGACGTCGAGATTGCCGCCGAGCCCGGAGAGCATGGCGCCGACCGCCGCGCGGTCACGGGTGGGCACGAACTGGATGGCGTCTTCCGGCAGTCCGGCCGCCGCGAGGCCCGCCACCAGCGCCGCGTGGATCGCGGAGGAGGAGCGGAAGCTGTCCGAGCCGCCGCGCAGCACCACCGCGTTGCCGGCCTTGAGGCAGAGCGCGCCGGCATCCGCCGTCACATTGGGGCGGCTTTCGTAGATCACGCCGATGACGCCGAGGGGCACGCGCACGCGCTCGATCTCAAGGCCGTTGGGCCGCGCCCAGGCGGCCATGACCGTGCCGACGGGATCGGGCAGGGCGGCGATTTCGTCGAGGCCCTTCGCAACGCCTTCGAGACGGTCGGGGGTCAGCGTCAGGCGGTCGATCAGCGCCGCGCCGAGGCCGGCGGTGCGTGCGTCCGCGAGGTCGTCGGCATTGGCGGCGAGGATCGTGTCCGTCCGGTCGCGCAGCGCCCGGGCCATGGCTTTCAGCGCGGCATCGCGGCTGTCGGCCGGGCTCAGCGCCAGCGTCCGGGCGGCGGCGCGGGCGCGGCGGCCGATGCCGTCCATCAGGGCCGGTACGGACGCCTTGTCCGCGACATGATGAGAATGGGCTGCTGAGGCTTCCATGACCATTGGCTTACCGTTCGTGACGGGCGGACAGATTGTGTCCGCCCAATATGGGTCCTGTTTCGGCGGGACGAAACCCCGCTATCAATCGTCCAGCACCAGATCGTCGCGGTGGATCATCTCGTCGCGGCCGCGATAGCCGATGATGGTCTCGATCTCGCCGGTGCGGCGGCCGCGGATGCGGTCGGCGTCGTCCCAGTCGTAGGCGACGAGCCCCCGGCCCAGCGCACGGCCGTCGGGACCGACGATCATCACCGCGTCGCCGCGCGAGAAGGCCCCTTCCACCTGGGTGACGCCGGCCGGCAGCAGCGAGCGGCCCGACAGCAGGGCCCTGGCCGCGCCTTCGTCGAGGTGCAGGCGGCCGCGCGGCTCCAGCGAACCCGCGATCCAGCGCTTGCGCGCGCCCACCGGCGTGGCGGACGTGAGGAACCAGGTGCAGCGTCCGCCGTCCTCGATCCGGGACAGGGGATGCGCGACGACGCCGGAGGCGATCACCATATGCGTGCCGCCCGCTGTTGCGATCTTGGCGGCGTCGACCTTGGTCTTCATGCCGCCGCGCGACAGGATCGAGGCCGCGCCGCCGGCCATGGCCTCGATTTCGGGCGTGACGCGGGCCACCAGCGGCAGGTGCTCGGCGGTGGGGTCCTGCGCGGGCGGGGCGGTGTAGAGCCCGTCGATGTCGGACAGGAGCACGAGGCAGTCGGCGCTGGCCATGGTGGCGACGCGCGCCGCGAGCCGGTCGTTGTCGCCGTAGCGGATCTCGCTGGTGGCCACCGTGTCGTTCTCGTTGATGATCGGCACGGCTTTCAGGTCCAGGAGCTTGCCGATGGTCTCGCGGGCGTTCAGGTAGCGGCGGCGCTCTTCCGTATCGCCGAGGGTCACCAGCACCTGGCCCGCGGTCAGGGCGTGACGTCCGAAGCTTTCCGCCCAGGCGCGGGCCAATGCGATCTGGCCCACGGCGGCGGCGGCCTGGCTTTCCTCCAGCTTCAGCGCCCCGCCCGGCAGCCCGAGCACCGTGCGGCCCATGGCGATCGCGCCGGAGGAGACGACGAGGATGTCGGCTCCACGCGCCGCGTGCCGCGCCAGATCGTCCACCAGTCCGTCGAGCCAGTCGCGGCGCAGGGCGCCGGCGCGCGCGTCGACCAGCAGGGCCGAGCCGACCTTGATGACGATGCGTCTGAACGAGGCGAGGGTGGGAACCGTCATGGCTAGGGCGTCCACGGCCTGTCCTCGTGGGCGGCCGGTGCGGCCTCGACCTCGCGGGCGTCATCGATGACCCTCATCAGCTGGCGCAGCGCATCGACCACGCCCTCGCGGGAGTGCGCGGAGAGCTGCAAGGGTGTTCCACCGCAGGCCTTGGCCAGTTTCCTCACCTGCTTCTTGCGGGTGTCGGGATCAAGCGAATCCACCTTGGACAGCGCGACGATTTCCAGCTTGTCGCCCAGGCCGTGGCCGTAGGCGTCCAGCTCGCCGCGCACGGTGAGGTAGTCCTTGCCGGCGTCCTCGCCGGTGCCGTCGACCAGATGCAGCAAGACCTGGCAGCGCTCCACATGGCTGAGGAAGCGATCACCGAGGCCGATGCCCTCGTGCGCGCCCTCGATCAGGCCGGGGATGTCGGCCAGCACGAATTCACGGTCATCCACGCCGACGACGCCGAGCTGGGGATGAAGCGTCGTGAAGGGGTAGTCCGCGATCTTGGGCTTGGCGGCGGTCACGGCGGCGAGGAAGGTGGATTTTCCCGCGTTCGGCAATCCCACCAGCCCGGCGTCGGCGATCAGCTTCAGCCGCAGCCAGAGCCAGCGCTCCTGCCCTTCGAGGCCGGGATTGGCGCGGCGCGGCGCCTGGTTGGTGGAGGTCTTGAAGTAGGCGTTGCCGAAGCCGCCGTTGCCGCCCTTGGCCAGGAGGAGGCGCTGGCCGATCTCGATCAGGTCCGCGACGATGGTCTCGCCGTCTTCCTCCAGAATCTCCGTGCCCTGCGGCACCTTCAGCACAACATCCTTGCCGCCCGCGCCGGTGCGGTTCGCGCCCATGCCATGCTGGCCGCGCCCGGCCTTGTGGTGCTGCTGGTAGCGGTAGTCGATCAGGGTGTTGAGGCCCGCCACGCATTCCACCCAGACATCGCCGCCACGCCCGCCGTCACCGCCGTTGGGGCCGCCGAACTCGATGAACTTCTCGCGGCGGAACGAAACGGCGCCCGCGCCGCCATCGCCGGAACGGATGTAGATCTTGGCCTGATCGAGAAACTTCATGCGTCATCCCTGAGTGGTCCGCGGACCGCGGCTGTCCTGTTCGTTGCTTATCGCATTTTCATTGCGAAAAGCGGAATCCGTCTGTCCGCTCCTGCCGGAAGCCGGTTCTTGCGGCAGGCAAGCGGAGCTGCCGCATGCGGCAGCTCCGTGTCGTTCATTTCGCGGCCACCAGCAAGGCCTCGTCATAGCATCGCGGAGTGCGGCTGGCTCCCCACGACCTGAGGCTCGTCCAGACCCCCCGGTCGAGCCGGAAACGGTCGACCGGAAAGGCCCCGCGAAAGCCGACGGATCCTTCGAGGCCCGTGCCGCACCACTGGAAGCCGCATTTCTCCAGCACGCGGCGCGAGTTTTCATTGGTCACGCGGCAGCGCGCCACCAACCGGCCAAGCTCCAGCCGCTCGAAGGACAGATCCACCAACGCCCGGGAAATCTCGGTTGCGTATCCCCGACCCCGGTGGGGTGATCCGACCCAGTAGCCGATCTCCGGGGCCTCGTCCTGCGCGCGGATCGCGATGGCGCCGGCTCCGATCAAGGCCTGATCGCCGTGACGCACCGCCACGAAGGGAAGGGCCGTGGTGGTGGCTTGCGCCTTGGCGATGTAGTCGCGGGCATCCTTCAAACCGTATGGATGCGGGATGGAGGCGGTGTTCTCGGCGATGATCCGGTCGTTCGCGAGCGTGGCCAATACCTCGGCGTCGGCCTGGCGCGGACGGCGCAGGACGAGGCGGTCGGTGGCGAGGGCGAAGGCGGCGTCGAGATGGCCAAACATGACCGGGCTCCAGATGCGACACAGGGGAGACGTGTCCCGTCTCCCCTGCCGATCCTGATACCCGGCCCGCTGGTTCGACGAGAACCGGCGGGTGGTCGCTAAACCTGCCGGCTTATTCTGCTGCCTCGGCGGCGGCCGGGGCTACATCCACATAGGTGCGGCCAGCTTTGGCCCGGAATTCGACATTGCCCGTCACGAGGGCAAAGAGGGTGTGGTCCTTGCCGATGCCGACATTGGCGCCCGGGTGCCACTTGGTGCCGCGCTGGCGGGCGATGATGTTGCCCGGAATGACGAGCTCGCCGCCGAACTTCTTGATGCCGAGACGACGGCCGGCCGTATCACGACCGTTACGCGACGAACCGCCAGCTTTTTTATGTGCCATGACTGAATTCCCTTATCTGATCTGACGGTGCTTATTCGGCGGCGGCGGTTTCGGTCGCCTGGCTGTCCGCCGGCGCCTCGTCCTTGGCCTTCGCCTTGGTTGCGCGCTTCTTGGGCGCGGACCCGGCCGTCAGGATGTCCGTGATGCGGATCACCGTCTCTTCCTGACGGTGGCCACGCTTGCGCTTCGAATTCTGCCGGCGGCGCTTCTTGAAGGCGATGACCTTCTTGGCGCGGGAATGCTCGACGATCTCGGCGACGACCTTGGCGCCTTCCACGAAGGGCGCGCCGAAGCTGGAATCGTCGCCATCGTTGAGGAAGATCACCTCGCCCAGCTCCACGGTGGAGCCGGCATCGCCGGGCAGGCGGTTGACGGTGATGACGTCGTCGGTGGCGACACGGAACTGGTGTCCGCCGGATTTGATGATTGCAAACATAGTCTTACGTCCTTGCACAAACCGGCCTCGAGGGCGGCTTTTTGTTGGTTCTGATGCCATTTGAGGAAGCGGAGATCGCGAAGCGGTCCACTTTCAGCGCGCACCTATAGTTCAGGACGGCTTTTTCAGCAACCGCAAATCAGGAAAAGAGCGCCTGCCCGGCTTGCCCGGCCGCGTTGTGACGTGTAAAGCACACGCCACGATCGGAGAGGTGCCAGAGTGGTCGATCGGGGCGGTCTCGAAAACCGTTGTGCG
>JBEBSP010000190.1:0-5323 GCA_040394255.1 Agaricicola taiwanensis | reverse complement strand
GTGCCCCGCGCCCGCCGCGCGATCTCGCGCGCGCCCTCGGCGCTCATGGCCAGCCCCAACACCCGCGCGCCGCGCGTCACGATCAGGTCCAGTTCCTCGACGGTGTAGAAGTTGAGCCGGACCGGAATGCCGAATCGGTCGCGCAAGGGCGTCGTCAGCAAGCCGGCCCGCGTAGTCGCTCCGACGAGGGTGAACTTGGCGAGGTCGATCCGCACCGACCGCGCCGCCGGCCCCTCGCCGATGATGAGGTCGAGCTGGAAATCCTCCATGGCCGGGTAGAGGATTTCCTCCACCGCCGGATTGAGCCGGTGGATTTCGTCGATGAACAGCACGTCGCGTTCTTCGAGGTTGGTCAGGAGCGCGGCGAGATCGCCCGCCTTGGCGATCACCGGCCCGGAGGTCGCGCGGAAACCGACGCCCAGTTCCCGCGACATGATCTGCGCCAGTGTGGTCTTGCCGAGGCCGGGCGGCCCGGCGAACAGCACATGGTCCAACGCCTCGCCGCGCGATTTCGCCGCCTCGATGAAGACGGAAAGATTGGCCCGCGCCTGTGCCTGCCCGATGAACTCCGACAGCCGCTGCGGGCGCAGGGATGTGTCGGCCTGGTCTTCGTCGAGCTTTTCGGGAGTGACGACGGGACGGCTCACCTAGCCAGCTCCTTGAGCCCCATGCGGATCAGCGCCTCGGTGGTCGCGCCCTCGCCGGCTTTCGCCATCGCCGCCGCGATTGCCGCCGAGGCCTGCACCTGCGCGTAGCCGAGGTTGACCAGCGCCGAGACCGCATCCGCCACCGGAGCGGGCGCGCGTTTGTCGCCCAGCGCGTCGTGCAGCTTGAGATGCCCGGCGTCGATGTCGGCGAAGGCCGGCGCGCGGTCCTTCAGCTCGGCCACGATGCGCGCGGCGACCTTGGGCCCGACGCCCGGCGCACGCGACACCGCCGCCTTGTCCTGGAGCGCGATGGCGTTGGCCAGTTCGCTGGCCTTCATGATGCCCAGCACCGCCAGCGCGACCTTGGCGCCCACGCCCTGCACGCTCTGCAGCAGGCGGAACCACTCGCGGTCGAGGTCGGTGGCAAAGCCGAACAGCCGGATCTGGTCCTCGCGCACATAGGTCTCGATCGCCAGCGTCGCCGCCTCGCCAGCGGCAAGGCCCGCCAGCGTCTTCGCCGGACAATAGACGATGTAGCCCACCCCGCCGACGTCGAGGATCACCCAGTCCGTGCCGACGCTGTCGACGGTTCCGCGCAGTTTTCCGATCATAAGTTCCATCTAGCATTGAGTCGGGCAAGAACAAAGCGGGATCGAATCCGCGTCCCCGCGCGTTCAGGGAATCCCCGAACGTCAGGAAACTCCCGTGCTCACCCGGAAACGAGACCTCCGCACCGGCCGCTCCGTCTGGCAGATGAAGCCCCTTCCGCGCATTCCGCACCAGCCCCTCGAAGGCAATGCCGAAACCGGCGTCCTGGTGATCGGCGCGGGCATCTCCGGCGCCATGATCGCCGAGGCCCTCACCGCCGACGGCCACAGGGTCATGGTGGTCGACCGGCGCGGACCGCTGAAGGGCTCCACCGCCGCCAGCACTGCCTTGATCCAGTATGAGATCGACGTGCCGTTGACGAAGCTTTCCGCCCAGATCGGCGAGGCCGACGCCATCCGCGCCTGGCGACGCTCGGTGCTGGCCGTCCAGTCGCTGGCGGCCAAGGCGCGCGCCCTCGGCCTCGGCGGCGAGATGATCTCACGCGACAGCCTCTATCTCGCCGGCGACGAATTGGACGCCGATGCCCTCGTCAAGGAAGGCGAAGCCCGCCGCGCCGCCGGGATCGAGACCGGCATCCTCGACCGAAGGGAACTGAGGAAGCGCTTCGGCATCGGACGTGACGCCGCGCTGCTCGGCTACGACAACCGCGCCGCCGATCCGCGCCGCCTCGCCGCCGCCTTCCTGCGCGCGGCATCCGAAGGCGGCGCCGACATCCGCTCGAAGGTCGAGATCACCGGCGTGGAACCGAAAAAGACCGTGATCGTCGCCACGACGAAGGCCGGGCAGACCATCCGCTGCAAGCGGCTCGTCTTCGCCACCGGCTACGAGGTTCCGGGCGGCGTGCCGAAGGATGGCCACCGGATCATCTCGACCTACGCCATCGCCACCGTGCCGCAGCCGAAAAGGCTCTGGCCGGAGCAATGCTTCATCTGGGAAGCCTCCGACCCCTATCTCTACCTGCGCACCACCCGCGACGGACGCATCATTTGCGGCGGCGAGGACGAGCCCTTCTCCGATGAGGACAGCCGGGACGCACTCCTGAAGGACAAGACCCGGGCCTTGCGCAAAAAACTCGGCAAGCTCCTGCCCGGCGTCGCCACGAAGGTCGCCTGCGCCTGGACCGGCTCCTTCGGCACCACCGAAACCGGCCTGCCGCTGATCGGCGAAATTCCCGGCATGGCCAACTGCTGGGCAGCCCTCGGCTACGGCGGCAACGGCATCACCTACAGCCGCATCGCCGCCGACGTGATCCGCGCGGCCTTCGCCGGCCGGGCCGACCCGGAAGCCGACCTTTACGCTTTCAAAGACTAACGCGCGGATGCCATGGCCCGCGCCACGCGATGGTGCGCATGGGTGATGGCCACGGCCAGCGCATCGGCGGCATCCGCGCTGGTGGTGTTGGCCGTCGGCAGCAGCACGCGGATCATGGCCTGGATCTGCGTCTTGTCGGCGTGGCCGCTGCCGACCACGGACTTCTTGACGAGGTTGGCGGCATATTCGCCCACCGGCAGACCGGCCCGCGCCGGAGCCAGCAGCGCGATGCCGCGCGCCTGTCCCAGCTTCAGCGTCGAGGCCGGATTGGTGTTGACGAAGGTCTCCTCCACCGCCGCCTCGTGCGGCGCATGCGCGGCGATCACATCGGCCAGCCCGTCGTAGAGCATGCACAATCGCTGCGACAGCGAGAGCTTGTCGTCGCTGAGGATGACGCCGCAGGCGACGAACCCGAGCCGCGACCCGGCGCTTTCGATGATCCCCCAACCGGTGCGCTTCAGACCGGGGTCGATGCCGAGTATGCGAATCGGGAGCGTGCTCATGGGCTGACATAACCGCATATCCGCCCTGCGCGCATCACGCTCGAACACGCCGATGTTTACGGTATGGTCAAGGTCCTTGGGTTATCATTGCTCGATGCTCAACCGACGCAAGCACATCCGACGCGACATTGTCCTCAACGCCATCGCCGTCTGCCGCGTCACGGGCAAATCGCATCCCTGCTCGATCATGGACATCTCGCAAGGCGGCGCACGCTTCGCCTTCGGCGCCATGGACACCGCGCCGAACCATTTCACCGTGGTGATGCCCGGCGGCGTGATGCGCTGCTGTTCGGTGGTGCGGCGGCGCGGCCAATACGTCAGCACACGCTTCGTCGCCGCCGACATCATTCCCGATCTCGCCAACCTTTAGGCGCCGGGCCGCATCGGCAAGGTTACGGCATCGTTGACGAAACCGCTAAACCGCAACGGGCGGACTTCACGAGACCGGCAACATCATCGTGCTATCCATCGGGCATGAAAGAGCGCCGCAGTTATCCCAGACGCGAAGTCGGCATGTCCGCGACCGCCATATGCAGCGCGACCGGCCAGCCTCATATGTGCGCCATACTGGACATCTCGCACAGCGGAGCGAAGTTCGCCTTCGCGCACGCCGAGAACACGCCCGACGAGTTCACCATCGTCATGCCCGGCGGCTTTCTGCGCTGCTGCACCGTGGTGCGCCGCACCGGCCCCGTGGTCAGCGCGCGCTTCATCGACTCAGGCATCAGGCCGCAACTGGTCGAGACCGCCTGACGCCTCTCACGCGGTCAGTTTCGCCATCACTTCGTCGCTGACCTCGAAGTTCGAGAAGACGTTCTGCACGTCGTCGTCGTCCTCCAGCGCCTCGACCAGCTTCATCATGGAGGCCGCCTTGTCCTCGTCGAGCACGGTGCGGGTCTGCGGCTTCCAGATCACCTTGACGCTCTCCGGCTCACCCAGCGCCCTGGTCAGCGCCTCGGACACCTCGCCGAGCGATTCGAAGGCGCAGATCACGGTGTGACCGTCCTCGTCGCTGGCGACATCGTCGGCTCCCGCCTCGATCGCCGCTTCCAGCACCTTGTCGGCATCGCCGACCTTCAGCGGGAACACGATCTCGCCGACGCGGTCGAACATGAAGCCGACCGAGCCGGTCTCGCCCAGTGCGCCGCCGGATTTGGTGAAATAGGAGCGCACCGCCGAGGCGGTGCGATTGCGGTTGTCGGTCAGCGCCTCGACGATCACCGCGACGCCGCCCGGCCCATAGCCCTCATAGCGCATCGCCTCGTAGTTCTCGGTGTCGCCGCCCTCTCCCTTCTTGATGGCGCGCTCGATGTTGTCCTTGGGCATGGACTGCGCCTTGGCCGCCTGGATGGCGAGCCGCAGGCGCGGGTTCATGTCGGGATCGGGCATGCCCATCTTGGCGGCGACGGTGATCTCGCGCCCGAGCTTGGAGAACAGCTTGGCGCGCACCGCATCCTGGCGGCCCTTGCGGTGCATGATGTTCTTGAATTGTGAATGTCCCGCCATGATCCGCTCCTGCCGTCATAAAAGTGTTGGCCGCTTATAAATCGGCGGCCGTGCGATGAAAAGCCGGGAACGGCTTCATGAGGTCACCCCGCCGAAGGCCGCCAGATAACCGAGCGCCACCAGCAGGGCGAAACTGGGCGGCGTGTGGGCGAATTCGCGGTGCCAAACCAGCGTGGCAAAGGCGGCAAGGCAGACGAGGCCGCCCACCGCGATGCCGTAGACGGTCGTTTCCGGCACGACGAGCAGGATCGCGGCGGACAGTTCGAGCGTCCCGGTGACGAGGTTCCAGCCGCGCGGATAGCCCCAGCGGGCATAGGCGTCGGTCATGCCGCGCGGGCCGATCAGGTTGGCGACGCCGAAGCCGGCGAACAAGGCGGCGAGCACCCAGACGGCGACCGCGGCGAGGGTGAAATCGAACGTCATGCTGCATCTCCTGAAACGAGGATGAGGATGCGGCCTGTCTAGCCGCCCGGTGTTGCGGGCCGATTGCGTGCCGGGCGCCGATGATGTCCGGACTGTTTCGTCGCGCGGCTTGTCCTCCGCCGGGCTTGTGCCCGCGGAGCGATGAGGGGGAGTGGAGCACCGAACGGCGCTGTTGGTATGGTGTCCCTTCCTTGTGAGGAAAGAGACGCGCTCTCCTTGCGATCGGAGAACGCACGCCGTCCGGCGCTCCATCGCGGCTCTTGTCAGCCTCGGACCACTCTTCCTGGGACGTGGACACGCGGTTCCCCCGCGTGGCTGCAACTT
>JBEBSP010000189.1:0-5403 GCA_040394255.1 Agaricicola taiwanensis | reverse complement strand
TCTCCAGCATGTCGATGAACTCGGTGCCCTTGACCGGATCGCCGCCGATGCCGACGGCCGTGCTCTGGCCGAGGCCTTCCTGGCTGGTCTGGAACACCGCCTCATAGGTCAGCGTGCCGGAGCGCGACACGATGCCGACGTTGCCCTTCTTGAAGATGTTGGCGGGCATGATGCCGATCTTGCTCTCGCCCGCCGTCACGATGCCGGGGCAGTTGGGGCCGATCAGCCGTGATTTCGAACCGTCCAGCGCGCGCCGCACCTTGATCATGTCCGCGACCGGGATGCCCTCGGTGATGCAGACGATCAGCGGGATTTCCGCCTGGATGGCCTCGCAGATGGCGTCCGCCGCGCCCGGAGGCGGAACGTAGACCACCGAGGCATTGGCGCCGGTCGCCTCGCGGGCCTCCGTCACGGTGTCGAACACCGGCAGGCCGAGGTGGGTCGAGCCGCCCTTGCCCGGCGAGGTGCCGCCGACCATCTTCGTTCCGTAGGCGATCGCCTGCTCGGAATGGAAGGTGCCGTTCTTGCCGGTGAAGCCCTGGCAGATGACCTTGGTGGTGTTGTCGATCAGAATGGACATCAGCGGGCACCCTTCACGGCGGTGACGATTTTCTGGGCCGCGTCGTCGAGATCGTCGGCGGGGATGACGTTGAGGCCGGATTCGCGGATGATGGTCTTGCCCTCCTCCACGTTGGTGCCTTCCAGGCGCACCACCAGCGGAACCTGAAGGCCGACGGCCTTGACCGCCGCGATCACGCCGCGCGCGATCACATCGCATTTCATGATGCCGCCGAAGATGTTGACCAGGATGCCCTTCACGTTCGGGTCGGCGGTGATGATCTTGAACGCCGCCGTCACCTTCTCCTCCGAGGCGCCGCCGCCGACGTCGAGGAAGTTGGCGGGCTCTTCGCCATAGAGCTTGATGATGTCGAGCGTGGCCATGGCCAGCCCCGCGCCGTTCACCATGCAGCCGATGGTGCCGTCGAGCGCGATGTAGGCGAGGTCATGCTTGGACGCCTCGATCTCCTTGGCGTCCTCCTCGCTCTCGTCGCGCAGTTCCACGATCTCGGGATGGCGGTAGAGCGCGTTGCCGTCGAACGACACCTTGGCGTCGAGCGCCTTGAGCTGGCCGTCCTTGGTGATGATGAGGGGGTTGATCTCCAGCATCTCCATGTCCTTGGACACGAAGGCCTTGTAGAGCTTGGCCACCAGGGCCACCGCCTGCTTGGACAGATCGCCGGTGAGGCCCAGCGCCTTGGCGACCGTGCGGCCATGGTGCGGCATCACGCCGGTGGCCGGATCGACCGAGAACGAGATGATCTTCTCGGGAGTGGAATGGGCCACTTCCTCGATGTCCATGCCGCCTTCGGTGGAGACCACGAAGGACACGCGCGAGGTGACGCGGTCGACCAGGATCGAGAGGTAGAATTCCTTCTCGATGTCGGAGCCGTCCTCGACATAGATGCGGTTGACCTGCTTGCCGGCCGGGCCGGTCTGGATCGTCACCAGCGTGTTGCCCAGCATCTGGGACACGAAGGTCTTGACCTCGTCGACTGATTTGGCGAGGCGCACGCCGCCCTTTTCGCCGGCGGCGGCTTCCTTGAACTTGCCCTTGCCGCGTCCGCCGGCATGGATCTGGGACTTCACGACCCAGAGCGGTCCGCCCAGCTCGTTGGCGGCCTTCTCGGCCTCGTCGGCGGAGAACACCGCCACGCCGCGCGAGACCGGAACGCCGAATTCCTTCAGCACGGCCTTGGCCTGATATTCATGAATGTTCATGTCGTAGGTCCATTTCCGCCCGTATCAACGGGCCCCTAATGCAAATGCAGCGGCCCACGGGCCGCTGCTTTGTCACGCGTCAGGCGCCAAGGTTTGGCGCAAGCTTTTGACAGGCTTCCACGAGACCGCGAACGCTGTCGATCGATTTGTCGAGCATGGCGCGTTCGCCGCTGTCGAGTTCGATCTCGACCACGCGCTCCACGCCGCCCGCGCCGATCACCACCGGCACGCCGACATAGAGGTTGTCGACCTTGTACTGGCCGGTAAGCTGCGCCGCGCAGGGCAGCACGCGCTTCTGGTCCTTGAGGTAGCTCTCGGCCATCTGGATCGCCGCCGCCGCCGGTGCGTAGAAGGCCGATCCGGTCTTCAGGAGGCCGACGATCTCGGCGCCGCCGTCACGGGTGCGCTGGACGATCTGGTCGAGGCGGTCCTTGGTGGTCCAGCCCATCTTGACGAGGTCCGGCAGCGGGATGCCCGCCACCGTGGAGTAGCGCACCAGCGGCACCATGGTGTCGCCGTGGCCGCCCAGCACGAAGGTGGTGACGTCCTTGATCGAGACGTCGAACTCCTCGGCGAGGAAGTGGCTGAACCGCGCGCTGTCGAGCACGCCGGCCATGCCGACCACCTTGTTGGCCGGAAGGCCCGAGGTCTTCTGCAGCGCCCAGACCATGGCGTCGAGCGGATTGGTGATGCAGATCACGAAGGCGTCGGGCGCGTATTTCGCGATGCCCGCGCCGACCTGCTCCATGACCTTGAGGTTGGTGCCGAGGAGGTCGTCGCGGCTCATGCCCGGCTTGCGCGGCACGCCGGCGGTGACGATGACGACGTCGGCGCCTTCGATCCCGGCATAGGAATTCACGCCCTTGAGCTTGGCGTCGAAACCGTCGACGGGGGAGGATTCCGCGATGTCGAGGGCTTTCCCCTGGGGGGTACCTTCGACGATATCGAAGAGGATGATGTCGCCGAGCTCTTTGAGGCCTGCCAGATGAGCGAGTGTTCCGCCGATCTGGCCAGCGCCGATCAATGCAATCTTGTTACGGGCCATGAGGTTTTGCGCACGTTTTCCTGAGGGTGGGTGGAGACCCGACGGGCCGGGGAGTCCCTAGACCCATTCGACGCATGGTTCAAGCCGTAGCATCGCAAACCGGGCGGATTTTGTTCGAATGTCTAAGACGGCGTCAGGTTTCGACCAGCCCGCCGGTGTCGGCGTCACGCGGCTCCTCGCCGCGGCCGTGCGGAGCGGCGAGCCAGGCCGCCGACCGCATCTCCACCAGGCGTGACAGCGTTCGCTGGAATTCGAAGGCGTGGTGGTTGCCCGGAGCGAGCAGGTCCTCCGGCTCGGCCTCGGCGGAGGCGATCAGCTTGACGTGGCTCTCGTAGAGCGTGTCGATCAGGAGGATGAACCGCTTGGTCGGGTTGCGCCGCTCCTCGGTCAGGCGCGGGATGCCCTCGATCAGCAGCGTGTGGAAGCGCTCGGCGATGGCGAGATAGTCCGCCGCCGCCAGCGGCTGGTCGCACAGTTCGGCGAAGCTGAAGCGCGCCACGCCCATGGCGGCGCAGGGCACGGTCAGTGTGCGCCCCAGCACCGTCAGCTCCACCGGCGCGGGGGTTGTCCCGACCGCCAGCCGCGCGAACACACCGTCGAGGGCCGCCTTCGCCTGTCCGTCCGGCGGCACATGCCATACGGGCACGCCCTCCAGTTTGATGAGACGGAAATCCTCGCGCGCATCGAGCCGCAGCACCTCCATGCGCTGCTCGACCATGGCGATGAACGGCAGGAACAGGGCGCGGTTGAGCCCGTTGCGGTAGAGGTTCGCCGGTTCGACGTTGGAGGTCGCCACCACCACCACGCCGCGCTCGAACAGCCGCTCGAACAGCCGCCCCAGGATCATGGCGTCGGCGATGTCGGTCACCTGGAACTCGTCGAAGCACAGCAGCCAGCCTTCGTCGGCCAGCGCATCGGCCACGGGCGGTATCGGGTCGGCGGTCCTGGCCGTTCCGGCGGCGAGCGCCTGCCGGTAGGCGTGGATGCGGGCATGGACGTCGGCCATGAAGGCGTTGAAATGCACACGCCGCTTCCGGACGACCGGCGAAAGCCCGAAGAACAGGTCCATCAGCATGGTCTTGCCGCGCCCGACCTCGCCCCAGATATAGAGCCCTTTGGGAGTCGGGGTTGCGCGCCGCGCGAACAGCCAGCCCAGCGCGGAACTCTTGCGTCCGAGGCGGTGCTGGGCAAGCGCGGCGTTGAGCCCGTCCAGCGCCCGCGCCGCGGCTTCCTGCGCGGGGTCGCGCGTCAGGTCGCCCGCCGCGACCAGGGCCGCGTAGCGCCCGGAAACCGTTTCGCTCATGAAGAAGACCTGCTGCTGCGCACGCCGCCGGACCTAACAGACCCGATGCGGATCGTCAAAGCCGGCAGGTTAAAGCATGTTCCCGGAAAGCTGCGCGGCGTTCCGGGCAAGATCACGTGTCAGAACAATGGGTTGGGTGCGGATGCCGGGTCATGGACCGGCATCCGGCCGTTAACGGCCTGCAATTGACACAGTTGGCAACCATTATGACCTATGATCTCCGCGTTCCTTCAGGCTGAAAGACCAAGGCCGTGACCCGCCTCGCACTCCTCATCGCCACGACGCTTTGCGCCGCATGGCACATGTCCCAGCCGGCCTCCGCCCGGGAGGACACGCAGACCCCGGTGGAGATCCGCTTTTCGCTGGACTGGAAGATCGAGGGGCCGGCGGCCCCCTTCCTGCTGGCGCTGGACAAGGGCTTCTTCGCGGATGAAGGCCTCGACGTCACCGTCGAACCGGGCGCGAACTCGGTCGACGCCGTCCAGCGCGTCGCCACAGGCGGCTACGACATGGCGCTGGGAGACATCAACAGCCTGATCCGCTTCACCGCCCGTGACGACGAGGTACGGCCCAAGGCCGTGTTCATGCTCTACGACAGGCCGCCCTTCGCCATCGTCGGCCGCAAGAGCCGGGGCATCTCCGATCCGGCGAGCCTTGAGGGCAAGACGCTGGGCGCACCCAAGAGCGATGCCGCTTTCGCCCAATGGCCGGTTTTCCTGAAGGCCAACGGCCTCGACGCCAAGGCGGTCAAGATTCTCAACATCGGCTTTCCGGTGCGCGAGCCCATGCTGGCCGCGGGCGAGGTCGACGCCATCACCGGCTATTCCTACTCCGCCGCGATCAGCCTGCGCGACAAGGGCGTGCCGGCCGCCGACATCGTGGTCATGGCCATGGCGGATCACGGCGTGCCGCTCTATGGCAACGCCCTGCTGGTGAACCCGGACTTCGCCGACGCGCATCCCGAGGCCGTCACGGGCTTCATCCGCGCCATCATCAAGGGGATCAGGCTGGCGCTCGCCAATCCCGATGCGGCGATCGCCGGGGTGCTGGACCGCAATCCCAACGCCGTCCGCGCCACCGAGATCGAGCGCCTGCGCGCGGCGCTGGATGGCAATATCGTGACGCAAGGCGTGCGGCTCAACGGCATCGGCGGCGTGGACGAAACCCGCCTTGCGGCGTCGATCGAGCTGATCGCCGAGGCGCAAGGCCTGAAGGACAAACCGGAGCCTGCGGACGTCTTCGACGCGTCCTTCCTGCCGCCGGCCGAGGAACGCCG
>JBEBSP010000188.1:0-5424 GCA_040394255.1 Agaricicola taiwanensis | reverse complement strand
GTCGAGACGGCGCATCAAAAGATCGAACAGCCGTTCGCGCACCGGCTCGTCCTTGAGGTCGGAGGCATCCTCCTTGAGGACAGCGAGATCGATCCGGCGGACAAAGGCACCGAGGATCGCCCCGGTCGAGGGAAAGGCCGCACGCAGGTCGGCCAGCGACACGCCAGCGCCCTGCGCGACATCCGCCAGCGAGACGTCGCCCCAGCCGCGCGTCGCGAGCGCGTCCATCAGCGCGTCGACAGCCTTGTCCTGTATGGAACGGTCAGCATCGGCCATGGCACCCTCCTCCGGAACGATCACTCATCGAAGGTAGGGCGTCACGTCCGCGCTGCAAAGGGGCAGGATCAACCCGCGAGCTGCCGCGACCGTTCCGCCGCCGCCTCCACGGCGTCCCGCATCAGGGGGTCGAGCCCATCCGGAGCCATCAGGACGGCAAGTGCCGCCGCCGTGGTTCCGCCCGGCGAGGTCACGTTCTGGCGCAGCATCTCGGCGGCAAGGTCGGACTGGTTGAGCAACTCCCCCGCGCCCGTCACCGTCTGGCGGGCGAGCGTCATGGCGAGGTCCGCCGGAAGGCCGGCGGCGACGCCGGCGCGGGCAAGGCTTTCGACCAAAAGGAAGACATAGGCGGGACCCGAGCCGGACACCGCCGTCACGGCGTCCATCAGGGCCTCGTCGTCGATCCATTCCACCATTCCGGAAGCCGCCAGCAGGGCATGCGCCATGGCCTGCTGACCCGCCGTCACGGTGGCATTGGCGACGGCCACGGTCGCGCCGCGGCCGATCGCGGCCGGCGTGTTGGGCATGGACCGGACGATCGCGGTGCCGGCGGGAAGACCGGCCTCCAGGGCTTGCAAGGTCTTGCCGGCCAGGATCGAGATGACCAGCGTGTCGGCGCCCACATGCCGCACGATGCGCGGCAAGGCCGCGTCCAGGACCTGCGGCTTGATGGCCAGCACGATCACGCCGGGCGAGGCGTCGACATCGGGCGCCGGGTTGACGCGGATGCCGTTGAGTTCGAGCATCGCCGCCACATCGGGCGGCGGCGACGGGTCCGCCACGGACACGGCGGACGGCGCAAGGCCGAGGCGGAGCCAGCCCTCCAGCAGGGCCGCTCCCATCTTCCCCGCGCCGACCAGAAGCAGCGTACCGCCGCCGAGCAATGGCAATGTCACGTGGTCATGCCTCGCCCATGGTTTCGAACAGGACAGCCGAAAGCGCCTCCTGCGCGCTCTTGCCCGCCCAGATGACGAACTGGAACGCCTGGTAATGCCTCTCGCAGGATTCCAGCGCCGTCTGCAGCAGGGCTTCGCATTGCTGGTCCGTGGCCTCCGCCCCGCCCGCGAGCATGAGGGAATGCCGGTACATGATGACCCCCTCCTCGCTCCACAGGTCGAAGTGGCCGGCCCAGAGGCCTTCGTTGATGCGGTTGATGAGCTTGAGGATTTCGACCACGCGCGCGTCCGGCACCTTCAGGTCGAAGGAGCAGGCGAGATGCAGGGCCTCGACGTCGTCCATCCAGGTGATGGAGGTGCTGTAGTCCGCCCAGCGTCCCGCGACGCTGATGGCGATGTCGTCGTCACCGGACCGTTCAAAGCTCCAATCGTTGATGGTTGCGAGTTGTTCGATGGTATCGACCGGATTGTCGAGGCGGCCGACCTCTACGTCGATCAGTGCCATTGTGGGTCTCCTCACAAAAGGTGAGACCTCTCGCGCGTGAAACACGCGTCCGACGCCAGAACTGGCTGCCCTGCCGGGTGCGGCCCAGACGGGCAACCGCACATGTGGCGAAAACCGGGACGTCTTGGGAATCGCCCCCGAATCGCCACTGCATCCACTATATAATGCGTTGGGTAAACAGAGCTATCGCACTTTAGAGGGGATGGGCTCCATTCACGGAAATGTTTGTCATTCCGGGAAGGCGGTCGCCTGGCCGATATCGGGAGTGGTGTCGCCGTCCACTCCGGACAGCCGCCTCTCCAGCGCTTCGAGCCGGGCCGATAGGGCCTCATTCTCCGCACGCGCCTTGGCCGCCATGTCACGCACCGCATCGAATTCCTCGCGCCGGACAAGGTCGAGATCGCCCAGGATCTTCTCGGCCTGCGCCTTGACCACGGTATCGATCTCGCGCTTCACGCCCTCGGCCACGCCGACGGCATCCGTCATGAGCTGCGCCATGCCGTCGAAAAGTTTGCCGCGTGTCTGCGTCATGGGAATGCTCCTTGTGCTCCACTATGGAGATGGGAATTGCATATCATGGCGACAAGGTTAAGGGTCGTCTTGCGCGATTCAGGACATTCATGATTACTCTCGCCCTTCCCTTCCCCGTCATCGATCCGGTCGCCGTCTCCGTCGGGCCGCTGGTGGTGCGCTGGTACGCACTCGCCTATGTGGCGGGGCTGCTGCTCGGTTGGCTCGTGGCGCGGCGCATGATCGCCCGCGCCGAACTCTGGGGCCGCACGCCGCCCACCGATGCCGCCGGCCTCGACGATCTCCTGGTGCTGATCGCCTTCGGCGTCATCCTCGGCGGACGTCTCGGCTACGTGCTGTTCTACAACTTCAGCTATTACGCCGGCCATCCGCTCGAGGCGCTGATGGTCTGGCACGGCGGCATGTCGTTCCACGGCGGCCTGATCGGCGCCATCGCCGGGATGTGCTGGTTCGCATGGCGGCGCAGGCAGGCCATCCTGCCCCTGTTCGACCTCGTCGGCGCGGTCGCGCCCATCGGCATTTTCTTCGGACGCATCGCCAATTTCGTGAACGGCGAACTCTGGGGCCGCGCCGCCGACGTGCCCTGGGCCATGGTCTTTCCCACCGGCGGCCCCGACCCGCGCCATCCGAGTCAGCTCTACGAAGCCGCCCTCGAAGGCCTCGTCCTGTTCATCGTGGTGCAGACCGTGGTGCGCATGGGCGGCCTGAAACGGCCCGGCCTGACGGCGGGCGTCTTCGGCCTCGGCTACGGCCTTGCCCGCATCGCCTGCGAGTTCTTCCGCGAGCCCGACGCGCAGATCGGCTTCTTCGCCGATGCCGTCACCATGGGCATGATCCTGTCCCTGCCCCTCGTGATCGGCGGCATCGCCCTGATCGTCATGGCGTCGCGACGGCCAGTGGTATGACAACGCCGCTCGGCGAGACCATCCGGGCTCTCATCGCCCGTGAAGGGCCGATCACCGTCGAACGCTACATGGCGCTCTGCCTGTCGGACCCGGACCATGGCTATTACCCGACACGCGATCCGCTGGGTGCCTCGGGCGATTTCACCACCGCGCCGGAGATCAGCCAGATCTTCGGTGAGTTGCTCGGTCTCTGGGCGGCAGCCATGTGGACCGACATGGGCCGCCCATCCCTCCTTCGCTTCGTGGAACTGGGACCGGGGCGCGGTACGCTCATGGCCGACGCCCTGCGCGCCGCGCGCGTGCTCGCCCCCTTTCGCGATGCCCTCCATGTCCATCTGGTCGAGACCAGCCCGGCCCTGCGACGCGCCCAGAAGGCCAAACTCCAGGACTGTGGCCTGCCGCTGTTGTGGCACGCGGAGTTGAGCGAGGTGCCGTCTGGCCCGACGGTCATTCTCGCCAATGAATTCTTCGACGCCTTGCCCGTCCGGCAGGTGATCCGCCGGAATGGCCTGTGGCGGGATCGCATGGTCACGGTCACGGATGAAAGCCGCCTCGCCTTCGCCGAGGGAACGGAAACCGAACCCGCCGTGACGCACTCCCCCCCCATCCCCGCCGAGGGCGCGATCGTCGAGTTGGCCGACGCCGGCTCCCGCATCGCCGAAGCCATCGGCCGCCGCGTGACGACTGAAGGCGGCGCTGCACTGGTCATCGACTACGGCTATGCCGGTCCCGCGGCGGGTGAAACGCTCCAGGCGGTCAGGGGCCACCGCTACGCCGATCCGCTGGCCGAGCCGGGCGAAGCCGACCTCACCACGCAGGTCGACTTCAGCCAGATCGCCCTCGCCGCGCGCATCGGAGGCGCGGAAGTCCACGGTCTCGTCACCCAGCGCGAACTGCTACTGCGCCTCGGGGCGGAAGCGCGCGCGGACCGGCTGAGGCAGCGCGCCACGCCCGCACAGGCCCGCGCCATCGACATCGGCCTCCGCCGGCTGACGGCGCAGGGCGCAAGGAGCATGGGCGATCTGTTCAAAGCGGTCGCCATCACCGATCCCCGCCTGCCCACCCCGGCGGCGTTCATCGAGCCCTATGGACATCCCCGATCATGACACTCCCGACCATCACCGCGTCCGCCCTGACCGGCCTCAAGGGCATCCGTCACGCCTTCTTCACCCGCGAGGGCGGCGTCTCCACCGGCATCTATGCCAGCCTCAACGGCGGCGTCGGCTCCCGCGACAATCAGACCCATGTTCTCGAAAACCGCCGCCGCATGGCCGAGCACCTTGGCGTCACACCGGAGCATTTCCTGACCGCCTACCAGGTCCATTCGCCCGATGCCGTGATCGCGGACGCGCCCTTCGAAGAACGCCCGCAGGTCGACGCCATCGTGACCGCAACCCGGGGACTGGCCATCGGTGTCACCACCGCCGACTGCGGCCCGGTTCTGCTCGCCGATCCGGTCGCGGGCGTGATCGGCACCGCCCACGCGGGCTGGAAAGGCGCCCAGCGCGGCATCCTCGATACCGCCGTCGCGCGCATGGAACAGCTCGGCTCGGACCGCAAGAACATCATCGCCGTCCTCGGGCCCTGCATCCGCCAGGCGAGCTATGAGGTCGGGGCCGATTTCCGCCAGACCTTCGAGGCCGGCGACGATGATTTCTTCGCCCCCGCCCTGCGCGCGCATCACCTCCAGTTCGACCTCGGCGGCTACATCGCCCACAGGCTGCGCAAGGCCGGCGTCGGGACGGTGGAAGACCTCGCACTCGACACCTACGCCGACGAGGAACGCTTCTTCAGCTACCGTCGCACCACCCACCGGAGCGAGCCGGATTACGGCCGGATGATCGCCGCCATCGTACTGGAAGCCTGACCGGACGCCCGTCTCAAGAGGGAAGACATGGGGCAACACCTGTCAACATCTGTCATATTTCGCCTTTCGGCGTGTTGAGACACCGCCAAAACGTTGCTAAGAGCCGGGCTGACATCTGACACCAGAAAAGGTTGGGGTCCGGCAGCGTGCCGCACACGACCGATAGGGGCCTTCCGCCATGAAGCTCGTCGCGGGCAATTCCAATCGTCCGCTGGCGGATGCGATCGCCGCATACCTCCAGCAGCCTCTCACGAAATGCCTCGTGCGTCGCTTCGCCGACATGGAAATCTTCGTGGAGATCGAGGAGAACGTCCGCGGCGCGGATGCCTTCGTGATCCAGTCGACCTCATTCCCCGCCAACGATCACCTGATGGAAACGCTGATCATCATCGACGCGCTGCGCCGCTCCTCGGCGCGCCGCATCACGGCGGTGATCCCCTATTT
>JBEBSP010000187.1:0-5425 GCA_040394255.1 Agaricicola taiwanensis | reverse complement strand
CCCAGGCGGCCGCCGCCGAAAGCCGCGATCGCCAGCGAATAGAGCGGCATGACGAGATGGCTGACGATCAGTTCGCCGTTCAGCAGTTCCTGGGCGGCGGTGCGGTAGGTCTGCGCGTCCGGCAGGTTCTGCTCCGGCAGGGTCAGCACCGCCGCGACGCGGACCGCGCAGGCCGCGAGCAGGATGGCGGCGAGGATAACGGCGTCGCGGCGGCGCGCGATCATGGCGCGGCCTCCGCAAGCGCCGTGAGCCGGATGCGCCACCACACCAGCACCGCGCCGATCAGGCTGATCCACCAGGCCTGCCAGGCGCCGTGGCTGACGCAGGCGATGGCGAAGATCACCGCGAAGCTGGTGGCGGCATAGGGCTTGAGGTCTTCCGGCATCCGGTCCATGCGCCGGGTGGCGACGAACATCATGCCCGCCGCGATCAGGGCGCCGATGAAGCCGAACTCGAACCAGACCTGCAAGGGCGCGTTGTGGGGGTGGCCGTAGCTCAGAAGCTCGACCGCCTCCGGCGACAGGCCCGCCGCCACGCCGGTGTGGACGATGAAGCGGCTCGATTCCAGGCCATAGCCCCACATCGGGTTGTCCTGGCCAAGCGTGGCATAGATGCGCCAGATCTCGCCGCGCACCTCGGAGCTGGCGCTGGCCATGGCGGCGTGCAGCGACGGCGGGATGACGTCGTTCACATGGGGCGCGAGGATCGGCATGGCGACGCAAAGCGCCACCGCTCCCAGGCCGAAGGCCCAGACCATGACGCGCGGGGCGATGGCCGCCACCGCCAGCGACAGGAGGCCGACGCCGAAGCCCATGACGCCCGCGCCGCTGGAGGACAGCACCGCCATGACGCCGATCGCGAGGGTGAGCGCGGCCGGTATGGACCAGCCCCTGTCCCGGACGGTGAAGGCCGCTGCCAGGGGCAGCAGGACGACCGTGGCGACGACCACGCGGTTGAGCCTGTAGGGGCCTGGGTAGGCCTGGCCGAACAGGGACATGATTCCGCCCCGGGTCATGAGTTCAAAGACGATCAGCGCGGTTGCCGCCGCCAGACCGACGGCCAGCGCCGTTCCCGCCTTCCGCCTGTCGACGACAGGCGCGACCATGACCGCCAGGGCGATCAGGACGGCGTTGCCCGCGAGTTGCGCGAGGTATTCACCGGCGAAGGCCGGGTCCGGCGTCCACCACAGGGAAGCCGCCATGAGCGCGAGGCCGCATCCGGTCAACGCCGCCAGCGGCGTGGCCAGCAGCCGAAGCGCCTTGGCCGCCATCTTGCCGCCCTGCCCCGCGCCGAGCCGCGCGGCGAGGGCGACGGCCGTGAACAACGCCAGCACGACGGGCGCCGAGCGGGTCGACAGCACCATGACGGCCGGCAGCGCCGCCAGTATGGCGACGGCGATGTCGGCGAGATGAGCGGAAGGGGGGCGGTCGCGGGCTGGGCTTTGCATCAGGGCTTTCGAATCACGCAGGACGGCATGGCGTTCACGGCCCATCCTGCGTGACAGCCGCAGCGCGGCTTCAGGGTGAAGATGGCGGGTGCAGGAACGCTGAAAAAGCAAGAGCCCCAACCACCACCCTCGTCCTGATGAGCCTTGCGGAGCAAGGCGTCTCTAAGGATGGGCCGCACATTCCATACGGGAGGATGACGAAAGTCTCCACCGCAAGGCAAATCTCCACCACAAAACACGGTCCGGCACACATGTTTTGCCGCGCGCCCGTGTCCGGTGTAGAGGGAAACGCGTCCTGCAACCCCGGTGCGTCCCCTTGAGCCTGTCCTCGACCCAGCTGAAACGGACCCTCGCCGCCATCCACGACATCGCCATGGCCGCGCTGGCGTTCCTGCTCGCCATGCTGATGCGCTATGGCTTCGACTACATCCCTCCGCTCGACCAGCTGGCCGCGCCGACGGCCATCTTCGCCGGCACGGCGGCCGTGGTGTTCCACGCCTTCGGCCTCGGGCGCGGCATCTGGCGATTCGCTTCGCTGACGGACCTGCGCGCCATCGTCATGGCGACCACCGTCACGGTCTTCGCCTTCCTCTTGGCGATGTTCCTGATCAACCGCCTGACCTTCGTCCCACGCTCGGTGCCAGCCATCGCATGGTTCGTGCTGATCGTCCTCCTCGCCGGGCCGCGCCTCGCCTACCGGGTGGTGCGCGACGGCGGACTGGCCGGGCTCGCCACGCTGCTGACGGGCCGCACCGGAGACAAGCGCGCGCGCCTTCTCATCGTCGGCACGGCGCTGGAGGCCGACCAGGTGATCCGGCGTTTCGGGCTGGAAGGCGGCGAGCGCTACCACGTCGTGGGCATCGTCGACGCCAAGGGCAAGACCAAGGGCCGCCGCGTGCGGGGCGCGCCGCTGCTGGGCAGCCTGTCGTCGCTGGAAGAGATCCTCGACGACCTGACGCGCCAGAACGCCCTGCCCAACGCCTTCGTGGTGGCCGCGCCGCGCGAGAGCCGCGAATCGCTGCAGGCCATCGCCGCCATCGCCGCGCCGCGCGGCATCTCCATCACCCGGATCGCGGAAACGCCCCATCTGCTCGGCGGGCAGGCGAGCCTCGAAGCCATCACGCTGGACGACCTGCTGGGGCGGGCTCCGGTGAAGCTGGAGCTGACGCGCATCCGCGAGTTGGTCGAGGGCCGCACCGTCGTGGTCACGGGCGCGGGCGGCAGCATCGGCTCGGAGATCGCCCGCCAGGTGGCGGGCTACGGCCCGAAGCGCCTGATCCTCTTGGAGAACAGCGAATTCAACCTCTACCGGATCGACGGCGAGATCGCCGAGGCAGCTCCGGCGGTGGAGCGCGCGGCCGTACTCGCCGACGTGCGCGACCGCGACAGCCTGTTCCGGCTGATGGCCCGTGAAAAGCCCGACATCGTGTTCCACGCCGCCGCGCTGAAGCATGTGCCGCTGGTGGAGGCCAATGTGGCGGAGGGCGTCATGACCAACGTGGTCGGCACGCGCAACCTCGCCGACGCGGCGGTGGAGGCCGGGGTTCGCGCCGTGGTGATGATCTCCACCGACAAGGCGATCCGGCCGACCAGCGTCATGGGCGCGACCAAGCGGGTTGCGGAAATCCACTGCCAGGCGCTGGACGTCGACCCCGGCCTGACGCGCTTCATCACGGTGCGCTTCGGCAACGTGCTGGGCTCCACCGGCTCGGTGGTGCCGCTGTTCGAGCGGCAGATCCGCGCCGGCGGGCCGGTGACGGTGACGCATCCGGAGATGCGGCGCTACTTCATGACCATTCGCGAGGCGACCGAACTGGTGTTGCAGGCGGCCGCCCACGGCCTCGCCAAGAGCGCCGACCGGGGCCGCATCTTCGTGCTCGACATGGGCGAGCCGGTGCGGATCGTCGATCTCGCGCGCACCATGATCGCGCTGGCCGGGCGGCGGCCGGACATCGACATCCCGATCCGGTTCACCGGCCTGCGGCCTGGCGAGAAGCTGTTCGAGGAGCTGTTCGACCGCGACGAGGCGACGGAAGCGACCGAGGCGGAAGGCGTGTTCGTCGCCTCGCCGCGCCTGACCGACCGGGCGGCGATCACGCGGGCCATCGCGGAGCTGGAACAGGCCGCGCTGGCGGGCGACGAGGCCGGCGCGCGCCGGCTCATCAAGCGGATCGTGCCGGAGATGATGCTGTCCGAAGCTCCGGCGGCGGCCCCGGCATCGCTGCGATTGCCCGATGCGGAAACCAGCCAAAGGCTGCATTGAGCGGCAGGGGATGCCGGGAGTTTGCGGCCCATCCTTATGCAAACCCTTCGACTCAAGGTAACCACGGCGCTCATGCCATGCTTTGAACCGGTGGCCGCGCCTTGAGTTACGACACCTTCTATTTCGCCGTCTTCCTCGCCGCGGCATGGGTGCTGTTCCGGCTGCTGCCGTGGAAGGGCTGGGTGCTGCTCGCTGCCAGCATGGTGTTCTACGGCGCGGCGGGGCTGCACGACAGCCTGATCGCGGCGGCCATCATCCTGGCGAACTACCTGTTCCAGTTCGCCATCATCCGGCAGCGGCGCGCCCTCGCCGTGGCCCTCACGCTCAATTTCGCCTGCCTGGCCTATTTCAAATACCGAGCCTTCATCGCGGCGACGGCGGGCATCGACGCCTTCGCCGAGGGCATCGTCATCCCGCTGGGCATATCCTTCTACATCTTCCAGCTCTCGGCCTTCCTCGTCGACATCGCGCGCGGACGCGCGGAGCCGTTCCGGTCGCTGGCACGGTTCACCCTGTTCAAGCTGTTCTTCGGGCAACTCGTGGCCGGGCCGATCATGCGCTGGCGGCAGTTCGGGCCGCAGATCAACCGGCTGTTCGACAGCGGCACGACGCGGCCCCGGCTGATCGGCCTCGGGCTCGGGCTGTGCCTGCTCGGCCTCGCCAAGAAGATCATACTGGCGGATTCGCTCGCGCCCGTGGTGGACGAGATTTTCCGGCAAGGCCCGGCGGACGCCGCGGCCGCCTGGCTCGGGGCCTGGCTGTTCGGCTTCCAGATCTACCTCGATTTCTCGGCCTATTCGGAGATCGCGCTGGGGCTCGGCTATCTGTTCGGCCTCCGGCTGGCGCTCAACTTCCGCCAGCCCTATCTGGTGCGCACGCCGATCCAGTTCTGGCGGCACTGGCACATCACCCTGTCGCTTTGGATCCGCGACTATCTCTACATCCCGCTCGGCGGCGGGCGGGGCGGCGCCCTGCGCCAGCTCGGCGTGCTGGTACTGGTCATGGCGCTGGCCGGCCTGTGGCACGGGCCGAACTGGACCTTCATCGCCTGGGGCGTCGGCTGGGCCGTTCTGACGGCCATCTGGCGACTGTGGGGCGGGACGCTCGCCCGGCTCGGGCCGGCGGAATGGGCGCTGACGCTGGTCCTGGTGATGATGCTCTGGGTGGTCTTCCGCGCGCCCGACCTCGGTTCGGCGGGCCGCTATCTCGCCGCCATGTTCGGCGCGGACGGGCATGGCGCGGCCGCGCTGCCCGACGACGGGGCGGGCGGGATGCTCGTGCTTGCGGGCTGCGCCGCGCTGCTCGGCCTGCACCGGCTTGAACGCTGCCTGTTCACGCGCCGCGCCGTGCGGGCGATCCTGCGGCTCGACGGGCCGTTCCTGCGCGCCGTCATGATCGGCCTGTCGCTGCTTCTGGTGATGATCCCGAAAGCCACCGACAACCCCTTCATCTATTTCAGGTTCTGAGATGCTGGCGCGGCTTTCACGCATCGCTTTCATGTCGCTCGCCGGCCTCGCCTGCGCCGTTCTGGCGATGGAACTGCTGTTCCAGATCGTCATGGCGACGCCGCTGTGGCGCGTGCTGCCGCTGCCGGAGGTCTCGCTCTACGCGCCCGATCCCGACGTGGGGTATGGCCACCGCCCCGGCGCGGCGGGCGTCTGGATCAGCGAGAACCGCACGCGCGTCACGATCTCCAGCCTCGGCCTGCGCGACCG
>JBEBSP010000186.1:0-5516 GCA_040394255.1 Agaricicola taiwanensis | reverse complement strand
GCGCTGGGCGAGACCGCGCCGCTGCTGATGATCGGCATGGTCGCCTTCATCGTCGACGTGCCGGGCGGGATCACCCAGGCCGCGACGGCCCTGCCGGTGCAGATCTACCTGTGGTCCGATCTTCCCGAGGCCGGCTTCCAGGCCAAGACGGCGGCGGCCATCCTCGTTCTCCTCGCCTTCCTGTTCGCCATGAACGGGCTGGCGATCCTCCTCCGCAAACGTTTCGAGCGCCGCTGGTGAGCGCCATGACCACAGAGGCCGACATGAACACGCAAGCACAGGCAGCCGTTATGCCCCGGACGGATGAAGACGCGCCCCTCATCAAGGTCACGGCGCGCGACGTCAACGTCTTCTATGGCGACAAGCACGCGCTGAAGGATGTCTCCATCGACATCCCCGAGCGCTCGGTCACGGCCTTCATCGGCCCGTCCGGCTGCGGCAAGTCGACCTTCCTGCGCTGCCTCAACCGCATGAACGACACGATCCCCATCGCCCGGGTGACGGGCCGGATCGAGATCAAGGGGCAGGACATCTACGACCCGGCGCTCGACGTGGTGCAGCTGCGCGCCCGCGTCGGCATGGTGTTCCAGAAGCCCAACCCCTTCCCCAAATCGATCTACGAGAACGTCGCCTACGGCCCCCGCATCCACGGCTTGGCGCGCTCCAAGGCGGAGCTGGACGGGATCGTCGAGGACAGCCTGAAGAAGGCCGGGCTGTGGAAGGAGGTCCAGGACCGCCTTCAGGACTCCGGGACCGGCCTGTCCGGCGGCCAGCAGCAGCGGCTGTGCATCGCGCGCGCCATCGCCGTCAGCCCCGACGTGATCCTGATGGACGAGCCCTGCTCGGCGCTCGACCCCATCGCCACGGCGCGCATCGAGGAACTGATCGACGACCTGCGCCAGAACTTCACCATCGTGATCGTGACCCACTCCATGCAGCAGGCCGCGCGCGTGTCGCAGAAGACCGCCTTCTTCCATCTCGGCGTCGTGGTCGAGGAAGGCCAGACGGACCTGATCTTCACCACGCCGCGCGACAAGCGCACCCAGGACTACATCACCGGCCGCTTCGGTTGATCGGAAGGAACCCCATATCATGACAGAGCACATCGTCAGCGCCTTCGACACCGACCTGAAGGACCTCGCCGGGAAGCTCGCCGAGATGGGCGGGCTGGCCGAGAAGCTGGTGGCCGACAGCATCACCGCGCTGCTCACCCGTGACACCGTGCTGGCCCGCAAGGTCATCGAGACCGACCGGGTGGTCGACCGGATGCAGCAGACCATCGAGGAACAGGCGATACTGACCATCGCGCGCCGCCAGCCCATGGCGGTGGACCTGCGCGCGGTGGTGGCGGCGCTGCGCGTCTCCAACGATCTGGAGCGCATCGGCGACCTGGCCAAGAACACCGCCAAGCGCGTCGGCGCCATCGAGGGCGATTTCCGCTCGCCGAAGCTGTTCGGCGGCATCAACCACATGAGCGAACTGGTGCTGGCCCAGCTCAAGCAGGTGCTGGACGCCTACGCCCAGCGCGACAACGTCCGCGCCACCGAGGTCTGGAGGCACGACGGCGAGGTCGACGCGCTCTACACCTCCCTGTTCCGCGAGCTTCTGACCTACATGATGGAGGATCCGCGCAACATCGGCTTCTGCACGCATCTCCTGTTCGCCGCCAAGAACGTGGAGCGCATCGGCGACCACGCCACCAACATCGCCGAGACGGTGCATTTCCTCGTCACGGGCCAGATGCTGGCGGACGACCGGCCCAAGCAGGACGAGACCGCGTCGACCCCGATCGAATTCCGGGAGTGAGGTCTGTATCCATGCGCGTTATGATCGTGGAAGACGAGGAGGCGATCACCCTCCTGCTGCGCTACAATCTTGAATCCGAGGGCTATCAGGTCGAGACCATCGCGCGCGGCGACGACGCCGACATCCGGCTGCGCGAGGATGTGCCCGACCTTCTGCTGCTGGACTGGATGCTGCCCGGCATCTCGGGCATCGAACTGTGCCGCCGCCTGCGCGCCCGCCCCGAAACGGAGCGCCTGCCCATCGTCATGCTGACCGCGCGCGGCGAGGAGGCCGAGCGCATCCGGGGGCTCGCCACCGGGGCGGACGACTATGTGGTCAAGCCCTTTTCGGTGCCGGAGCTTCTGGCCCGCGTCCGCGCGCTGCTGCGCAGGGCGAAACCCGGCCATGTGTCGAGCCTGCTGAAAGCGGGCGACATCGACCTCGACCGCGAGACCCGGCGTGTCCGGCGCGGCGGATCGGAAATCCACCTCGGCCCGACGGAATTCCGCCTGCTGGAGTTCCTGATGCAGAGCCCGGGCCGGGTCTATTCCCGCGAGCAGTTGCTGGATGGCGTCTGGGGGCGGGATGTCTATGTGGACGAGCGCACGGTGGACGTCCATGTCGGCCGCCTGCGCAAGGCCCTGAAGAGCACTTCCCTGGAGAACGATCCGATCCGCACGGTGCGCGGCGCGGGCTATTCCTTCGACGAGACCTTCGCCCGTCCGCAGGCTTGAATGAATCTACGTCCGAATAACGACTATCGCCATCTGCGACTTTGCAAGGCTGTAAAGCTCAGCGAATTTATTTTCGAAAGTCGCGCTGAGATGTTCGGGCGTTGCTTTTGGTGAAATGTAAGGGCGTAAATTCTCATAAAAAGGAAAATGAGGATTTGGCTCACCTTGCTCAAGCTTTCTCCGTGCTGCCGACCCGTTGTCTTCTTCTATTTTCAGAAGCTTTCGTATGGGTTCTCGGAATTTTTCGTCTTTGAGAATTTCCGAAGTGACCTCAGGCATGCCATCTATTCGAGGCATCGAGAGCGCCACAATATTACTTGTCATATGACTTTGATACATTGAGAAAATCATCATCATACGGCTGGTTTGGTGCTCCGCAGGCAAGGAAATATAGGCCGAATGGATCAGGCCATAGGCTGCCTTCGTTGCATCGGCTTTGGGCTGGATCAGCCTTGGCAGTGGGGAGCGCGCAGAAATGGCATCCATCTTCTGAAGAATTTCACTGGCGATGGTTTCCGTTAATCTGAGCAGCGGTGCGACGTTGCCGTTGAGCGCCTCCAAGTTCTCGAGCTTGGCGGGGTCGAACCGTGAAGCTGTGGGTCTTGCTTGCGTGTTGGAAGCGACTTTCCACTGTTCTGCGGCCACTAGTAAGGGAAAGACTGCGACGGCAATAATGGGGATGTAGGCGACATCTTCCCAGCGTCGGGTATTCGCAGCCAAAATCGCCAGTGCAACACCAGCGATTCCGACAACTATCATATGCACTCGATGAGTGGGGGCTCCATTGGCTAGCCACTTCCACCCAAAAAACAGCCAGACGGGCGTGGCCACAACAACGAGCGAAAAGATTCGCATGAATAGGCCGTCCCCCCAAATCTCCCGGTATAAATCTTCGGAGATTGGTATCGACGCCAGCACCCACAAAGCCGATATGGCCAGGACCAGTTTGCGCCTATCGGCCACCATGCTTCTTTTGCCTCAGCCGGTGGCGGTGCGGCGCTCGCGGCGGCGGTCCGACACGCTCTGGTAGGCCATGCGGGCATGGTGGTCGCAGTAAGGCGCGCCGGGGCTCGATTTGGCGCCGCAGAAGCGGAACTCGGGGCGGCTGGGGTCGCCCAGCGGCCAGCGGCACATGCATTCCTTGAGTTCCATGATCGTCACGCGCTCGCAGGTGAAGGGCGTGACCTCGGCTTCCTGCCGGGGAGAGGGAGCAAGCTCGATTTCGGGCGAGGGCGCCAGCGCCACGTTGCCCTGTGTCTGGAAGCGCAGCCGCGAGGGCTGTGACGGCTGGGGCGTGCTGCGCGGACGGCGCGGCGCGAGGCTCGGCGTGCTGGACTTGATCCGGCCGGAAAGTCCAAGGCGATGAACCTTTCCGATCACGGCGTTGCGGGTCACGCCGCCCAGTTCACCGGCGATCTGGCTGGCGCTCAGGCCATCCTGCCAAAGCTTCTTCAGAAGCTCTACGCGCTCATCGTTCCAGCTCATCTCAGTCCCCTCACCGTTTTTGGCGGAATCCATCACCCGTCACCGGGTGGCGCCCGGAGCCGTTCCGCGCCGCTTGTCGTCCTGGATGTCCGCCTGCACGAGATGTCGTGCTTTAACGTTTCGGAAACTACAATATGCACGGACTCACCCGCAAGAGTCCGAAAGGGGAACAGACCCCTCTTTTCCCCAGTTCGTGCCCGAACCCCATGCCGTTCCTGATGTTTTCCCCGGGGGATAACCACGCGACCCACGGTTGAGCCGGAATTTCGGGTGCGGTCCATCCTTCGGCCTTCGTCTCCAGCGGATGCGCGCCGGAATGTTCCCTTTGCGCCAATCTTGTTGACAGATCGGGCCGAGCCCATAGAATCTCTTGCATCATGGAGGTGCCGCTTCTCCGGGCGGCGCCTTTTCCGTTTTTGTGGATGGAGTGACTGCCGTGTCGTCTGCCCTGCTGCCGGTCTATGCCCGTGCGAACCTTGCGTTTGAACGGGGTGAGGGGTCCTGGCTCATATCGACGACCGGCGAGCGATACCTGGATTTCGGGGCGGGGATCGCCGTCAATGCGCTGGGTCACGCCCATCCCCATCTGGTCGAGGCCTTGAAGGGGCAGGTCGAGAAGCTGTGGCACACCTCGAACCTCTATGAGATCCCGGACGGCCAGCGGCTGGCGGAACGGCTCGTGGCGACGACCTTCGCCGACCATGTGTTCTTCACCAACTCCGGCGCGGAGGCGATCGAGGCCGCGCTCAAGATGGCGCGCAAGCACCATTCCGCAGCCGGCCATCCCGAGCGCTACCGCGTCATCACCTTCCAGGGCGCCTTCCACGGCCGCACGCTGGCCACCATCGCCGCCGGCGGCAGCCCCAAGTATCTCGACGGCTTCGGCCCGGCGGTCGAGGGCTTCGACCAGGTTCCCTTCGGCGACATCGAGGCCGTGAAGGCCGCCGTCACGCCGGAAACGGCCGCCATCCTGGTCGAGCCGATCCAGGGCGAGGGCGGCATCCGGGTGATGCCGAACGAGACCCTGCGCGCGCTGCGCGACATCGCCGACGAGCACGGCCTGCTGCTGATCTTCGACGAGGTCCAGACCGGCGTCGGCCGCACCGGCAAGCTGTTCGCCCACGAGCACGCCGGCATCTCCCCCGACATCATGGCCATCGCCAAGGGCATCGGCGGCGGCTTTCCCATGGGCGCCTGCCTCGCCACCGAGGAAGCCGCGAGCGGCATGACCGCCGGCGTCCACGGCACCACCTTCGGCGGCAATCCGCTGGCCATGGCCGTCGGCAACGCCGTGCTCGACGTGGTGCTGGCGCCCGGCTTCCTGGAGCACATCCGCGACGTGGGCCTGCGCCTGAGACAGCACCTCGCGGAGATCATCGACCGCCATCCGCTGGTCGTGGCGGAGCTGCGGGGCGAGGCGCTGATGCTGGGCCTGCGCTGCCTCCTGCCGCCGGCGGAGGTCGTGGCGGCCTTCCGCGACGAAAAGCTGCTCGCGGTCCCGGCCGGCGATAA
>JBEBSP010000185.1:0-5552 GCA_040394255.1 Agaricicola taiwanensis | reverse complement strand
CCCTCGAGCGCCGCCTTCAGCGACTTGTAGGATGTGTCGTCGGGATCGAACGACAGATCGTCGCAGAACAGGATGAAGCGGAACGGGGCGGCCTTCAGCACCGACATGGCCTCGGGCAGGGTCTCGATGTCCTCGCGGTGGATTTCCACCAGCTTCAGCGCGTCCAGACCTTCGGTCCGCATCCGTGCGTTGACCTCGGCATGGCCCGCTTTCACGAGCGAGCTTTTCCCCATTCCTCTTGCGCCCCACAGCAGGGCGTTGTTGGCGGGAAGGCTGCGCGCGAAACGCTCGGTGTTGTCGATCAAAATATCGCGAACGCGCTCGATTCCCTTGAGCTGTGCAAGATCGACCCGGGCAACCTCAGGCACGGGTATGAAGTTCCGGCCTGATGAAGACCAGACAAAGGCGTCCGCGGCATCGAAATCGGGCAGAGCCGGCGGGGGAGGCGCAAGCCGTTCCAGCGCTTCGGCGATGCGGTCGAGCAAGGGCAACAGAGTGGATCCGTCAAGGCCGGCGCTGGGCATACGGGGAATCCTCCATGTATATGGCGCCTGAATAGCCTTGGTGCGCAACGACTGTCCATGGATAGCGCGTTTGCTTTCCGTCCTCACGTAGTTATAGTCCGCCCGCTTCGCCCGATACCGGCCCGCGAGGGTGGTGCTGCGGCTTTTCAAGAACACACATCCGGAGACGTTCTCGCATGTTGATCACGCCCGCTTTCGCCCAGGCCGCCGGTGCACAGGGGGGTGGCGGCATCCTCGTGTCGATGCTGCCCTTCGTGCTGATCTTCGTCATCATGTACTTCCTGATTATCCGTCCGCAGCAGAAGCGGGTGAAGCAGCATCAGGAAATGATCAAGAACGTGCGGCGTGGCGACACCATCGTCACCAGCGGCGGCATCATCGGCAAGATCGTCAAGGTGATCGACGACGGCGAAATCCAGGTCGAGATCGCCGACAACGTCAAGGTTCGGGTGTCCCGCGCCATGATCGCCGAAGTGCGCGCCAAGGGCGAGCCCGTCAAGGACGAAGCCGTCTGATCGTTACGACCGGCTAATTGAACGGCGACCCCGATGCTGCATTTCTCCCGCCCCAAGCTTTTCCTCGTGCTTGCCGTCACGCTGATCGGCATCGCCTTCGCCGTGCCGAACATCCTGCCGGCCAACATACGCGCGGCGATTCCGTCATGGCTGCCGTCCAGCACGGTCGTGCTCGGCCTCGATCTTCAGGGCGGCTCGCACATCCTGCTGGAGGTGGACGCCGAAGCGCTGCGCCGGGAGCGGGCGGTCGCGCTGCGCGATGACATTCGCCGCGTCCTGCGCGACGAGCGAATCGGCTACACCGGGCTGACGTCGAACGAGCGCGGCGCGCAGGCACGCCTGCGCGATCCCGCCGACAGCGACCGTGTCCTGCAGAAAGTTCGCGAGCTGGCGACACCCGTCGGCGGCGGACTGACCGGCGTTGCCTCCGGAACGGACATCGAGGTTCAGGCCGGTGACAACGGCCTCATCATCGCCACGCTGACGCAGGCGGGGCTGAGCGAGCGCGTGCGGCGGGCCGTGGATCAGTCCATCGAGATCGTGCGCCGCCGCATCGACCAGCTCGGCACCACCGAGCCCAACATCGCCCGTCAGGGCGCCAACCGCATCCTCGTCCAGGTGCCCGGCCTCGATGATCCGTCACGGCTGAAGGCGCTGCTCGGGCAGACCGCCAAGCTGACCTTCCGCATGGTCGACACCACCATGTCGGCTGAACAGGCGCTCCAGTCGCGCCCGCCGGCGGAATCCTCGATCCTCTATTCCAACGATCAGCCGCCGCAGCCCTATCTGATCCAGAACCAGATTCTGGTCTCGGGTGAGGACCTGATCGACGCCCAGCCGGGTTTCGAGCAGCAGACGCGCGAACCGGTGGTGTCCTTCCGCTTCAACGCCAACGGCGCGCGCCGTTTCGCGGCGGCGACGCAGGCCAACGTCGGTCGGCCCTTCGCCATCATCCTCGACAACGAGGTGATCTCGGCTCCGCGCATCAACGAGCCGATCCTCGGGGGCACGGGCCAGATCTCGGGGGGATTCACGGTCCAGCAGGCCAACGACCTGTCGATCCTGCTGCGCGCCGGCGCGCTGCCGGCGCCGCTCAAGGTGATCGAGGAGCGCACCGTCGGCCCCGGCCTGGGGCAGGATTCCATCGCAAAGGGTGAACGCGCCGCCTACATCGGCTCGGTGCTGGTCGTCATCTTCATGATCGCCACCTACGGCCTGTTCGGCGTGATCGCCAACATCGCGGTTGCGATCAACGTCGCAATGATCTTCGGCGTGCTCTCCGCCCTCGGAGCGACCCTGACCTTGCCCGGCATCGCCGGCGTGGTGCTTACGGTTGGCATCGCGGTCGACAGCAACGTGCTGATCTACGAACGCATCCGCGAGGAGGTGCGTGCCGGACGCTCGCCGATCTCGGCCATCGAGGCCGGCTTCGACCGCGCCTTGGCGACCATCCTCGATTCCAACATCACAACCTTCATCGCGGCGGCCGTGCTGTTCATGATCGGCACCGGCGCTGTGCGCGGATTCGCCATCACCCTGGGGATTGGCATCATCACCACGGTCTTCACGGCCTTCACGGTGACACGCCTGATCGTCTCCTGGTGGGTGCGCTGGAAGCGTCCCAAGCACGTGCCGATCTGACAACCCACTATATAAGCGAGCCATCCCTTGCGTCTTCTTCGCCTGGTTCCTGACGAAACCCATTTCGACTTCATCCGCTTCCGGCGCATCACGCTGCCGATCTCGGCCCTGCTGTCGATCGTCGCGGTGGTGCTCTATCTCACCCACGGCCTCAACCTCGGCATCGACTTCCGGGGCGGCACGCTCATGGAAATCCAGTCGAAGTCCGGCCCCGCCGATTTGCAGCAACTGCGCACCACGCTGGACGGTCTCGAACTCGGCGAGGTGCAACTCCAGCAGTTCGGCGCCGACACCGACGTCCTGATCCGCGTGGCGCAGCAACCGGGCGGGGAAGAGGCGCAGCAGATCGCCGCCGGCAAGATCCGCACGGCGCTCGGCGACAGTGTCGAATACCGCCGCGTCGAAGTGGTCGGACCGAGCGTGTCCAGCGAGCTTTTGTCCTATGGCGCGCTCGGTATCATATTCGCCGTCTTCGGCATCCTGATCTATCTCTGGTTCCGTTTCGAATGGCAGTTTGCGCTCGGCGCCATGATCGCCAACGTGCACGATATCGTGCTGACAGTCGGCTTCATGTGCCTGATGCAGATTGACTTCGATCTGACCTCCATCGCGGCTCTCCTGACCATCCTGGGGTATTCGCTCAACGACACGGTCGTCATCTATGACCGCATCCGCGAGATCCTGCGCCGCTACAAGAAAATGCCGATGGATGAACTGCTGAACGTGTCGATCAACTCGACGCTGTCACGCTCGGTCATCACCCACGTCACGGTCACGCTTGCGCTCCTGGCGCTGCTGTTCTTCGGCGGTCCGGCCATCCATGGCTTCGCGACGGTCATGACCTTTGGCGTCGTGTTGGTTGGCACCTACACGTCCATCTTCATCGCCTCGCCGATCCTGATCTATCTCGGCGTGGGCGCGGCGCGGCGCAAGGGTGCCTTCGACGAGGCCGTCGCTGCCGAGGTGCCGGTTCCGCAGCGCTGATATGGCGGGGGACGAGCGCTATCTGCCGGAACGCGCCGCCATCGATGCCTATGGCAACGGCGGGTTCCGTTTCGCGGGCATGTCGCATCGTGGGTCCCTTCTGTGCCTGCCGAGCGGCATGCATGCCTGGACCGTGACGCAGCCGGACGATCTGACGGTTGCCTCCTTCGCGGGCGTCCTGGCGGAGGTCGGCGACATCGACCATCTCCTCGTCGGAACCGGGCAGGTCATCGCAATGCTGACGGCCGAGCTGCGCCAGCGGTTGAGGGAAGCGGGCATCACCGCCGAACCCATGTCCACGGGGAACGCCGCCCGCACCTACAACATTCTCCTGGGTGAGAATCGAAAGGTCGCGGCGGCCTTGATCGCCGTGGCATGATCCCATGGCCGATCTGACGGACCCCTGCGCCGAGCTGGTGCGCGCATCCGACCCTGACCGCTTTCTGTCGGCGCTGTTCGCGCCCGCCGACCGGCGCGCTCATCTGTTCGTACTCTATGCCTTCAACATCGAGATCGCCCGCGTGCGCGACGTCGTGCGCGAGCCCCTGCCGGGCGAAATCCGTCTGCAATGGTGGCGTGAGGTGATCGAGGGCGAGCGCGCGGGCGAGGCCGCGTCTCACCCGGTGGCGCGGCAGGTGCTGCGGACCATCGAGGCCAACAACCTGCCGCGCGAGGCCTTCGTCAACCTGATCGAGGCCCGGCTGTTCGACCTCTACAACGACCCGATGCCGAGCCTCGATTACCTTGAGGGCTATTGCGGCGAAACCTCATCGGCCCTGATCCGGCTCGCCAGCATCGCCCTCGCCGGTGGGCGCGACCCCGGCGCGGCCGAAGCCGCCGGGCATGCGGGCGTGGCGCTGGGCATCACCGGTCTGCTGCGGGCGCTGCCGCTTCATCGCCAGCGGGGGCAATGTTATCTGCCTGCCGATCTTCTGCTGCGGCACGCCGCGCGCGTGGAAGATTACCTGGCCGGAGAGCGCAGCGCGGCGATCGATGCCGTGCTGGCCGATCTGCGCGCGATCGCCCGCAGCCATCTTGAAAAGGCGAGGGCGGTCCGGGATCAGATCGCCCCTGCGACGCTGCCGGCCTATCTGCCGGTCAGTCTGGTCGAGGGCGATCTCAGGCGGATGGACGCGGGCCGCCTGGGCGACCGGCCGTTATGGCGCCGCCAGTTCGCGATCTGGCGCGCGGGGCGCAAAAGCCGCTTCTAGAAAGTGATATGCACCGAGGCCGCGCTCCGGTTCGCCGCACCGTGATAGGCCGCCTCGATGTTGTTTCCGTCCGGATCGAGCAGAAAGGCGGCATAGTAATCCGGGTGATAGTGCTGCCGCAGGCCGGGAGCGCCATTGTCCGCGCCGCCGTGGGCTATGCCTGCCTTGTGAAAGGCCTCGACCGTGGCCCGATCCTTTGCCTGGAAGGCGAAGTGATGCCGTCCGGTCAGAACCCCTTGAGCCGCATCGCTGCCGGGTGACGAGACGACCAGTTCGTCGGCCCAGAAATAGCCATCGCCTTCACCGCTGATGGGAATGCCGAGCACGTCGAGCACGGCCTCGTAGAACCGGCGGCTGGCGGCGAGGTCCTTCACCACCAGCTGGATGTGGTCGATCAGGCGTCCCCGGTGAAGTTCATGCGTTTCCACGTCGGTATCTCTCCAGCGTTATGCAGAGGAAACGTCCAATACGGCCTGCGGTTCAACTCGTGCGCCGATCCAGCCATCGAGATCCGCCTTGGCCCGCGCGGTCAGCGCCTGCTTCTTGGCGGCCGACTTCTGCGGGCCACGCAGGCGCTCGCCGTTCGGGCCCTTGCTCGGCACGGGGGCGTCCAGCGGCGGGAACAGGCCGAAATTGACGTTCATGGGCTGGAAGCTGCGCGGCCCTTCGCCCTCGAC
>JBEBSP010000184.1:0-5573 GCA_040394255.1 Agaricicola taiwanensis | reverse complement strand
GGGTAGCGGGCACCACATCGCCACGCGGCGGAATAGGGCCGCATTCTGGTGTAAGGGTCTTGCTCAGTTGATTCATCGAAGGATGCCCCCTTGCGGTTCACATTCCTCGCCACGGTGCTGGGCTTTTGCCTTGCCGCCCTGCCCGCCTCGGCCCAGACGCCCTACCGGCAGGGTGTCGAGGCGCAGTTTCGGCAATGGCTCGACCGCACCGTCTGGCCGGACGCGCAGAAGCAGGGTATCGCCCGCACCACCTTTCAGCGCGCCACCTCGGGCCTCACCCTCAACTGGGACCTGCCCGACCTCGCTCCGCCCGGAGCACCGAGAAAGCCGCCGCAGACCCAGCATCAGGCCGAATTCTCCAGCCCCGGCCGCTACTTCTCCGAAAAGCAGCTGGCCGATCTCACCGGCATCGGCCGCTCGCTCGCCCGCCGGCACGCCGCCACGCTGGACGCCATCGAGCGGCGATATGGCGTGCCGCGCGGGGTGGTGCTGGCCATATGGGGCCGGGAATCCGGCTTCGGCAGGGCGAAGATCCCGCACGACGGCCTGCGCGTACTGGCGACCAAGGCCTTCATGTCGACGCGAACCGCCATGTTTTACCCCGAATTCATCGCCGCGCTCAAAATCGTGCAGGATGGCCATGCACCCGGCGGAATGCTCTACAGTTCATGGGCCGGCGCGCTCGGCCAGCCCCAGTTCCTGCCGTCGAAGTTCCTCGCCTACGCGGTCGATTTCGACGGCGACGGCCGCCGCGACATCTGGACCTCCGTGCCGGACACGCTGGCCTCGATCGCCAACTATCTACGCCAGCACGGCTGGCAGCCGGGCCACGCCTGGGGAGTGGAAGCGAACGTTCCTCAGGCCGTATCCTGTACGCTGGAAGGACCGGAACAGGGTCGCCCCCTCGCCGACTGGCAGCGGGCGGGCGTCAAGGGTCCGCTCGCAAGGCTTGGCCGCGGCGACGCCTATCTGATGATGCCCGCCGGACGCCATGGCCCGGCCTTCATCGTCT
Organism: Agaricicola taiwanensis; assembly: GCA_040394255.1. Classification (GTDB taxonomy): domain Bacteria; phylum Pseudomonadota; class Alphaproteobacteria; order Rhizobiales; family Methylopilaceae; genus Agaricicola; species Agaricicola taiwanensis_A. The sequence goes on along the minus strand of JBEBSP010000184.1, from coordinate 4,561 downwards.
CGGACAATTTCTATGTGCTGAAGCGCTACAACGAGAGCGACCTCTACGCCCTCTTCATCGGCCACCTCGGCGACCGGATCGAGGGCGCTGCCGGCGCCTTCTCCACCGCATGGCGCGCGCCCGACGGCATCACGCGCGGCGACGTCCGCGCGCTCCAGCAGCGGCTGGAGGCCCAGGGCCATGACGTCGGCGGCGCGGATGGCCTCGCCGGCTTCAAGACCCGCATCGCCATCGGACGCTGGCAGGAAGCCGGAGCGCGGACCGCGACCTGCTTCCCGGACAAGGGACTGGTCGGCGGGCCGAGACCCTGACACACGATGGATGCTGAATAGAATACCGGCGCGGATGGAACCAATCCCGCGACGCCACGTTGTTCGCTTCCCGTGCCCATGCGTGCAAGGCGTTCCCCCATGTCCGGCAGTCCCCGTCCCATTCCCGCCGTTTTCAGCATCCTCCTCATCATCCTGGGTCTCGTGACCGGCGCCGGCGGCATCTGGCTGCTCACCCTTGGCGGCTCGGTCTACTACCTCATCGCCGGGGCGGCGCTGATCGCCACCGGCGCGCTGATCTGGCGGCGCAATCCGCTGGCGCTCTGGCTCTATGCCGCGATCCTGCTCGGCAGTATCCTCTGGGCACTCTGGGAGGTCGGTTTCGACTGGTGGCAGCTCGCCCCGCGCGGCGACCTGCTGGTGATCCTCGGGCTGCTGTTCGCCCTGCCCTGGGTCGCGCGCGGCGTCCAGCCGCTGGGCGAGAACCGCCAGGCCATGTTCCGCTCCGGCTGGGGTGCGCTCGGCGCATCGCTCGTGGTCAGCGCCGCGGTCGCCCTGATCGCGCTGGTAACGCCAAATACCCATGAACTGCACGGCAATCTGCCGGAGCGGCCCGCCATGACCGGCGGCGCGCTCAGCGCCGCCGACGCGGGCGGCGAATGGCGCGCCTATGGCGGCAGCGCCGCAGGCCGACGCTATTCCACGCTCGACCAGATCACGCCCGCCAACGTCAAGGACCTCGAGGTCGCCTGGACCTACAACACCGGCGAGCCGCGCCGCGCGGGCGATCCCAACGAAACCCCCTACGAGGTGACGCCGCTCAAGATCGGCGACACGCTCTATCTCTGCACCCCGCGCAGCGTCGTGATCGCGCTCGACGCCGAGACCGGCGCGGAAAAATGGCGCTTCGATCCGGCGCTAAGACAGCCCCCCACCGAGACCACGCAGCATCTGACCTGCCGCGGCGTGTCCTATCACGACGCCCAGGCCACCCGGCCCGACGGCGAGCCCGTGCCCGCCATGACGCCCGACAGCACCTCACCCAGCCTGACGCCACTGGTCGCGGCCCCGGACTGCGTGCGCCGCGTCTTCCTGCCCACCTCCGACGGGCGGCTGATCGCCATCAGCGCCGCCACCGGCAAGGTCTGCCCCGGCTTCGGCGGCGAGGACGGCACGGTCGATCTCTGGGCCAACATGCCCAACGTCACGCCGGGCGCCTATTACTCCACCTCGCCGCCCGTGGTGACCGACAGGCTCATCGTGGTCGGCGGCGCGGTCAACGACAACGTCTCCACCACCGAGCCATCCGGCGTGATCCGCGCCTTCGACATCGACACCGGCGCGCTCGTCTGGAACTGGGACAGCCGCAACCCGGACGAAACGGCGCCCATCGCATCCGACGCAAAGTACATGGAAAGCTCGCCCAACAGCTGGAGCGTGTCGAGCTACGACGCCGATCTCGGGCTGATCTACATCCCCATGGGCAACCAGCCGCCCGACCAATACGGCGGCCACCGCGACGCCAACACGGAAAAATACGCCGCCGCCATCGTGGCCCTGCGCGCCGACAGCGGACAGGTCGCCTGGGTGTTCCAGACCGTGCATCACGACCTCTGGGACATGGACGTGCCCGCCCAGCCCAGCCTGATCGACTTGCGCCTCGACGGCGCCATCGTGCCCGCCCTGGTCGCGCCCACCAAGCAGGGCGAAATCTTCGTGCTCGACCGGCGCACGGGTGAACCGGTGCTGCCCGTGACCGAAACCCCGGCCCCGCAGGGCGCGGTCGAGGGCGACCGCACCGCGCCGACGCAGCCGGTATCCGCCCTTTCCTTCAACCCGCCGAAGCTGACCGAGGCTTCCATGTGGGGCGCGACCATGCTGGATCAGCTCGCCTGCCGCATCGCGTTCAAAACCATGCGCTACGAGGGCCGCTACACCCCGCCTTCACTACAGGGCACCATCGTCTATCCGGGCAATTTCGGCACCTTCAACTGGGGCGGCGTCGCGGTCGATCCGGAACGGCAGGCGGTCTTCGCCATGCCGGTCTACATCGCCTTCACATCGAAGATGCTGCCGCGCGGCAATCCCGAGGACCGCCTCGTCTCCAAGCCCGGCGACCCGGCCTTCAACGAGAATTTCGGCGCGCCCTACGCGGTCGAGATGGGGCCGTTCCTGTCACCCGTCGGATTGCCCTGCCAGCCGCCGCCATGGGGCTATGTGGCGGGCGCGGACCTCACCACCGGCAAGATCGCCTACAAGCACATCAACGGCACGGTGCGCGATCTCTCGCCCATCCCCCTGCCGCTGACCATGGGCGTGCCCGGCCTCGGCGGCCCGGTCGTCACGAAAGGCGGCGTCGCCTTCCTCTCCGGCACGCTGGACTATTACGTGCGCGGCTATGACGTCACCACCGGCCGGAAGCTCTGGGAAAGCCGCCTGCCCGCCGGCGGACAGGCCACGCCCATGACCTACTGGTCGGACGCCAGCAAACGCCAGTTCCTGCTGGTGGTGGCGGGAGGCCATGGCTCATCGGGCACCAAGGCGGGGGATAGCGTGATCGCCTATGCCCTGCCGCAGGCAGCGCGCTGACCGCTGGTGGATAAGGGAGGGAACGGAACCGCTTCCCCCGCCGTCAGCGGCCGGAGAACAGCCCGGACAGCCAGCCGCCCGCGAGCGCGAGCACCATGTAATCCGGGGTCACGGATTTCTGGACGGCATGATATCCCGCCGGATAGGCGGGCACGCCTTGGGTCTGGGCTTGGCTCATTGTCGTCAGGATCAAGGAAAGAACGGCGGCGGCACATAAGATACGCATGATACTCAACTCCCTGCATCGCATGCGCAATACATAAGTTCCACTCGCTGAACCCGGCCTGAACGGCCTGTTCATGAGTCCGCGCGCTGTGCTGAAACGGATGGGAGAGAATGGAGCCGCCCCGGTGACTTGAACACCGACCTCCTCGCATACGGTGCAAGAAGCTCTGCCTGTTGAGCTAAAGCGGCATCTCATTGGTTAATAATTAGTTATTAAAGCAACGATACGATAAATTCAACTGAAAAATCAATTGATTGCATAATTTCGATTCGCATTGTCTGCGGTTGCAACTGATTGCATCCTGCTCCCGCGCTGTCCCGGTAAGAACTCAGCAGCAGGATGCCGGGAGATGGGCCCCCGGGTGGCGCAAGCCTCACCACCGTCGAAACCAGCGGCGCCTGGGCGGCTTGGCGGCCCCCTCGTGCATCACGCGCCATTGCAGCATTTCGCTCTCGGTCCAGAGCGACAGTTTGCCGTCGCCCCAGTGCTGGAAGGTGAGTGCGAGGAACATCACCTCCTGGGCATCGTCCGCCGCCACGGCGCGCCCGAACCTCCGCCCGAAGATCAGCCGGACGTAATCCTCCCGGCACCGCCGCAGCGCGTGGCCCGCGAGAAAGGCCGAGCGTTGCCGGTCGAAAGCCGCGTCGATGATGGAAATGCTGTCGTCGTCGATGGTATCGTTGTCGCCCATGTGCCCTCTGCCCCCGTTGAGGGACACACGCCGGAGCCGGGTGCTAGAAACCTCGGGGCAAAGCGTCCGAAGCGCGACCGCTTTTGGGCCGAAACCTTGGACATATGCGACCGCCACCCGGCCGCAGGACTGCGGCCGAGCTTTGCCTTGGATGGGTTTCTAGGCCCAGCGCCGGGATTTTGCCCCACGCGGGCGGAAGGATAGCGCAAATATCTCCCATTTCACAACCGTAGATGGATTGGCTTGGTATGGTCTTGTTGAAGACATGCGCGGCAAGTTCGAGCACCGCACAACCGTCATGCCCCGGCCTTGGGTCGGCATCCACATGTTGACGAAAATTCGGATGCATAAAACAGAAGCCCTAAGTGGATGGCCGAGCCAGACCCAGCCATGCGGGGCGTGGAGAGCGCCCTCACCCCCGCCGCTTCGGCACCGGCCCCGGCAACGGCATGTCCCGATTGTGCGGCCCCATCTCGTCCAGCGTCGGCTTGCGCACGCGGGCGCTGGGCTTCGGCAACGGAGCCTCGCGGCGCTTGCCGTTCCCGGCGGGTGAGGCTTCGCCCTCGCCGCCGTCCCCGCGCACCACCGCGCCATCGTCGTAGACCTCCATGGCCGCCTCGCGCAGGCGTTTCAGTTCGTCGCGCAGGCGAGCGGCCTCCTCGAATTCGAGATCGGCGGCGGCTTTCCTCATGCGCGCCTCCAGATCCGCCACGGTGGCCTCGAAATTGTGGCCGACCAGCACGCCTTCCTCGATCATCTTCGTATCCACGCGCACATGGTCGCGCT
>JBEBSP010000183.1:0-5577 GCA_040394255.1 Agaricicola taiwanensis | reverse complement strand
CCGCGCCGAAGGCATAGGTCAGCGTGCCGTTGACGGTGGTGGCTTCGCCGGGAACGTCGGTCGCGCCGCCACCGGGGTTGCCGCCGGGCAGGCCGTCCTCGTCCACCGTGATGCCGGCGGGCGCGACCACCACGGGCATGTCGTCATAGACGTCGACCGTGACGGTGGTCAGGACGCTGTCGCCGTCGCTGTCGGTGGCGCGCACCTGGAAGGCGAGCGAAAGCGCGTCCTCGCCCGCGAGGGTGTGATCGAGTTCGCGCAGCAGGGTGAAGGTGTACTGGCCGCCCGCCGCTGCATCGGGATCGAGCGTGATGCGGAAGACATGGTTGGCCGGGTTGAGCACGCCGAGGAGGCCCGGCACGTAGCCGATGATCTCCGCGCCGTCGCCCAGGTTGTTGACCACGAACAGGACCTGCTGGCCGTCGGAGCGCAGCACGACCGGATCGCCGTTGGCGTCGGTGACGACGAGGTCCGGCGCGGTGAGCGAACCGGTGAAGGACAGCGACCGCTGGCCCGGTGCGCGGGTGTCGTTGTCCGCGCCCCAGGAGATGCCGACCGAGCCGGAGACCTGGCGCACATCCGTCACGGTCGGATCGGTCAGGTTCGGCACGCCGGGAAGGTCTTCCTCGCGCAGGGAGCCGCGCGTGCCTTCGCCCGCGACCGGGGTGTCGTCCTCGATGCGCACGGTGGCGTTGGAGGTGACGCTGTCGCCGTCGCTGTCGGTCGCCGTGAAGGCGAAGCGCACGTCCAGCGTCTGGCCGTTGCCGCTGTAGTGGTCGAGGTTGTCGAGCAGCGTGAAGGTGTAGTCGCCGGTGGCTTCGTCGAGCGTGATGGTGAAGACCGTGCGCGCCGGATTGCCGTCGACCGGCAGGGTCTGCGCCGTCAGCACCGGATTGCCCGCGCCGTCGGTGGTGACCATGTAGAACAGTGGGTTGCCGTTGGAGGTCGGGACGACCTCGTTGCCGGCGCTGTCGTGGACGCGCACGTCCGGAACGGGGAAGCCGAGCACGTTGCGGGTTTCGAAGGCGAAGTTGCGGCTGCCGTCGTCGGCGCCGAAGTCGATGCCGAGGCTGCCCGTGGCCACGAGCGCGGTCTGGCCGGCCTCGTTGCCGTCCGGCAGGGCGCCCTCGTTGAGGGTGCGCGTCTCGGATGGACCCGCGACAGGCGCGTCGTCGACCACCGTGACGCTGAAGCTGCCGCCGATCTCGTCGCCGTCGGCGTCCCGGGCGATGAAGTTCAGCGCCAGCGCCAGAGCTTCGGCATCAGCGCCGAGATGGTCGATGTTGTCGAGAAGCTCGAAGGTGTAGGAGCCGTCGCCGAGGTCGGAAAGTGTGACGCGGATGGCGATGCCTGCCGCGCTCTCAGCGACGATCTCGCCGTCCGACACCACGGTCCAGGTCAGCGCCTGCCCGTTGGAGGTCAGCGCCTGCCCGTTGGCGGAGACCACCGGATCGCCGGTGACGATGCCGTCGAAGCGCACGGCGCGGTCGATGCCGCCCGCGTCGGGCGTGTTGTCGTCGTCCTGGCCCCAGTCGATGTTGAGGTTGCCGGTCACGGTGCGCGGCTCGGAGCCGTCGGTGCCGTTGCCGAGGTCGTCCTCATCCACCAGGCCGTTCTCGGCCGGGCCGTTCAGCTCCGGCACGTCGTCCAGGATGGAGATGTCGAGGAACACCGGATTGTTCAGCGTGTCGCCGTCGCCGTCCGTGCCCTGCACGGCGAAGCGCACGAGTTGCAGCACATCCTGCGCGTTCAGGTGATCGATGGCGTCCAGCAGCGTGAAGGTGAAGGTGGAATTCACCCCGCCGTTGAGCGTGATGGTGAAGACCGGATTGCCGCCGGCGGTGCCGGTGATGGTCTGGCCGTCGGCGCTGAGGCCGACGAGCACGGGCACGCCGCCGGCGGTCATGCCGGAAACCACCGGCGCATTGCCCGCCACGAGGTTCAAGGCCGGCGAACCGGCGATGGAGACCGCGCCGGTGAAGAAGACGCTGCCGAAACCGCCCGCGCCGAAGTCGATCGGCACGCCGCCGGAAATGCTCACGGGACCGTTGCCGAGCGCTTCCTCGGTGATGGTGCCGGAGAACACGCCGCCGCCGATTGCCTCGGGCAGGGTGTCCAGCACCCGAAGCGTGTCGGCGAACTGCTGGCTGGTCAGTTCCGTATCGCCCAAGAGGTCCTGGAAGCTCAGCCCGTTTCCGAGCGCGCCGAGGTCGGGCGAGTCGTTCGGCTGGAGGCGGCCGTTGGTGTTGCCGTCGCTCTCACCGGCGGCGGGCAGCACGTTGGGATCGGCGGCGATGGGGAATATGGATGCGAACTGGACGCCGTCTATGGCGACATCGCCTTCGACGATCACCTGGAGATCGTCGCGGGCTTCGCCCGTGGGGCCGAAGAAGTCGGCCAGCGTGATGGAACCGCCGTTGGTGAAGCGGATGACGAGATTTCCGCCGTCCTGACTGAGGATGATCTGTTCGCTGCGAATCTCGAGGAAGCTGATGCGCGCGAAGGCGCCCGCCGCATGGTCGATGGCCTCGTTGGGAAGCGGCCTGACCAGCGTCAAATCGGGCTTCAACGGCGGCTGAACCTGTGGTTGAGCCGTGATCGCCTGGGCGATCTGTACCTCGGCCGATGAACGCGCATCTTCAGATTCGAGCGACTCGCCAAACAAACGTTCCATAATCATCCCCGAGTATGGTGCGGCATTCACGCACCGCGCCTTCCCGGAGTTACGCTATCTTAACCGTCTTCACAACGAAATGCGTAGAGAACGGTTAAAATTAGAACTAAAGGCCGCGGGATATAATCACCACTTCGAACGTGTCCCATGGGCAACACTCGGTTTCATTGCGGCGCACTATTGTGCCCTCCAGCAGCCATCGCGCTGCGCATGAAATAATTTGAACGCTTCTGAAGCTCGCCCCGTCTCATGGTCAGATGGTCCACGAGCACAATCCGGATCATCGATATTTCAACCATGGCGTTTATCGCCACGAGGAGACTTCGATGAAAACTGTTCTTTCCGCTACGCTGGCCCTGGCTGCACTCGCAACCGCCGTGGCCGCGACCCCGTCCAGCGCCGCGCCCTTTCAAGCGGCGCAGATCACCCCGGTGAAAGGCGACAGCCTGATCCAGGTCAAGCACTGGAAGCATAACCACAAGCATGGCCACCATGGCTGGGGTTATGGCGCGGCCGGTGTCGCGGGCCTCGCCGCCGGCGCGCTGATCGCGAATTCACTGGCGCAGCCCCAAGTGGTTTATGCCGCCCCGCCCGCTTACGGCAGCAACTGGTACGCCTATTGCGCATCCCGCTATCGCTCGTTCGATCCGCGCACAGGCACCTATGTCGGCTATGACGGCTATCGCCGCCCATGCCGTTGACGCATGCACCGGCTGGGGACATGGCCACCGCCCAGCGCGGCAGCCATGTCCGAGGTTTTGGATTCAGAACCTGAGAGCAACCTGGGCGCCCGCCGTCGCCACCTTGTGGCCGGAGCGGGCAAGGCCCGACAGATCGGCCTTCAGCGCCACGGACAGGCGGTCCGAGACCTGACCGTTCACTCCGCCTGAAAGCCGGACGTCAAGGTCGGTTTCACCGTCCCTCGCCCCGCCGATCAGCGGGCCGTCAGAGGCCGCCACCTCCCATTCCGCCGCCAGACCGAGCCAGGGCGTGACGCTGCGCCAAGCATCGATCGCCAGGGTGTATTCCGCCTTCGTGCCGAGGGAAACAACCGCCGTTTCGACATGCGTACCCGGAGAGGCGGCCCCATTGCTGGCGATGTAGGCGCCCTGCTCCTCGCGCGTCCACAGGATGCCCGCCGACGGCGCGAGGCGGACGGCCGCCAGGTCGAGATAGCCTGTCAGGTTGGCCGCCGCGATCCAGCGATCGGACGCATAGGAGCCACGCACCGCCGCGTTCGACACATCGGACTCCAGCCCCTTCCAGAGCACCAGCGCATCCGCCACGATGCGGTCGGTCAGCGCATAGCCGCCATAGGCTCCGATACCCAGGCCCTTGGTCTCCAGCTTCCCGGCGGTGAAGGTCGTGTCGAGATCGGACCATTCGCCGTTGACGACAACACCCAGGACGGCCCGATCGCCGATCCTGCGGTCGATCCCGATGGATGAGGTCGTCAGATACCCGTCGTTCCCGAACAGGGGATGGTCGCGGTCGATCCAGGAGGCGTTGGCATCGGCCCAGACATTCCACAGCAACGCCGCCGGAGTGTCGGCGGAGCGACCTTCGGTCATGCCCGGCCATGCGGAGCCCTTGTCTTCCGCCGCATAGGCCAGCGCGGGCGGCATGCCGCCCCACGCCGGAACCGGAGCCAGCCGCGCGGCGATGGCGCGCGACACTGACGAGGTGGCCTGATGAGCCGACACGATCAATGCATCCGCCGTCGCCAGCGCCCTCGTCTCGCTCAGGCGGTCTGACTGCGAGGTCGGCGTCGACTGGAATTGCGCGTTGGCCTCGCCGGCGCAGACGATCGCCGCCGCCGCTGCCAGCCAGGCCATGCGCAAACGGTTCTCCCACCCCTGGCGCCGCATCGTTCCTGCCATGTGAGTTCGTCCCCCGACGTCGCGTGGACACCATAGCACCGCGAAAGCCGCTCCGATGCGCCGGATGTGCAAAAGCGGCGGCTTGTTGCCACCACGCCACAACGGGGCCTGCTTTCCATGGGCCGCCTTGCGTGGATAAGGTGGTATCCGGCGTGAACCTTTCGGCGCGCCGCCGCGTCAGACTCCATGAGAAGGCTTTCGCCAGACGATGACGGACGAACAGGACCAGGACCTCCTGAAGCGCATCGCGGCCGGCGATCAGACCGCCGTCCGCACGCTCTTCGGGCGCCACAGCGCAAAGGTGTTCCGTTTCGTCCTGCGCACCGTGGGCAACGAGGCCATAGCCGAGGAGCTGACCAATGAGGTGTTTCTGGATGTCTGGCGTCACGCCGCGAGCTATCGCGGTCAATCCGCCGTCACCACATGGCTGCTCTCGATCGGGCGCAACAAGGCGATCAGCCGGCTGCGCAAGCGATCGGACGCGCCGCTCGACGACGACTACGCCGCAACCATCGAGGACGAGAGCGATCTCGCCGACACCAGCCTCGCCAAGCAGGGCAAGGCCGCCCTCATCCGCCGCTGCATCGACAAACTGTCTCCGGCTCACCGGGAGATCGTCGATCTCGTTTATTATCACGAGCGGTCCGTCGGCGAGGCGAGCGAGATCCTCGGCATTCCCGAGAACACCGTCAAGACGCGGATGTTCCACGCGCGCAAGCAGCTCGGCGAGCATTTCCGCCGGGCAGGCATCGATCGAGGCTGGCCATGACCGATAACCCGGACGACATCGAACTGTTGCTGCCCTGGTACGCGACCGGGCGGCTGAGCGAGGCCGAGCGCGCCCGCGTCGAGGCCCATCTCGCCGCCCATCCGGCGGCGCGGGCCAATCTCGACGCCGCGCGGGCCGAGCACGACGATGCCGTCGCCCTGAACGAGAGCCTGGCGACGCCCGGCGCCGGAGCGCTGGACCGCCTGATGGGACGGATCGCCGCCGAAAGCGGCCCGTCCCGCGCACCGGGACGG
>JBEBSP010000182.1:0-5586 GCA_040394255.1 Agaricicola taiwanensis | reverse complement strand
TGTGTTGCTCGCTTCAACACGACTCTGGCTCAGGGCTTATGAGTCCAGAACCTAGGCGGGAGTCCCAGCACCCGGAAGCGTGCGGATGCGGTGGTGGAGGCGATTCTCGCGGACGCGGCAATCTGGACCTGGCCCGATGAGAACGGGACATTTGCCTGAGTGGTGGTTGCCGGACGGCGCAAGCCGGTCGCCCCAATGAAAGAAAGGCCCCGTTTCCGGGGCCTTTCGCATTCCATCGAAGACTGAACGATCAATCGATCTTCGCGCCCGAGGCCTTGACGATCGGAGCCCATTTGGCCAGTTCCGCCTTCACGTGCTCGCCCAGTTCCTCCGGCGTCGAGCCGACGGTGGCCGCGCTGAACTTGGCAAGTTGCTCCTTGACCGCCGGATCGGCGATCGCCTTGTTGGCCGCCGCGTTGAGCTTCGCCACGATCTCCTTGGGAGTCTTGGCCGGCGCGAACAGCGCGTTCCAGGTGTAGGTCTCGTAGCCCTTGACCCCGGCCTCGTCCAAGGTGGGGATGTCCGGGAACTGGTCGGACCGTTGCTTGCCGGTGACCGCGAGGCCGATCAGCCTGCCGGTCTTGATGTATTCGGTGGAAGAGGGGAGATTGTCGAACTGCATGGGCACCTGGCCGCCCACCACGTCGACCAGCGCCGGGCCGGAGCCCTTGTAGGGCACGTGGATGACGTCCACGCCCGCCAGCGACTTGAACAGTTCGCCCGACAGATGCAGCGGCGTGCCGTTGCCCGATGAGGCGTAGCTGTGCTTGCCCGGCTCGGCCTTCAGCTTGTCGATCAGTTCCTGCACCGTCTTCGGCCCGAAGCTGGGGTTGACCGTCAGGACGTTGGGCACGGTCACCAGCAGCGAGATCGGCTCGAAGCTCGTCACCGGGTCATAGGGCATGTTCTGGTAGAGCGCCGGGTTGAGCGCGTGGGTGGCGACGGTGGCCATCAGGATGGTGTAACCGTCGGGCTCGGCTTTCGCCACGGCCGCCGCGCCGAGATTGCCGCCCGCGCCGCCGCGGTTCTCGACCACGACCTGCTGGCCAAGCTCCTCGCTCATCTTCGCGGCGATGACGCGGCCGACAAGATCGGTGGAGCCGCCAGCGGCGAAGGGAATGATGAGGGCGATCGGGCGCGTGGGATAGTCGGCCTGCGCGGCGGCGGGACCGGCAAGCATGGCCAGGCCGGCGAGGGCGGCCGCGGCATGGCCGGCAAGCTTCAGATTCAAGGATTTCAGCGATACTATCGGTAGCATGAAATTCTCCCTGCGAGGACAAGAGCACCTTCAGAGGATGCTTTCGGACCGAAAGCTTAGCGGTTTGTTCGGCCGTGGCAATCGCAACCTGTGGTGGGGTGCCGAATGGCGTTCATGGCGAATGCGCCCTTGACCGGAGGGCGGAAGGCCGCTAGCGTTCGCGCCTGTTATTTTTCAGGAACCCGCGCATCATGCGTATGATCATTGTAGTACTTGGAGCGCCATCGGCCGGACGACCCTAGGGTCGGTATCCGAAAGATGGCGCATGGCAGGGTCCCTCGGGGCCCTTTTTTCTTGCCCCGTTTTCCCTTTGGGAGCATTCCGGGGCGCAATGGGCGATTGAAACAAGGAGGTGACGTCATGGCTGAGATGATGACCGGGGCGGAGATGGTGGTCCGTTCGCTCGTCGATCAGGGCGTCAAGCATATCTTCGGCTACCCCGGCGGGGCCGTGCTGCCGATCTACGACGCGCTGTTCCAGCAGGACGAGGTCAAGCACATCCTCGTGCGGCACGAGCAGGGCGCGACCCATGCGGCCGAGGGCTACGCCCGCTCCACGGGGCAGGTCGGCGTCGTGCTGGTCACCTCCGGACCCGGCGCGACCAACGCCATCACCGGCATCGTCGACGCGCTGATGGACAGCATCCCGCTGGTGGTCATCACGGGCCAGGTCGCCACCCATCTGATCGGGTCGGACGCCTTCCAGGAGTGCGACACGGTCGGCATCACCCGCAGCTGCACCAAGTACAATTACCTGGTGAAGGACGTCAACGATCTCGCCCGCGTCATACACGAGGCCTTCTACATCGCGCGCTCGGGCCGTCCCGGTCCGGTGGTGATCGACATCCCCAAGGACGTCCAGTTCATGAGCGGGGCCTATGTCGCGCCCAAGAACGTGACGCACAAGACCTATCAACCCAGGGTCAAGGGCGATCTCGACAAGATCCGCGAGGCGGTCGAACTGCTGGGCAAGGCGAAACGGCCGATCCTCTACACCGGCGGCGGCGTCATCAACTCCGGCCCCGAGGCGAGCCAGCTCTTGCGCGAGTTCGCGCAGCTCACCGGCTTTCCCGTGACCTCGACGCTGATGGGCCTTGGCGCCTATCCCGCGTCCGGGCCGCAGTGGCTCGGCATGCTGGGCATGCACGGCACCTTCGAGGCCAACAACGCCATGCACGACGCCGACGTCATGCTGTGCATCGGCGCGCGCTTCGACGACCGCATCACCGGGAGGCTCGACGCCTTCTCGCCGGGGTCGAAGAAGATCCACATCGACATCGACCCCTCGTCGATCAACAAGAACGTCCGGGTCGACGTCGGCATCATCGGCGATGTCGCCCATGTGCTGGAGGATATCGTCCGGCTGTGGCGCAACTCCTCGCCGCAGGTGGACAAGGCCGCGCTGAAGGGCTGGTGGGAGCAGATCGACCTGTGGCGGGCGAGGAAGAGCCTCGCGTTCAAGCCGTCCAGCGAGGTCATCAAGCCGCAGTACGCCATCCAGCGGCTGTTCGAATTGAGCCGCGGCAAGGACGTCTACATCACCACGGAAGTCGGCCAGCACCAGATGTGGGCGGCGCAGCATTTCCACTTCGACGAGCCCAACCGCTGGATGACCTCCGGCGGGCTCGGCACCATGGGCTACGGCCTGCCGGCGACCATCGGCGTGCAGCTCGCCCATCCGGACGCGCTGGTCGTCGACATCGCGGGCGAGGCCTCGGTGCAGATGACCATGCAGGAGATGTCGACGGCGGTGCAGTATCGCCTGCCGATCAAGATCTTCATCCTCAACAACGAATACATGGGGATGGTGCGCCAGTGGCAGGAGCTGCTGCACGGCGGGCGCTATTCGGAGAGCTATTCGGAGGCCCTGCCGGACTTCGTCAAGCTGGCGGAGGCCTATGGCGGCGTCGGCATCCGGGCGACCCATCCGGATGAGCTGGACGCGAAGATCAAGGAGATGATCGATACCCCGCGCCCAGTGATCTTCGACTGCGTGGTCGACAAGACCGAGAACTGCTTCCCGATGATCCCCTCGGGCAAGGCGCACAACGAGATGATCCTGGGCGACGCCGCCGAGGACATCGGCAGCGTCATCGACAGCGCCGGCAAGATGCTGGTGTAGCCTTCCGCCTCACGCCGCCATGGCCGGGCCTTGCCCGCCGTGGCGGCCCTGCCTTGCCCAATCCACTTTCTCACGCACTCCGGAGCTTTCCCATGCCGCCTCGCGATACCGGCCCCGTCGAACGCCACACGCTGTCCATCCTGGTCGACAACGAACCGGGCGTCCTCGGCCGCGTGGTCGGGCTGTTCTCGGGGCGCGGCTACAACATCGAGAGCCTGACGGTCTCGGAGACCGAGCACGAGAGCCATGTCTCGCGCATCACCATCGTGACCTCGGGAACGCCGATGGTGGTCGAGCAGATCGTGGCCCAGCTCGGGCGGCTGGTCCCGGTTCACAGGGTCGTGGACCTCGCCGCCGAGGGCAAGCTGCTGGAGCGCGAGCTGGCCATGGTCAAGATGCGCGGCAAGGGCGAGCACCGCGTCGAGGCGCTGCGGCTGGCCGACGCCTTCCGCGCGCGGGTGATCGACGCCACGGTGGAGAGCTTCGTGTTCGAACTCACCGGCAAGCCCGACAAGATCGACCAGTTCATCGCGATCCTGCTGCCCTTGGGCGTGGTCGAGGTGTCGCGCACCGGCGTCGCCGCCATCGCGCGCGGGCCGGACGCGATGTGAGCGGAGGCCCAGATCGGCTGGCGCGCCGTCGCCGTGTCCTCCTTGAGGTGGAGCCGTGGAAGATGCTGTTTCAGCCTCGACCGTTCCCACGCCCTGCCCGCAGATCGCGCGCCATCCGTGTCGAGTCGCCCCATGTGGACAACCAGATCAGCGCGTCCGTCACCAGCGAAATCAGACCACGCAACGCCAGCAGCACGGCCCCCGGGGACCGCAGCTGGCTTTCGGCCTGGTGCAGATGGGCCAGTTCCTCCTCGCGAATCGACAGGATGAGAGCGTGCAGTTCAGGGTCGCGATCCTTCAGGAAATGCAGTTGGTCGTCGAGATGGCGATGCACCGCCGCCTCCACCGCCGCCGTGCATGCCCAGATGCCGTTGCGCCCGAGCAGCGCGGTGAAAAAGCCGAGCATCCAGCCGCCGAGGCTCCAGAGCTGCATGATCCGGCATGGCCGCGAGTTCCGCGACGGCATCGCGGCGCGGAAGATCGCGCAATGCTCACGCTCATGGCCCAGCATCTCCGACAGCACGGGCACGCAGTCCGGCCACAGTCGCCGCGCCACCAGGATCTGGGCCGAATAGATCCGGATCGCTCCGTACTCGCCCGCGTGGTTCACCCTGACGATGCGCTTGATGGTCAGCGCCGCGCGCGGCGTGACATGGTGATGAAGGAAGGGGACGGCAGCGGCGGGATGGGCAAGGTTCACGGGCGGCTTCTTTCATGACAGGAATGCGCGACCATCGATGCACGCAGTCTAATCTGCGCCAGGACCGAGACAAGGACAGGCGCCATGAGCCGGAATCCCGCGCGTGGTAGCGCCGGGGGTGACATTGTGCCCGCCGCGAGCGCCGATCACTGGAATCAGGAGAGCTTTTCACGAATTGACCGTTTCCTTTCCGCCGCCGCGCCGCTAAAACGCGCGCGAACCCTTCCGGGCGGCGTCCGATCCACCCAGAGCACCACCAGACGTTCAACACGAGGCACAGTCATGCGCGTCTATTACGATCGGGATGCCGATCTCAATCTCATCAAGTCCAAGAAGGTCGCCATCGTCGGCTATGGCAGCCAGGGCCATGCCCATACGCTGAACCTGCGCGACTCGGGCGTGAAGGACCTCGTCGTCGCGCTACGCGCCGGATCGCCCACCGCCAAGAAGGCGGAAGGCGAGGGCCTCAAGGTCATGACGGTCGCCGAGGCCGCCAAATGGGCCGACGTCGTCATGATGCTGACCCCGGACGAACTCCAGGGCGACATCTACCGCGACGAGCTGCACGACAACCTGAAGCCCGGCGCGGCGCTGCTGTTCGCCCACGGCCTCAACGTGCATTTCAACCTGATCGAGCCGCGCAAGGACATCGACGTGCTGATGGTCGCCCCCAAGGGCCCCGGCCACACCGTGCGCGGCGAATACCTCAAGGGCGGCGGCGTGCCCTGCCTGATCGCGATCCACCAGGACGCCTCCGGCAACAGCCATGACATCGGCCTGTCCTACGCCTCGGGCGTGGGCGGCGGCCGCGCCGGCATCATCGAGACCACCTTCAAGGAAGAGTGCGAGACCGACCTGTTCGGCGAGCAGGCCGTGCTCTGCGGCGGCCTCGTGGA
>JBEBSP010000181.1:0-5598 GCA_040394255.1 Agaricicola taiwanensis | reverse complement strand
CGCGCAGGATGCAGGACGGATACTTCCAGGTGATCGCCGAGCCGGTTTCGACCTGCGTCCACGAGATCTTCGAGTTCTTGCCGCGGCAGTCGCCACGCTTGGTCACGAAGTTGTAGATGCCGCCCTTGCCCTCGGCGTCGCCGGGGAACCAGTTCTGCACGGTCGAGTACTTGATCTCGGCATCGTCGAGCGCGATCAGCTCGACCACCGCGGCGTGGAGCTGGTTCTCGTCGCGCTTGGGCGCCGTGCAGCCTTCGAGATAGCTGACATAGGCGCCCTCGTCGGCGATGATCAGCGTGCGCTCGAACTGGCCGGTGTTCTGCTCGTTGATGCGGAAATAGGTCGACAGCTCCATCGGGCAGCGCACGCCCTTGGGGATGTAGACGAAGGAGCCGTCCGAGAAGACCGCCGAGTTCAGCGTGGCGAAATAGTTGTCCGTCACCGGCACGACGGTGCCGAGGTACTTCCTCACCAGTTCGGGATGCTCGCGGATGGCTTCCGAGATCGGCATGAAGAGGACGCCGGACTTCGCCAGTTCCGCCTTGAAGGTGGTCGCCACCGACACGCTGTCGAACACCGCGTCCACCGCCACGCGCCGCTCGGGCGCGACGCCGGCCAGGATTTCCTGCTCGCGCAGCGGAATCCCCAGCTTCTTGTAGGTCTCCAGGATCTGCGGATCAAGCTCGTCGAGGCTGTTCAGCGCGTTCATGCTCTTGGGCGCGGAATAGTAATACAGCTCGTCGTAGTCGATCTTCGGATAGTCGACCTTGGCCCAGTCGGGCTCGCGCATGGTCAGCCATCGGCGATAGGCTTCCAGCCGCCATTCCAGCATCCATTCGGGCTCGCCCTTCTTGGCCGAGATGTAGCGGACCGTGTCCTCCGACAGACCCTTCGGGGCCTTTTCGGATTCAATGTCCGTCACGAAACCGTATTTGTACTGGTCGACGTCGATCTCTCGAACGCGCGCGACCGTTTCCTGAACCGCAGGCATGTCTTCGCCTTCTCCTTCACGTCGCGGGTTCAAGGCCCGCGGGTAAGTTCCGCGAACAGGCCCGACGGGCATGCTCGGGGATTTTACGTGTCACGCTTTCTCCGCAAAAACCGAAATCCGCTTTTGCCGAAAGCGCCGGAGCGATCCCAAAAGGACCGCTCCTGTCATCAAGCAGCACGTTCCCGTGCTCTTATACGTAGTGTCGAAAGCGTTCGATCCAAGACATCGAGCGCTTTCCCGAGTTCCTCGTCCGTTGTCGGCCAGCCCAGGCTGACCCGCAGCAGGCCCTTCGCGCGTTCGGGCTCAACGCCCATGGCCGCCAGCACATGGCTGCCCGCCACCTTGCCCGACGAGCAGGCCGAGCCCGACGAAACCGCGACACCGGCGAGGTCAAGCGCCATCAGGGCAACCTCCGACGTCACGCCGGGAATGGCGAAGGCCACCGTGTTGGGCAGGCGCGGCGCGCCCTCGCCGAAGACGGTAAAATCCGGAGCGATGGCCTTGAGCCCGGCTTCCAGCCGGTCGCAGAGCGAGGCCAGCCGGGCGGCTTCATCATCCAGCGTCGCGGCAGCGGCCTCGGCCGCCGCGCCGAAACCGGCGATGCCCGGAATGTTGGCCGTGCCGGCGCGAAAACCCTTTTCCTGACCGCCGCCGCGCAGAATCGGATCGGCCAGATGCAACGCCTCGTGGACCCGCACCAAGGCGCCGATGCCGGCGGGGCCGCCAAGCTTGTGACCCGAGATGACCAGCAGATCCGCGCCGAGGGCGGCCATGTCGACGGTCATCTTGCCTGCCGACTGGACGGCATCGACCAGGACGAGGCCGCCCGCCGCATGGACCCGCTCCGCCGCATCGGCCACGGGCTGGAGGACGCCGGTCTCGTTGTTGGCGCTCTGCAGCGCGAGCATGACCTTTCGCCCCGTATGACGCGCCAGCGCCGCGTCCAGCGCATCGAGGTCGATGCGACCGTCGCGGTGGACCGGAATAATCTCCACGGCATCGGGAGCGAAGCGGTGCCCTTTCAGAACGGCGGAATGTTCCGTCGCGGCGGCCAGCAGGACATCGACCGGACGCCCGTCCGCATCCTGCCACTGCGGCGTCAGCGCGAGATTGAGCGCTTCGGTCGCCCCGCTGGTGAAGGTGACGGTCTTCGCCTCGCCGCCGACCAGCGCCGCGATCTTCTCGCGCGCAGCCTCGACCAGGGCGCGGGCAGCCCGCCCTTCGGCATGAATCGCCGAGGCATTACCGACCAGATCCAACGCCGCCACGACCGCCGCGCGCGCCTCGGGCCGCAGGGGCGCCGTCGCGTTGTGGTCGAGATATATGCGCTGCATGGTCATGATCGGTATCGCTTTTCGACACTGGTGGTTGTCACCAGCATCGCCATCTATGCTAAGAACCCGGTTCCTTTGCGCACGAGGTCTATTTCACAGACCAAAATGCGTAAATTGCTTAGAACAGTTCTAACACCTGTCGGCTTGCGGTTAAAGCCTTAAATTACCCGCAACCGCAAGAGGCCAGCCACGGCAAAAGAGCAACGCACATATGCCTGAGGTCATTTTCAACGGTCCCGCCGGACGGCTTGAGGGCCGGTACCATCCCGCCAAGAAGCGGACGGCTCCGATCGCCATCATCCTGCACCCGCATTCGCAGTTCGGCGGCACGATGAACAATCCGATCGTGTATCAGCTCTACTACATGTTCGCCGAGCGCGGCTTCGCGGTGCTGCGGTTCAACTTCCGCGGCGTCGGGCGCAGCCAGGGCATCTACCACGGACAGGACGAACTGTCGGACGCGGCCTCGGCGCTGGACTGGGCGCAGTCGATCAACCCGGAATCGCGCGCCTGCTGGGTGGCGGGCGTGTCCTTCGGCGCGTGGATCAGCATGCAGCTGCTGATGCGCCGCCCCGAGGTCGAGGGCTTCATCTCCGTCGCCCCGCCCGCCGGACGCTATGACTTCTCGTTCCTCGCGCCCTGCCCGTCCTCCGGACTGTTCATCCATGGCGACGAGGACCGCGTGGCGACGCCCAAGGACGTCCAGGGGCTGATCGACAAGCTGAAGACCCAGAAGGGCATCGTCATCGACCAGGACATCATCAAGGGCGCCAACCATTTCTTCGAGAACAAGACCGAGGAACTGGTGGAAAACGTGGGCCACTACGTCGACCGCCGCCTCGCGGCCATCGGCGAGACCATGGTGTGAGGCGCTACAGCTGACCTTGCCTGACGGATGATCGAGCCGAGCCGCCTGCCAGCACGCCGCCGGTGAGCGGCGCGGCAACGCCCGTGGTCGTGGGGAAGGTCAGCGGCAGTCCCTTCAGCGAACGCACCGCCAGGAAGGCGAAGGCCTGCGCCTCGATGTGATCGGCCGACCAGCCAAGATCGCGGGCGGACTGCACGACCGCCGGGGCAAGGCGCGCGCCCAGCATCGCCATCAGCGTCGGATTGCGAGCGCCGCCGCCAGCGACGATCCAGCAGCGTGGCGGCTTGGGCAGGTGCCCGAGGCTTGAGGCGACGGCGGCGGCGGTGAGCGCGGTCAATGTGGCCGCGCCATCCTCCAGCGCCATGGCGGCGAGCCCGCCGTTGCCATGGACCCAGTCGCGGAAATCGTTGCGGTCGAGGGATTTCGGCGGCGGCGCGGCGAAGAAGCCATGCGCCATCATCCGTTCCACCGCCGCTTCGTCCGGCGTTCCGGCCGCCCCCGCGCGGCCGTCGCGGTCGATGGCCTCGCCCGTGCGATCCTTCATGAAGTCGTCAAGCAAGGCGTTGGCCGGGCCGATGTCGAAGGCCAGCGGCGGTTCCCCGCCGTCGATGAAGGTAAGGTTGGCCACACCGCCGAGGTTGAGAATCGCCACGGGTCCGGGCTCGTCCAGCCGGCGCGCCAGCGCCTGGTGATAGACAGGCACCAGCGGCGCGCCCTGCCCGCCCCCCGCCACATCCGCCGCACGCAGGTCGAAGACCACCGGAATACCGAGGCGCTCCGACAAGGCGGCGCCGTCGCCGAGTTGGACCGTCAGTTGCGCCTGAGGTCGATGCAGAACGGTCTGGCCGTGGAAGCCGACGACATCAATGGAGCCCGAAGCGAGGCCGTTGGCGGCAAGGAAGCTTTCGACAGCCTCGGCATGGGCCTGCGTCACCAGCCGCTCGACCTCGGCCAGCACGCCGGGCCGGGCATCACGGTCATCGAGCGCGACGGCCTCGGCGAGAGCCTGTCGCAACAGGGTGCGCTCGGGCCCCGCATAGGGACGATAGCCGGTGGGACCGAACGACCGGATGGTCTGGCCGTCGGTTTCCAGAAGGGCCACGTCCACGCCGTCGAGCGAGGTGCCGCTCATCAGTCCGATCGCGCGCAATTGATTCTCCCCGCGTGAATTTTCCCGCCGAACCTGATACACGGACGGCCCTTACCCGATCCTTCTCCCGTGAAAAGATTGACGACGATGACCGCCTACCGCTCCGACTTCCTGCGCATCCTTTCAGAACGCGGCTTCATCCACCAGATGTCGGACGAGGCCGGTCTCGACGAGGCCGCCGCCCAGGCGGGGTTCTCGGGCTACATCGGCTTCGACGCCACCGCCACCAGCCTGCATGTGGGCTCGCTGATGCAGATCATGGCGCTGCGTTGGCTCCAGAAGACCGGCGGGCGGCCGATCGCGCTGATGGGCGGCGGCACCAGCCGGATCGGCGACCCCTCGTTCAAGGACGAGGCGCGCAAGCTCCTGACCGACACGCAGATCGAGGAGAACCTCGCCGGCATCCGCAAGGTGTTCGCCACCTACATCGATTTCGGCGAGGCTCCAAGCGACGCGCTGATGGTCAACAACGCCGACTGGCTGTGCGACCTCAACTACCTCGACTTCCTGCGCGACTACGGCCGCCATTTCTCGGTCAACCGCATGCTGTCGTTCGATTCGGTGAAGCTGCGCCTCGACCGCGAGCAGTCGCTGAGCTTCCTCGAATTCAACTACATGATCCTGCAGGCCTACGATTTCACCGAGCTTTACCGGCGCTACGGCTGCCGGTTGCAGATGGGTGGCTCGGACCAGTGGGGCAACATCGTCAACGGCATCGACCTCGGCCGCCGCACGGATGAGGCCTCGCTGTTCGCGCTGACGACGCCCCTGCTGACCACAGCCTCAGGCGGCAAGATGGGCAAGACCGCCAACGGCGCGATCTGGCTCAATGCCGACCTGCTGAGCCCCTATGCGTTCTGGCAGTATTTCCGCAACACCGAGGACGACGACGTGGTGAAGTTCCTCAAGCTTTATACGGAGCTTCCGCTGGACGAGATCGCGCGGCTCGGCGCGCTGGGCGGCGCGGAGATCAACGAGGCCAAGAAGGTTCTGGCGACCGAGGTCACCGCCCTGCTGCATGGCCGCGCCGCCGCCGAGAAGGCGGCGGAAACGGCCCGCTCGACCTTCGAGGAGGGCGCGCTGTCGGCCGACCTGCCGACGGTGGAGGTGGCGCGCGCCGAGCTTGAGGCGGGCATCGGCGTGCTAGCCGCCTTCGCCGAGAAGACCGGCTTGCTCGCCTCCAACGGCGAGGCGCGGCGCCAGGTGAAAGGCGGCGGGCTTCGGGTCAACGACGCGGCGGTGACGGATGAGAAGG
>JBEBSP010000180.1:0-5604 GCA_040394255.1 Agaricicola taiwanensis | reverse complement strand
ACCCGGAAGAACCTGGCCGCGGAGGCGCATAGGGCGTTCCGGCCCTGCCAGCCTGCTTCCATCGGTGGACTTAACGGATGAATGGCCAGCATTTCCCGCCGGGGGCGGTACGCCGTCGGCGAGCATGAAGCTGGTCAAATGCGCGCCTGCCAGCCCGGCAGGGATGCGGATATCGCGGGTGATGACATAGGAGCCCGACCGATCCTTGGTGAGGGCGCCGCTCTGCAGCAATTGCACCAGCCCCGCTTCCTGCGGCAGCACGTCGTAAGGCAGGATTTCGACCGCGCTTTTCACATCCCGGGCATTGATCTCGGTGACGCCTCCGGGGGAAAAACGCCGCAGTGAAAGCTGCGCCTGGCGGATGGTGGGATCGGGATCAGCGCGCTGTCCTGTTTCGACCCGAACCAGGCCGTCGACCTCGCGGTAGCTCTGGAACGTCACATCGCGCTCGCCGTCGTGCAGCCGGCCTGGCTGCGTGCGAGCCGAGAATTGAGGATTGGACGGAAGCTGCAGGCGTGTCACCGAATACACGGCGACGACAAGGTCGGGTTTACGGCCAACCCCCTCTTCGATCTGCTGAAAAGCCCGCACCGCCTCGCGCGATTGCGGTTTGTGGAAATAGCCGAGACAGTTGTTGCTGGGCACATAGGTCGTCTTTTCGGCCGCGATGCCGGTCTGGCCGACGCGCGGCCTGGCGGAAGCGTCCGACCCGGACTTTCGCCTCCCGGAAAGCACGACGTGCTCGATGCGTTCCGTCGCTCCCGTGAACCGCCATATGACGTTCTCATAGGCCGCAACGACCACATAGAGGGGCCGGTCACCCGCCTCGATGTCGATCGGAGCGGTCTGTGTCACGTCATCCCTTGAGCCAAGCGCGATGTTGGAGAGGGTATCGGTTTCATAAGCCCCGACAGCGATGATCTGTGCCGCCGCGGAGGCCTTGGGCATTGCGCAGGGATCGGCCGCCTTCCGGGCCGCAAGCACCTTGTCCGCCTCGGACCTGCGGGCAGCTTCGCGGTCTTCCGAGATGTCGATCAGGTCCTTGTCCGGCCGCGCGGTGCGGAGCCTTGCGTTTGCCGCCCGTGCGATTTCGTCATGGGAAAGAGTCCCGTTCGAATCGGCATCCACGGCTCTGAAATAGGCCTCCTGCCACGCCTGATACTCAACCAGCGAGACGCTTCCATCTCCATCGATATCGAGAGTGAGCGTCTTGTCGAGTGGACGAACAGCGGCGCGGCCGAATGGACGTTGAGGCCTGAACAGCCCTGGAAGAGCGCCTGCCTCGGCAAAGGTGATACGGCCGTCGCCGTCCTTGTCCTTGGCGAGGACCTTCCTGTGCTTCTTAAGGAATGCCGCCTCATCACCGATGCGGCCATGGCGCATTTCCTTGTACCGGAACACAGTCTTCAACTCATCGACCGTCACAACCTGATCGCCATCGAGATCGGCGACCAGGAGCGCTCCTATGGCTGCGGATCGCAGGCTGGCGGCGGCCATCGACTGGCCCACCGCGGCATCTTCGATCGAGAGCCTGCCGTCGGTGTTGTAATCGCTTGTGAAAAATTCCTCGCGCGTGCGGTCCAGATGTTCTTTGAGCGTGGTCTGGGCCCGTCCACCCAGGAGGCGACGCGTTGTGTCGCCATCGCTGTCTTGGGCGAACGCCGCTTGGGCGACCGCGATCAGGCATGGCACAAGCAGATAAAGCCGCAATGAACCGATCATCCGATGCCCCCACGAAAGATGGGAGACTGTTTCGGTTTCGCGTTTAGATTGTGTTACATTCCATCTCCACAAGCTTCCTTCGGATTGAAAGCGGGCATGCGGTTGCATGTTCCGGATCTCCCGGTTACGCCGTTGCGCCCGATGCCCCCGTGACGAAAGGAAAGCAAGTGACCGTTCCCGCGCGATCAATCTGGCTGCTTGCCCTGATGCTCGCCCCGTCCTGCCTGCTGGCTTCAGCCCGGGCGGATGAGGCCCCGGCCCGGATCGCCGGGGCCGTGGACCGCTCCTTCCGCCCGCTGCTGAAGGAGCACGACGTGCCGGGGATCGCCGTGGCCGTGACGGTCGACGGGCGGCGGTATTTCTTCAGCTACGGCGTCGCGTCGAAGGACGGGAAAAGGCCGGTGACGCAGGACACGCTGTTCGAGATCGGCTCGGTCAGCAAGACCTTCACCGCCACCATGGCCGGCTATGCCCAGGCGCTCGGCAAGCTGTCGCTGGAAGATCATCCCGGCGCATATATGCCCGAATTGCGCGGCAGCGCGATCGACCGGGCCAGCCTGATCCATCTGGGCACCTACACCGCGGGCGGCCTGCCGCTGCAGTTTCCCGCCATGGTCACCAAGGCCGGGATGGCGGACTATTTCCGGCGGTGGACGCCCGCCGCCGCGCCGGGCGTGCAGCGGCGCTATTCCAATCCCAGCATCGGCCTGTTCGGGCATCTCGCCGCCCTCGCCATGGGGCGCGACTTCGCCGGCCTTATGGAAAGCGATGTCTTTCCCAGACTCGGCCTCCGCGACAGCCACATCCGCATGCCCAAGGCGGCCATGGACCGCTATGCCTGGGGGCACAACAGGGCGGGCAAACCCGTCCGGGTGAATCCGGGCGTGCTCGATGCCGAGGCCTATGGCGTCAAATCCACCGCCGCCGACATGATCCGCTATGTGGAGGCCAACATCCGGCCCGAAACTCTGGAAGAGCCCATGGCGCGCGCCGTCGCGAACACCCATGTCGGTTATTTCCAGATCGGCGGCACGACACAGGGACTCGGCTGGGAGCGGTATCCCTACCCCGTGGCATTGGACCGGCTGTTGGCCGGCAACTCCACGGCCATGGCCATGGAGGCCCATGCCGCGACGCCCCTCACCCCGCCGCAGATGCCTTCCGGGCCGGCGCTGTTCAACAAGACCGGCTCCACTGGCGGCTTCGCGGCCTATGTCGCCTTCGTGCCGGAGAAGAGGATCGGCGTCGTGATGCTGGCGAACCGCAATTTTCCCAACGCGGCGCGCATCACGGCGGCGCATGCCGTGCTGGAAGCCCTGGCGCAGGACGCGCCATAGGTTCCGGCGTCAGACCCGCGCGCGGGTGGGCCTGTAGGTGCCGAAGCTCCACAGATGGCCTTCCGGATCGCGGACCGAATATTCCCGCGAGCCATAGGCCGTGTCCCCGATGGCGCGCACCACTTGCGCCCCCGCCGCCGTGGCGCGGGCGAAATGGGCGTCGGCATCCTCCACGACGGCATAGACCGACTGGGTGACCCCGCCCGCGGCGCCGGGCAGCACCATGCCGAGATCGTTGTCGCGGGCGCTGCCAAGCATGACGCATGCCCCGCCAAGCCAGAGTTCGGCATGGGCAATGCCGCCGTTTTCGTCTTCGTAGACCGCGCCAGCCTCGCATCCGAAGGCGCGGACCAGCCAATCGATGGCGGCGCGCGCGTCGATGCAGTGCATGGCCGGAATGATGTTGATGTTCTGTTCGTTCATGGTGGATCTCCTTGAACCGCCTCGGGACGGACCGCCCGGAACGACGCCATGGCGGACGACAGCAGGACCGCCGCCGCGGGCAGGGAGGCCGCCACACGCCAGGCGCCGGTGTCCCCGCCCGTGATGTCGCCACGGGCCGCGAGGAATTCCATGATGATCGGAGCGGTGGCGACAAGATAGCCCCCCGACAGCAGTCCCAGGCAGGCCGAGCTGAGAAGCATGTTCCAACGCACCGACCGGACCGCCGCCGGCGTTTCATGCTCGATGGTGTCGAGCACCCCGCGCGGCACGGACGGTCCCGCGCCATAGACCGGGGGCTCCGGCAGGGCATCCAGCACCAGAAAGAGGCCCGCCCCCAAGGCAAGCGCGGCCAAGCCGCAAAGGGCGGCTTGCGGCCACTGCGGCTCCGCCAGCGCCAGGGCGACCGAGCCCGGTCTGGCCATGATCGCGGCCGCCGCCGCGGCGGACACCGCCATGCCGGCGAGAAGGCGTCCCAGCCGTGAGCCGGATCGGCGGCCGGAAAGAGGGGATGGTCTTGTTCTGGTCATATCCTGCTCCTTGGGAGCAGAAATTCGCAAACTTTATTCTGCCTAACAAATCGTTAATTAGATAATATTTATTAGTATACAATCATTGTTGAAAACTTCATTTCATTTTTATGGAAATATACTATCCAATTGATATTCAATACGATCCGTCAGCATTGCCGTATGGTGCGCGGGAATGGTTTTTTACCTTACCTGTGGATGATTGCCGGTGGAACCGGACGCGCAACCCGCTGGTTGTTGATTCAAACCACATCAGCAACGCGCAGGAGACGCATCATGAGCCATGCCGACGATACGGCCAAGATCTGGGACATCATCGAGACCATCGACATCTGCATGCTGACCACCAGCACGGGCGGCTCGCTGCGCGCGCGCCCCATGAGCAGCCATGCCGAGCGCAAGACGCACAGCATCTTCTTCCTGACCGACGCCAGCGGTGCCAAGGACGAGGAACTGCGCCAAGACCCGCGCGCCTGTCTCGCCTTCTCCGAGCCGAAGAACAACACCTATCTGTCGGTCTCCGGCCGCGCCGACGTGGTGCGCGACCTGCCCAAGATCAAGGAGCTGTGGGACAAGGACGCGGAAGCCTTCTGGCCCAACGGCCCGGAAGATCCCAACATCCGCCTCGTGCGCTTCCAGCCCGAGATGGCGGAATTCTGGGACGGTCCGTCCAGCACCATCGTGGCGGGGTTGAAGATGCTGGCCGCCAATGTCACCGGCAAGGAACCGGACATGGGCGAGAACAAGAAGGTCGCGCTGGGGTAGTCATCATCACCATCCTCCCGCTCAATGCGGGGGATGGTGCGTGAATTTCAGCGCCGCTCGCGCTTCCTCAGGCTGCGCAGGCGCAGCGCGTTGAGCTTGATGAAGCCCTCCGCGTCGCGGTGGTCGTAGGCGACCGCGCCTTCCTCGAAGGTGACCAGTTCCTGGTCGTAGAGCGAATGCGGGCTCGTGCGGCCGACCACGGTGGCCGAGCCCTTGTAGAGCTTGAGGCGCACCTGCCCGGTGACAAGAGCCTGCGAGTGGTCGGCCAGCGCCTGGATCATCTCGCGCTCGGGCGCGAACCAGAAGCCGTTGTAGACCAGCTCGGCGTAGCGCGGCATCAGGCTGTCCTTCAGATGCGCCGCCTCGCGGTCGAGCGTGATGCTCTCGATGCCGCGATGGGCGGCGTGGAGGATCGTGCCGCCGGGGGTCTCGTAGACGCCGCGCGACTTCATGCCCACGAAGCGATTCTCGACCAGATCGAGCCGGCCGATGCCGTTGACCTTGCCCAGCTCGTTGAGTTTCGTCAGCAGCGCGGCGGGCGAGAGCTTCACGCCGTCGACGGCGGTCGGGTCGCCCTTCTCGAAGTCGATGGTGATGTAGGTCGGCTTGTCCGGGGCGTCCTCGGGCGCGACGGTGCGCTGGTAGACGTATTCCGGGGCCTCGTCCGCCGGGTCCTCCAGCACCTTGCCCTCGGAGGAGGAGTGCAGCAGGTTGGCGTCGACCGAGAAGGGCGCCTCGCCGCGCTTGTCCTTGGGCACCGGGATCTGGTGCTGCTCGGCGAATTCCAGGAGGCGGGTGCGCGAGGTCAG
>JBEBSP010000179.1:0-5605 GCA_040394255.1 Agaricicola taiwanensis | reverse complement strand
GCGGCCGCCGGCTTGGCGTTGATCAGGTCCTGCGGCATGACCGTGTCGATCTCGACCGAGGACATGCGCTCCTTGATGGCGCGCTCCATGCGCAGGAGGCCCAGGCGGTACTGGTTCTCCATCAGCTCGCCGACCGAGCGGACGCGGCGGTTGCCGAGATGGTCGATGTCGTCCACCTCGCCCTTGCCGTCGCGCAGGTCGACCAGCGTCTTGACCACGGCCAGGATGTCGTCCTTGCGCAGCACGCGCACGGTGTCCTCGGCGTCGAGGTCGAGGCGCATGTTCATCTTCACGCGGCCGACAGCGGAGAGGTCGTAGCGCTCGGGGTCGAAGAACAGCGACTGGAACATCGCCTCCGCCGTCTCAAGCGTGGGCGGCTCGCCCGGACGCATGACGCGGTAGATGTCGAACAGCGCGTCCTCGCGGGCCTCGTTCTTGTCCACGACGAGGGTGTTGCGGATGTAGGCGCCGGTGGTGACATGGTCGATGTCGAGGATCGGCAGCTCATTGTAGCCGGCCTCTTCCAGCAGGATCAGCAGCTTCTCGTTGAGCTCGTCGCCGGCCTCGACATAGATCTCGCCGGTCTCGGCGTTCGCCAGATCCTCGGCGATGTAGCGGCCGATCAGGTCCTCGTTCGGAACCTTCAGCGCCTTGACGCCCTTCTCCGACAGAAGCCGGGCGGTGCGCACGGTCAGCTTCTTGCCGGCCTCGACCACGACCTCGCCGGTGTCGGCGTCGATCAGGTCCTCGGTGGCCTTGAAGCCCTTCAGGCGGTTGGCGTCGAAGGGAATCCGCCAGCCGTCCTTGGCGCGCGTATAGGGAATGCGGCCATAGAAGGTGTCGAGGATGTCATTGCCGTCCATGCCGAGCGCGAACAGCAGCGACGTCGCCGGAATCTTGCGGCGCCGGTCGATGCGGGCATAGACGATGTCCTTGGCGTCGAACTCGATGTCGAGCCAGGAGCCGCGATAGGGGATGATGCGCGCGGCGAACAGCAGCTTGCCCGAGGAATGGGTCTTGCCCTTGTCGTGATCGAAGAACACGCCCGGCGAACGGTGCATCTGGGAGACGATGACGCGCTCGGTGCCGTTGACCACGAAGGTGCCGTTGGACGTCATGAGCGGCATGTCGCCCATGTAGACGTCCTGCTCCTTGATGTCCTTGACCGATTTCGCGCCGGTGTCCTCGTCCACGTCGAACACGATCAGGCGCAGGGTGACCTTCAGCGGCGCGGCGAAGGTCATGCTGCGCTGGCGGCACTCGTCCACGTCGTATTTCGGCTGTTCGAACTCGTAGCGCACGAATTCCAGCATGGAGGTGCCGGCGAAGTCCGAGATCGGGAAGACGGACTTGAACACGCTCTGCAAGCCGTCGTCCGGCCGCTGGTCGATCGGGATGTTGATCTGAAGAAACTGGTCGTAGGATGCCTTCTGCACCTCGATGAGGTTCGGCATCTCCGCGACTTCACGGATCTTTCCGAAGGATTTGCGAACCCGTTTGCGGCCTGTGAACGTCTGCGCCATCTCGTCCTCTTCGCCTTGTCACCCGCGCCCTGCCCGGACGCAACGCCGATGACCGTCAGGTCCCGGCGTCATTCGCTCGACCAATCCCTTTTGGAACTGGAAAAGCCCTAAAAGCCGCAGAGGCGCACGCCCTTGGGCGTCCGCCTCGCGGCCGGATCAGGGTTCGCGGCCTTGAGACCGCGAACCCTTCATGCGCCGGTCGCCCGACGCATCACATCACTTCAGCTCGACCTTGGCGCCAGCCTTCTCAAGCTGCTCCTTGAGCTTGCCGGCTTCGTCCTTGGACACGCCTTCCTTGACGGGCTTCGGCGCGCCTTCGACGAGGTCCTTGGCTTCCTTGAGACCGAGACCGGTGATCGCGCGGACCTCCTTGATGACCTCGATCTTCTTGTCGCCAGCGGCGGCGAGCACGACCGTGAACTCGGTCTGCTCTTCGGCGGCGGCGGCACCGGCGCCACCAGCCGGAGCTGCGGCGACGGCCACGGCGGCGGCGGCCGAAACGCCCCACTTCTCTTCGAGGAGCTTCGCGAGTTCCGCCGCCTCGAGCACGGTCAGATTGCTGAGCTCGTCAACGAGCTTCGTAAGATCAGCCATTGTTTTCTTCCTAAAGGTTCAAACCAGTTGGGTTGTTGAGACGCCCTCAGGCGGCCTCGTCGTTCTTGGTGGCATAGGCCCCGAACACCCGGGCAAGCTTCGCAGCAGGCGCGGTCGAGAGCTGGGCGATCTTGGTCGCGGGAGCCTGGATCAGGCCCACGAGCTTGGCGCGCAGTTCATCGAGGGACGGCAGTGTGGCCAGAGCCTTCACACCGTCCTGGTTCAGGGAGGTCGCGCCCATGGCTCCGCCGAGGATGACGAACTTGTCGTTACCCTTCGCGAAGTCGACCGCGACCTTCGGCGCCGTCACGGGGTCCGCGCTGTAGGCGAGGACCGTCGGACCCTTCAGGAGGGGTCCGATGTGAGCGACGTCCGTGCCCTCGAGAGCGATCTTGGCAAGACGGTTCTTGGCGACCTTGACGGTCGCCCCCGCCTCGCGCATCCGCCGGCGAAGAGCCGACATCTGCGCCACCGTAAGACCGGAATAATGGGCGACGACGATTGAACCGCCGGTGTGTGAAAACACCTCGTTCAATGACGCGACCATGTCACGCTTTTCTGCGCGGTCCACGTTGCTCTCTTCGGTTGGCGAAACGACCAGAATGCCGTTTTCGCCGGTTGCACGATGCCGTTCGGAAAACCGGAAACCCGGCTTGCTCGAACGGCGTTCAGTCCCTGTCCCCTTGCGGCCTTGAAACGCGGCCTAAAGGTACTGGTTCGAACCGATCCTGGCCCATGTGGGCGTGAAACCGGTCGTCCCCCGTCTCATGCTGGCCCCTTGTCGGGATTAAGCCCATCCCGAAGGATGGAAGCGCCTGCAGTCTCGGACAGGAATTTCAGGACCGACCGGAAACCGCCCGGCCCTGCCCGCCGGCCCCGAAGGCCCGGCGAATTCGAATGTTCAGTCTCAGGCGTTTGCGAGCGACGAAGTGTCGATGCGCACGCCCGGGCCCATGGTCGACGAGATCGCCGCACGCTGCAGGTAGGTGCCCTTGGCGCCCGCCGGCTTGGCCTTGACCACCGCATCCGCGAAGGCGCGGATGTTCTCGGCGAGTTTGGCCTCGTCGAAGCTGGCCTTGCCGATGCCGGCGTGGATGATGCCGGCCTTCTCGACGCGGAACTCCACGGCGCCGCCCTTGGAAGCGGCGACCGCGGCGGCCACGTCCATGGTGACGGTGCCGACCTTCGGGTTCGGCATCATGCCGCGCGGACCGAGCACCTTACCCAGACGGCCGACCAGCGGCATCATGTCGGGGGTCGCGATGCAGCGGTCGAAGTCGATGGTGCCGCCCTGGACGATCTCGACCAGATCCTCGGCGCCCACGACATCCGCGCCGGCCTTCTTGGCCTCGTCGGCCTTCGGCCCGCGCGCGAACACCGCGACGCGCAGCGTGCGGCCCGAACCGTTGGGAAGCTGGCAGACGCCACGCACCATCTGGTCGGCATGACGGGGATCGACACCGAGATTGAGTGCCACTTCAATGGTCTCGTCGAACTTTGCCGTGGCGCGTTCCTTGACCAGCTTCACGGCCTCGTCGAGCCCGTAAAGCTTCATGTGTTCGACGCCCTCGTGGGCGGCCCGGATACGCTTTCCGCTCTTAGCCATCGATCAGCCCTCCACCGCCAAGCCCATGGAACGGGCTGAGCCTTCGATCATCCGCGCGGCGGCTTCGATGTCGTTGGCGTTCATGTCTTTCATCTTCTGCTCGGCGATCTCTCGGATCTGCGCGGCGGTCACGGTTCCGACCGTACCCTTGCCGGGCGTGGTCGAGCCCTTCGACACCTTGGCGGCGCGCTTCAGGAAGAAGCCCACCGGCGGGCTCTTCATCACGAAGGTGAACGAACGGTCCGCGAAGGCGGTGATCACGACCGGAATGGGCGTGCCCTTTTCGATCTGCGCGCTCTGTGCGTTGAAGGCCTTGCAGAATTCCATGATGTTCAGGCCGCGCTGACCCAGCGCCGGACCGATCGGTGGCGATGGGTTGGCGGCGCCGGCCGGCACCTGCAGCTTGATGTAACCAGTAACTTTCTTCGCCATTTCAGGCTCCTACGAAGGAGAGCGTGGTGCGGACCTTACCCGGCTGGCGCCCGGCGGACCTCCCACGCGATTTCCGCGAAGGGAAAACCCCCTCGCGGCACCAAAAACCGGATGCAGGCCCTCGCCCGTATCCGGCATGCCAAAAAGCGCTCAGGTCTTCTCGACCTGGGCGTATTCCAGTTCCACGGGCGTCGCGCGCCCGAAAATCGACACCGCGACCTTGACCCGCGCCCGACCTTCATCGACTTCCTCGACGACGCCGCTGAACGAGGCAAAGGGCCCGTCCGATACGCGAACATTCTCACCCACCTCGAAGCTGATGGCGGGCTTGGGACGCTCGATGCCTTCCTGCACCTGATGCAGGATGCGTTCAGCCTCCCGATCGGGAATCGGAATGGGCTTCTTATCTGCTCCGAGGAAGCCTGTCACCTTCGGAGTGTTCTTTATCAGATGGTACGCATCGTCGGTCAGGTCAACCTTCACCAGCACGTAGCCGGGAAAGAACTTGCGTTCGGCATCGACCTTGCGGCCGCGGCGCACCTCGACGACCTTTTCGGTCGGCACCAGAATCTCATCGAACTTGTCGCCGAGCCCCGTGGCTTCGGCCTTCTCGCGGATCGCATCGGCGACCTTGCGTTCAAAGTTCGAATAGGCGTGAACGATATACCAGCGCTTTGCCATGTCCTGCTCCTCAAACGCCGAGAATGAAGCCGATGCCATAGCGCAGCACCATGTCGACGAGCAGAAAGAACAGCGCTGCCGCGGTCGCAAAGATGAACACCATGATCGTGGTGATCAGGGTCTCGCGGCGCGTCGGCCACGTGATCTTCGACGCCTCGGAACGCACGTCCTGAAGAAACTCGAAAGGATTCGTCTTCGCCATCATCCACCTGCGCGCCCGCGGTCGCCCGCCGCCACGCCTTTGTTGTTGCCCGGACCAAGACGTCCGTCTTCATTCCCTGCCCTGAAACGCCAATCGGCCCGTTTAAGTCCCGGGCCGAGGACGCTGGCAGGAGTGGAGGGACTCGAACCCCCAACCCCCGGTTTTGGAGACCGGTGCTCTAGCCGATTGAGCTACACTCCTGCATTCCGGCGGGTGGGGCCGCGAGACATACACGTCCCACGCCCCCACCGCAAGCTCACTCGATAATCGTCGCAACCACTCCGGCACCGACGGTGCGGCCGCCTTCGCGGATGGCGAAGCGGAGCTTCTCTTCCATGGCGATCGGCACGATCAGGTGCACTTCCATGGCGATGTTGTCGCCCGGCATCACCATCTCGGTGCCTTCCGGCAGATGCACCACACCCGTCACGTCCGTCGTGCGGAAGTAGAACTGCGGACGGTAGTTGGTGAAGAACGGCGTGTGACGGCCACCCTCCTCCTTCGTCAGGATGTAGGCTTCCGCCTTGAACTTCGTGTGCGGCTTCACCGAACCCGGCTTGCACAGAA
>JBEBSP010000178.1:0-5663 GCA_040394255.1 Agaricicola taiwanensis | reverse complement strand
GCCAGGTGATGATCGAAGGCCCCGGCCATGTGCCGATGCACAAGATCAAGGTCAACATGACGAAGCAGCTGGAGACCTGCGGCGAGGCGCCGTTCTACACGCTCGGACCGCTCACCACCGACATCGCGCCGGGCTACGACCACATCACCTCGGGGATCGGCGCGGCCATGATCGGCTGGTTCGGTTGCGCCATGCTCTGCTACGTCACGCCCAAGGAGCATCTCGGCCTGCCCAACCGCGACGACGTCAAGACCGGCGTCATCACCTACAAGATCGCGGCGCATGCCGCCGATCTCGCCAAGGGCCATCCGGCGGCAAAACTCAGGGACGACGCGCTGTCGCGGGCGCGCTTCGACTTCCGCTGGGAGGACCAGTTCAACCTCGGCCTCGACCCGGACACGGCGCGCGCCTACCACGACGAGACCCTGCCGAAGGAAGCCCACAAGGTGGCGCATTTCTGCTCCATGTGCGGGCCGAAGTTCTGCTCCATGAAGATCACGCAGGACGTGCGCGACTATGCCGCCACGCTGGCCGGCATGGAGGCGAAAGCCGAGGAGTTCAAGGAAAAGGGCGGCGAGATCTACGTCGCCGCGACCTGAGCCGGGCTCCGGGGCGAGGCGCGATCTCGTCCCGGACCTTTCAGCCGGCGGGCTCCACGATCAGCGCGACGATGCGCCGGACAACCGGCAGCACGACGAGAAGCGTCGGGAAGGCGACCATCCATGACAGCAGCCAGGCACGCATCCACAGCGGCAGGATATTCTCGGCGAGGCCGAAGCCGCTCACCGTCGCGATGCCGGATACGATGCACGACATCAGCAGCGACAGCACGAACGGCATGACGATGCCATGGTAGCGGGCCGGAATCCGCCGCCGGGGGCGGGCAAGGGCATGTTCAGGGTTCACGGTGATCCTTTCGATTCGATTTGTTCGCCCCGCCTGTCCAGTCATCACGATCGTGCATGACGGGCATCACAACAGGGCGATTTCCCTGCCCCGCAGGCTGGGCTATGGTTCGCCCCGCATTGTAGACAGTTTCCTCATGATCGCGAGTCGCGCATCGGCGCGGAGGTTGGATTGACACAGGTTTCCGCGGCGCTGCCGCGCCGGGACGGCCGGATCATCGGCCTGATCGGCGGCGCTCACTTCACCAGCCACTTCTTCCAGCTCGTCCTGCCGCCGCTGTTCCCGATCCTGAAGACCGAACTCGGCGTCGGCTATGTGGAGCTTGGCTTCATCATGTCGGTGTTCTTCACCACTTCCGGCTTCGCGCAAGTTGCGGCGGGCTTCGTGGTCGACCGCTTCGGCGCGCACCGCGTGCTGTGCGCGGGCATCGCCCTGCTCGGGCTCGCCATGCTGCTGGCGGGCTTTGCGCCGTCCTACTGGTATTTCCTGCCGGTCGCGGTGCTGGCCGGTCTCGGCAACAGCGTGTTCCACCCGGCCGATTATTCGATCCTGACCTCGCGCATCACGCCGACGCGGATCGCCAGGGCCTACAGCATCCACAACATCGGCGGCAGCCTCGGCTGGGCGGCCGCCCCGGTCGCGGTGCTGGCCCTGTCGGAGGCCTTTGGATGGCGCACGGCGCTGATGGTCATCGGCGTGGCGGGGCTGGCCTTCGCCGCGCTCGTCGCCAGCGAGCGCGGCCACCTCGCCGTCAAGGAGAGCCACGCCGGCCAGGACGCCACGGCCATGCCGCCGCTCGCGCTGATGTCCACGCCGATCCTGATCTGCTTCGCCTATTTCGCGGTGATCTCGCTCGCCATGGCGGGCATACAGAACTTCCTGCCGTCGCTCCTGCCCCAGGTGCAGGATGTGACGCTGACCTTCGCGGCGCTGGCGACGACGGTCTATCTCGTCGGCACGGCGGCGGGCTCGCTGGCGGGCGGCGTGCTGGCGGACCTGACGCCGAACCACGACCGGATCATCGCGGTGGGGCTGTTCTTCGTCGCCATCCTGATCGTGCTCATCGGCCATGTCACGCTGCCCGGCCCGGCGATCTTCGCCTTCGTCGCGCTGGCGGGCTTCGCCATGGGCTCCACCAATCCCTCGCGCGACATGATGGTGCGCGCCGCCACGCCGCCCGGATCGACCGGCAAGGTGTTCGGCTTCGTCTATTCCGGCCTCGATCTCGGCTCGACCCTGTCGCCGCTGGTGATCGGCGCGGTGCTGGACCACGGCGAACCGCGCAACGCATTCATCTTCATCGCCTGCGCGCTGCTGGCCGCCGTCATGGTCGCCTTCGGCGTGCAAAGCCAGACCCGCGGCGCTTGACAGATCGCCCCCCGCGCGGACACATCGGCCCCGCACCGATTTGACGACATTTCCGAGGCCTTTTCCATGACCCATGCCGATCTCCAGACCACCATCGACGCTGCCTGGGAGGCACGCGCCGACATCTCCGCCCGAACGACGGGCGCGGTGCGTGAAGCCGTGGAGGAAGCCCTCAACCTGCTCGACGCCGGCACAGTCCGCGTGGCCGAGAAGACGGGCGCGGACTGGACCGTGCATCAGTGGCTGAAGAAGGCCGTGCTCCTGTCCTTCCGGCTGAATGACATGGGCCTGATCGCCGGTGGACCGGGCGGATCGTCCTGGTGGGACAAGGTTCCCTCCAAGTTCGCCGGCTGGGGCGCGGCGGAGTTCACCGCCGCCGGGTTCCGCGCGGTGCCGAACTGCGTCGTGCGCCGCTCGGCCTACATCGCGCCCGGCGTGGTGCTGATGCCCTCCTTCGTCAACCTCGGCGCCTATGTGGACGAGGGCGCGATGATCGACACCTGGGCGACCGTCGGCTCCTGCGCCCAGATCGGGAAAAACGTGCATATCTCGGGCGGCGCGGGCATCGGCGGCGTGCTGGAGCCGTTGCAGGCCGGCCCCGTCGTCATCGAGGACAACTGCTTCATCGGCGCGCGCTCGGAGGTGGCCGAGGGCGTGATCGTGCGCGAGGGCTCCGTGCTGTCCATGGGCGTCTTCATCGGCGCCTCCACCAAGATCGTCGACCGTTCGACGGGCGAGACCTTCATGGGCGAGGTCCCGGCCTATTCGGTGGTGGTGCCGGGCACCCTGCCGGGCAAGCAGTTGCCGAACGGCATACCGGGACCGAACCTCGCCTGCGCCGTGATCGTCAAGCGCGTGGACGAGAAAACCCGGTCGAAGACCTCGATCAACGAACTGCTGCGGGATTGAGCGCCATGGCGAGGATGATCGACCCGGTTGACCTCGCCCGCGACCTGATCCGCTGCCCCAGCGTCACGCCCGCCGAGGGCGGGGCCATCGCGCTCGTGGCTGGCGTGCTGGAGCGCGCGAGCTTCGACGTCCATCGCCCGGTGTTCTCCGAGCCCGGCACGCCGGACATCGAGAATCTCTATGCGCGCTTCGGGACCGAAGGCCCCGTGCTGGTCCTTGCGGGACATACGGATGTGGTGCCGCCCGGCGACGAGACCGCCTGGACCCATCCGCCCTTCTCGGGCGCGGAAGTCGAAGGCCAGATCTGGGGGCGCGGCGCGGTCGACATGAAGGGCGGCGTCGCGGCCATGGTTTCAGCCGCGATCGCGCATGTGGAGAAGGGCTCGTTCAAGGGCTCGATCGCGGTCCTCATCACCGGCGACGAGGAAGGCCCGGCGATCAATGGCACCAGGAAGCTGCTCGACTGGGCCAAGGCGCGTGGCGAGCGGTTCGACCATTGCCTCCTGGGCGAGCCGACCAGCGTGGAGCGCCTCGGCGACACCCTCAAGATCGGCCGGCGCGGCTCCTGCTCGGGCATCGCCGTGATCCATGGCCGGCAGGGCCATGTCGCCTATCCGCACAAGGCCGACAACCCGCTGCGGCGGCTTCCCGCGATCCTCGCGGCGCTGACGGAGCCGCTGGACGAGGGCACGGCGCATTTCCAGCCGTCGAACCTCGAAGTGACCTCCGTCGACACCGGCAATCCGGCGACCAACGTCATTCCCGCAGCCGTCACCATTCGCTTCAACGCCCGCATCAACGACCGCCACAGCCTCGCCTCGCTGGAAGCCTTGCTGCGGGAACGTGCGGCCCGTGCGGCCGAAGGGGCGGCTCTGGACATCTCTTTTGCCTCCGGAAACTCGGAAGCCTTCCTGACCGCGCCCGGCCCCTTCGTCGATCTCCTGAGCGCGGCCGTGGAGGCGGAAACCGGACGAAAGCCGGAGTTGTCCACCGGCGGCGGCACCTCGGATGCGCGCTTCATCAAGGACCATTGCCCGGTTGTGGAACTGGGCCTCGTCGGCACCACCATGCACCAGGTGGACGAGCGCGTGCCCGTGGCCGATCTTGAAGCCGTGACACGGCTCTACGCGCGCGTCATCAAGGGCTATTTCGCCGGATAATCAACGCTCATGAAGCAAAGCCCGGCCGCCGGCGCGACCGGGCCGCAGGCGGCCCGGCTGGCGGCGTCGAGGGCGGCCTTGAGATCGGCGGCGCTCCAGCGGCCGTCGCCCACCAGCTTCAGACACCCAACCATGGAGCGCACCTGGTTGTGCAGGAACGAGCGCGCTTTCGCCCGCACCACCACCATCTCGCCCTCGCGGGCGACGTCCAGCCGGTCGAGTGTGCGCACGGGGGAATTGGCCTGGCACTCGGCGGCACGGAAGGTTGTGAAGTCGTGGAGACCTAGAAGTTGTTGGGCCGCGTGGTGCATGGCCTCATGGTCGAGCCGCACCGGGACGTGCCAGACGCGGTTGCGATCGAGCGCCGGGGGGCTGCGCCGGTCGAGGATCAGATATTCATAGGACCGGGCCGTGGCGGAAAAGCGGGCGTCGAAATCGTCCGGCACCCGCTCCGCCGAGAGGATGATGACCGTTGAGCCGCGCAGATGGGCATTCAAGGCATCGCGCACCGTGTCGGTCTTCCAGTCCTTCGCGATGTCCGCATGGGCGACCTGCCCGCGCGCGTGGACGCCCGCGTCGGTCCGGCCCGCGCCGCGGATGGTCACGGTTTCGCCGGTGAAGGCCGTGATCGCCGCCTCGATGGCGCCCTGGACGGAGGCGCCGTTGGTCTGCCGCTGCCATCCCGAGTAGGGGGTGCCGTCGTATTCGATGAGCAGCCTGTAGCGCGGCATCAGCCCAGTTCCCCGAAGGCGGCGGGATATGTCAGGTGTCCGGCAGCGGCACCGGCGCGATCCGTCAGAGGAAGCGCCTGCATACAGGGGCCGTCCCACGGCGTGCGGAAGGCTTTTGCCGCCTCGGCCGAGAAGCCGAAGCGGGTGTAATAGTCCGGCTCTCCGAGCACGGTGACGAGATCGACGCCATTCTCCCGCAACACCCGGTGTCCGGTCTCGACGAGCGCCTGCCCTATCCCTGCGCGGCGGCGATCGGCCCGCACCGCCAGCGGTGCGAGCGCTACCGCGTGGATGTCCTTTTCGCCCTCAAGAACGAGACGGCAGAACCCGACATAGCCCAGCGAACCGGTGTCATCCCCGGCAACCGCCTCATACACCATGTCGTCCCCGATGCGGAGACGCTCGACAAGGCGGGCCTCAAGCGGTTCGGGAAAGCAGGCCTCCAGCAGCCGGGCGATCCCGGCCGTATCGGGCGGGCCAGCCGACCGGATGGCAACGGCCGTCATAGAATCCGCGTCCCCGCCACCAGCCGCGCGCCGCGCTGGAAGTCGTCCCAGGCCATCGGCCCCTTGCCCGCACGCTGCACCTG
>JBEBSP010000177.1:0-5666 GCA_040394255.1 Agaricicola taiwanensis | reverse complement strand
CGTCGAGGGCGGCGTTGCGGTGGAGCGGCGTGCGGATGGCCTCGCCCTTCAGGCGGACGGCGGCGGCCTCGATGTCGGCGATGGAGATCGCAAGATCGGCGTGGATGGTCATGCCGTGGCCCTCGTTCCAGCGTTGCATCGGCAATGGATACAGGATCACATGACGCCCGGCCAATTCCGATGCGTGATGCGGGACTTCACATGAACCGTCTGTTCTCCTCGCTGCCCACCACCGTTTTCGAGGTCATGTCCTCGCTCGCGCGGGAAACCGGCGCGGTCAACCTGGGGCAGGGGTTCCCCGACGACGCCGGCCCGGAGGACGTGCGGCGCAAGGCGGCGGAGGCCGTGCTCGACGGCTACAACCAGTATCCCTCCATGATGGGCCTGCCGGAACTGCGCGAGGCGATCGCGCGGCACTACGCGCATCATCAGGGCGTCACGCTCGATCCGGTCCGCGAGGTCATGGTGACCTCGGGGGCGACCGAAGCGCTGGCCGGGGCGCTGTTCGCGCTGATCGAACCCGGCGACGAGGTGGTGCTGTTCCAGCCGATGTACGACGCCTACCTGCCGCTGGTGCTCAGGGCGGGTGGCGTGCCGAAGTTCGTGACGCTCCAGCCGCCGCACTGGCGGTTCACCGAGGAGGCGCTGGCGGCGGCCTTCACCCCAAAAACCCGGGTCGTCGTTCTCAACAATCCGCTCAATCCCTCCGCCTCGGTGTTTCCGGAGGAGGACCTGCGCCTGCTGGGACGGTTCGCGGCGAAAAGCGGGGCCGTCGTCGTCTCGGACGAGGTCTGGGAGCATGTGGTGTTCGATGGCCGCAGGCATGTGTCGGTACTGAACATCCCCGGCTTGCGCGAGCGGTCGGTCAAGATCGGCTCGGCGGGCAAGATCTTTTCGCTGACCGGATGGAAGATCGGCTTCGTCTGCGCGGCCCCCGAGCTTCTCGGCGCGCTGGCGCGGGCGCACCAGTTCCTGACCTTCACCACGCCGCCGAACCTGCAAGTGGCCGTAGCTTACGGTTTGGGAAAGGATGACAGCTATTTCAATGAAATGCGCGGCGATCTTCAAGTGAAACGTGATTATCTTTCGGCGGGACTGGCCCGCTGCGGCTTCCCGGTCCTTCCCAGCGCCGGCACCTATTTCCTCAACGTCGACGTCGCGCCGCTGGGCGTCACCGACGATGTCGCCTTCGCGCAGCGGCTGGTCCATGAGGCGGGCGTGGTGACCATTCCGGTCAGCGCCTTCTATGCCGAGAACCAGGTGCGCAGCGTGCTGCGGTTCTGTTTTTCCAAGCATCAGGCGACCCTCGACGCCGCGCTGGACAGGCTCGACGGGTTCCTCGCGCGGGCATGAGGCAATCCGCGCCCGTGATTCGGCGGGCATGAACCCGCCACCCCGCGCATTTGGCTAAAATACCATTCAAAAGGCGCCCTGTTTTTTCAGCCTTTCGCTGTTATGACATGGACGCAGAGCGGGATTGCGAAAGTCGCGTTTGCCAGTTGCACGGCAGGTGCTATGCTCCCCGTCAAGAGACCCACTACGATTGCCCCGCACGGTTCCTCCAAAGACGTGCGGGGCCTTTCTTTATGTGCTTCGAGTGTTCACCGGCATCGCTCTCAAGATCATTTCGGCCTTCGTGTTCACGCTGATGGCGGCGAGCATCCGCTGGGTCGGTGACGCGGTGCCGCCCGGGCAGGTCGTGTTCGCGCGCAGTTTCTTCGCGCTGATCCCGTTGCTGATCTGGCTCGGCTGGAACGGGCAGCTCATGGCCTCGGTCCGGGTGCGCAACATCTCCGGCCATTTCCTGCGCAGCCTGCTCGGCACCGTCTCCATGTTCCTCAATTTCGCGGCGCTGGCGCGGCTGGCATTGGCGGATGCGACCGTGATCGGCTACGCCTCGCCGCTGATCGCGGTGTGCCTCGCCTTCCTGCTGCTGAAAGAGCGTGTCGGCGTCTACCGCTGGAGCGCCGTGGCCATAGGCCTGTTCGGGGTGTTCATCATCCTCGCGCCGCATCTGGCCTCCGGGGCGATCGTGGCCGCGTTCACGGGCAGCGGCAGCGATGCGCGCGTGTCGCAGGGCATGCTGCTGGCGCTGGCCGGCGCGTGCTGTTCGAGCTGCGCCATGATCCAGATCCGCCGCCTGACGCAGACCGAGAGCACGGGCGCCATCGTGTTCTATTTCACGGCCTTCTCGACGCTGCTGGCGCTGCTGTCCGCGCCGTTCGGCTGGCGCTGGCCGGGCCTTGAGAACATGCTCGTCATGGTGCTGACAGGCTGCCTCGGCGGTGTCGGCCAGATCCTGCTGGTGCAATCCTACCGCACGGTCGAAGCCTCGCTGATCGCGCCGTTCGAATACACCACGATCCTCTGGGCGGTGCTCATCGGCTGGTTCCTGTTCGGGGATGCTCCGAATATCACGGTCTATGTCGGCGCCGCGGTCATCATAGGCTCCGGCGTGTTCGTGATCCTGCGCGAGCGCCAGCTCGGCATCGAGCGGGCGCAGGCCCGCGAGGCCGATCAGCCGCCGTTGACCTGAGCCCTTGCCCGCATGTCGTTCCGGCTCTATGAAACGGTTCTTCTCCTTGGGGTGTCCGGGTGAATGTCCGGGCTGAGAGGCGGCATGCCAACCCACGCACCTGATCCGGATCATGCCGGCGGAGGAAAGCGAGACAATGCCTGATACCGACGAGCGTTCCTCCGCCATCCGCGCCGGGCGCATACCCATCGCGGTCACCATCGCCGGGTCGGATTCCTCCGGCGGCGCGGGCATACAGGCCGATCTCAAGACATTCTCGGCGCTCGGCGTCTACGGCGCCTCGGTCATCGTCGCCCTGACGGCGCAGAACACGCGCGGCGTCACCGGCATACACGCCGTCCCGCCCGCTTTCGTCACCGAACAGATCGACGCCGTCTTCGGCGATCTCGATGTCGCCGCCGTCAAGATCGGCATGCTGGCGAGCCCGGCGCTGATCGAGGCCGTGGCCGAGGGGCTGGAGCGCCACGCTGCCCGCAACATCGTGCTCGATCCGGTCATGGTGGCCGCCACCGGCGCGCGGCTGCTGGAGGAGGAGGCGATCTCGGTCCTGCGCGACCGGCTGATGCCGCTGGCCGCCGTGGTCACGCCCAATCTGCTGGAGGCCGCGGCCTTGCTCGACGGTCCCGTGGCGCAGGACGAGCGGGAGATGCTCGTCCAGGCCGAGCGGCTGCGTTCGTTCGGCGCGGCGGCCGTGCTCATCAAGGGCGGGCATGGCGAAGGCGCCGAGAGCGTCGACGTGCTGCTGACCGCCAAGGGGGCCTCCATGCGCTTCGCCGCGCCGCGCCGGAGCACACGCAACACCCACGGCACCGGATGCACGCTGTCGTCCGCCATCGCCTCCGGGCTTGCCCATGGGTTGCCGCTCGAGGCGGCCATGGGAGAGGCCAAGGCCTATGTGACGGAGGCCATCGCCGCGGCGGACGGGTTGTCGGTCGGCAGGGGCTATGGGCCGGTCCACCATTTCCACGCCCTGTGGACAGAGCCGCCACGATCATAACGGTCGGGACGCGCCGGCTATTGCGCCCGCCAGTCCATGGGACTAGCGTCCGGCACGGCGCACAATCGTTCGGACTATGGAACCAGCATGACGGAACGCGGAGAACGGCGGGGGAATATCGAGGCCGGCGCTCAGATAATCTCGGGCCAGCTCGGCAAGACCGTGCAGCGCCTGCGCAAGGCCTACAATCTCTCGCTTTCCGAGCTTGCGGAACAGTCTGGCGTCGCCAAGTCGATCATCAGCCAGATCGAGCGCAATGAAACAAATCCCACGCTGGCGACCATCTGGCGGCTGTCCAAGGCGCTGGATGTGTCGATCGAGAATGTGCTTGCCGACACCGACGACCAGCCGATCCTGCAGAAACAGGCGCGCGCCGATACGCCCATCCTCGTTTCCGGCGACGGCAAGGTGCGCCTGACCATCATCGGCTGGATCAAGACGGTGGAATGGCTGCAGTGGTACGATCTTGCCGCCGAACCGGGCGGGGCGCTGGAATCGGAGGGTCACCAGCGCGGCTCGGTGGAAAGCCTCTCGGTCCTGACCGGGGAGGCGGAGGTCGAGGTCGGTGGCGATGTCGAGCGCGTCAAGGCGGGGGAGACGCTGCGCTACCGCTGCGACAGGCCCCATGTGATCCGCTCGGTCGGCGACGCCGCGCTGCATGCGGTGATGGTCAACATCCTGAAAGCCGCCGTCCTCGACTGAGGTTCTTGAAATGGGTGATGCCGGGCTGCAAACGGCGCTGTTCCGCGCTCGGGTGCGCGCGCACCGCCGGTCTCGTCACGGCCTGACCCGTTCCGCATAACCTCGGGCTCTCCTCACGACATTGTGACGGTTTCGCCACATTGCGGGCGAAACCGTATTGGGAGCCGGTCACAACCGATCGTTGTGGATTGCCGAATTCCGGCTGTTTCGCCAGCATACCAGTCAGAAGAGTCGCGAATC
This sequence comes from Agaricicola taiwanensis, assembly GCA_040394255.1. GTDB lineage: Bacteria > Pseudomonadota > Alphaproteobacteria > Rhizobiales > Methylopilaceae > Agaricicola > Agaricicola taiwanensis_A. Next base: position 1,191 of record JBEBSP010000177.1, on the reverse strand, counting down.
GCGAACCTGAGGGGTGGGAACCATGTCGAAATTGCGTAGCGTATCGGCGCTTGCCGCATGCACGGTTGCGGGTGTCCTTGCGACGGTGAGCATGGCGAATGCGGGTGGTTTCGCCCTTCGCGAGCAGAGCGCCTATGGTCAGGGCTGGTCGTTCGCCGGTTCCGCCGCGGGCGGCCCGGGTGTATCCGGCATGTTCTGGAACCCGGCTCTGGTCACCAATTCCCTGGCAAAGATCACGATCGATTCCAGCTACACGCTGATCGCACCGATCGTCGATCTGAACGGTTTCGGCAGCTATCCCGCCATCCTGCCGCCGGTCCCGAACTTCGGCACGAGCGGCGACATCGGCCAGGACGCCTTCGTTCCGGCGACCTCCGCCAGCCTGCGCCTGACGGATGATCTCTATCTCGGCATCACGCTGAACGGACCTTACGGCCTTGCGACCAAGGCCAAGTCCGGCTGGGTCGGCAGCTACGACAGCTATTCCTCGCGCATCTTCTCGATCAACGCGACGCCGACCATCGGCTACCGCATCAATGACTGGATCAGCGTCGGTGTCGGCGTGCAGTTCGAATACCTCAAGGCCAACCTCAAGAATTTCCTGCCCGGCATCGCGGCCAATCCGCTGCTGGACATCGAGGCGGAAGACGATCTCGGCCTCGGCTTCACGGCGGGCATCCAGCTGCGTCCGACGCCGACCACCGAGATCGGCCTCGGCTTCCGTTCCTCCGTCCACCACGAACTCGACGGCACGGTGAACCGCACCTTCGCCGGCCCGCAGCGCAGCTTCGAGACAAAGCTGAACACGCCGGAAGTGGTGACGCTCGGTGTGCGGCAGCGCATCGGCGAGGCCTTCACCCTTGCGGGTACGGTGGAGTGGACCAACTGGAGCCGCCTCGGCACGCTGTCCGCCGAAGGACCCGGCTCGGGTCTCATTCCGGGCGGCCGCCTGCCGTTCGAATATGAGGACGGCTGGTTCTTCTCGGTTGGCGGTGAGTATCAGTATTCTCCTGAACTCGCCTTCCGCGCCGGTGTCGGCTACGAGCTGTCGCCCATCACCGACCTCGATCGCTCCACCCGACTGCCGGACACCGAGCGTCTCTGGCTCAGCGCCGGCGGCAGCTACAACTGGTCGGAGAAGCTGTCCTTCGATCTCGGTTATTCCTTCCTGATCGCGGTCGGGGATTCGGA
>JBEBSP010000176.1:0-5668 GCA_040394255.1 Agaricicola taiwanensis | reverse complement strand
ATCGAGGAGCCGTGGATTCGCGCCACCATCCTCACCCCCGACGACTATCTCGGCGGCATCCTGAAGCTCTGCCAGGACCGGCGCGGCAACCAGATCGATCTCAACTACGTCGGCAAGCGCGCCATGGTGGTCTACGACCTGCCGCTCAACGAGGTGGTGTTCGACTTCTACGACCGGCTGAAGTCCATCTCCAAGGGCTACGCCTCCTTCGACTACGCCATCACCGACATGCGCGTCGGCGACCTCGTCAAGATGTCGATCCTGGTCAACGCCGAGCCGGTGGATGCGCTCTCCATGCTGGTGCACAAGACCCGCGCCGAGATGCGCGGCCGCGCCATGTGCGAGAAGCTCAAGGACCTGATCCCGCCGCACCTGTTCCAGATCCCGATCCAGGCCGCCATCGGCGCCAAGGTGATCGCCCGCGAGACGGTGCGCGCCCTGCGCAAGGACGTGACCGCCAAGTGCTACGGCGGCGACGCCACGCGCAAGCGCAAGCTGCTGGAGAAGCAGAAGGAGGGCAAGAAGCGCATGCGCCAGTTCGGCCGCGTGGAGATCCCGCAGGAAGCCTTCATCGCCGCGCTGAAGATGGACAGCTGAGATCAGCGGAAGCTCTACATGGACGCCGAAGAACTAAACTAGTTTATACTGATACCATATATATTTGTCATATATTTATTGCGCTGCTGTCACATACGGAAACTAGGAATGCTGCTTCTTTGAAGCCGGGAGTCTCCCGGCCTCCATGGAGGTGGCATGATGGTGGAGGCATTGGGTGGCTCGGAGTCATACCTTCGCTATGTTCCGGACGAGACCACCGAAGGCGATGACTTCCGCGGGGTCGTCGCGCGGGTCAACCTCGGTGTGGTGCCGGGCGATCATGACCAGCCGTCCGTTGAGCAGAACCTGAGGGAAGCCGCCAAGAAGGGCGACATCGCCACCGTCCGGAGCATCCTGAACAGCCAGACGAAGTTCGACATCAACGCCAAGAATCCCAAGGACGGGCATACCGCCCTGCACTACGCGGTCACATATGCGCCCCTGGACAAGCAGGCCGAGCTCGTCAAGATGCTGCTTGCGGCGGGGGCGGACCCCAACGCCAGGGACAAGAACGGCAACACGGCCCTTCACCGGGTGGTCGTGGGCGGCGACGAGGACCTCATCAACGCCCTCATCGACGGCGGCGCCGACCTGACCGCCAGGGATACCGCCGATGGCACTGGCTGGACGCCCTATGAGGTGGCGAAGCACTGGGGCAATACCCGCGGCAATGAAAACCAGTTCGAGGGGATCCCGAGCGCGAAGGCAAATGAGAAGCGCCTGCAGAAGGCGGCCGACAAGCAGCTTCAGGCCGCCTTCAAGAAGGGTGACTGGAAGAAGGCCGCGAAACTGATCGGGGCCGAGACCGGCATCGACCCCATGGCGCGCTACGAGCATTCCAAGGAGGACAACGTCAGCCTGCTGTCCTATGCGGCCGGCGAGGGGCAGCTCGAGGTCGTGAAGGCGCTCGTGGAGAAGATGCCAGAGGACAAGCGCGCCTATTTCATCAACATGGCGGGCTCGCGCAGCCGCACCGCGATGCATTCCGCAGCCGAGGGCGATCATCAGGAGGTCTACGATTACCTTGAGAGCCAGGGCGGCGAGGTCGACATAGGGGACGAGGACGGCACGACACCCTATGAGATGCTGACCGGGCATACGATCGAGAGTCTGAGCTACGGCCCGCCGACCGAGAAGACCAAAAGGCCGCCGAACGACAGGCGGTCGGCCAGCGAGATCCTGGATTCAAGCAAGCTCTGGCGGGGGCTCTCCCCGCAGATCCGGGGATGGCTCGAAAACGGATTTGGCGGCGACCACCCGTTCAAGGGCATCAAGAATCTCCGGACCGACGCCGACGCGGCCTACCGGGCCGTAAGGGTTCTCGAACACGTCGTGGCCTATGACAAGAACGGCGCGCGGGTCGTGGGCGGCGATGCCGAGAACGAGCGCATCGAGGGCTTTTTCGGCAAGGAGGGCAGCCTGAAGGCCAACCCCGACACGGAAGCCGCGCGCGTTCAGGACTTCGCCAAATACGGCTGGAACACGCTGAAGGGCGGCAAGCAGCCACCTGTCGACGATACCCCGCCGACCGCGAACATGAAGCGGCCCGAGGGCGATACCCGCAGCGCCCAGCAGATCATCAACGACGATCCCCTGCTGAGAAACCTGTCTCCGCAGATCCAGGGCTGGCTGAACGACGGCTGGGGCGGCGACACCCCGTTCAAGGGCCTCAAGAGCATCGGCGGCAACGACAAGACCTATCAGGAGGATGCCAACAAGGCTTACCTCGCCAGCCGCATTCTCCAGTACATCGAGAACTTCGGTCCCGACGGACAGATCAGCAAGAACGACAACACCATCGGCAATCATCGGATCGACGGATTCTTCAAGAACAACAACACGGGGAAAGACGAAGCCAATCCCGGAACGGAGGCTGGACGCCTCCAGGACTTCGCCAAATATGGCTTCGACTATCTGAAGAACTACAGCGCCCCGGTCTCCGACAACGATGGGCGGACATTCGACATAGCCAAGATCGCCGACGAGCTGGGCAAGGATTTCACCTACGAAAACTTCGCGAAGATGGTCGCTTACCTCTCCAACGAGGCCCGCGACAAGATCCTCGATGAGAACCCGATCAACGTCGACCGCTTCGATCTCATTCACAATCCAGGCAAATACGACGTCAAGACACGGGCGCTTGCCTATCTTGAATTGCAGAAGATGCGCGACCTCGTGATGTCCAATCCGCACATGCACAGCTATGAGGCGGCGTATCTTTACGCTTCCGATGAAGCCGATACTTCCAATCCCAAGAGAAAATACGTCCCCCACAGTGATCCGAAGAAGATCGACAGGCACATCGAACACGTCATGAACAAGCTCATGAGCGATGACGTCGCCGCGTGGATCGGTGAAAATCAGCCCAAGGCGATACAGGACGTTCTGGCCAAGGACCCCGCCCTGAAGAAGAAGGTCCAGGGCATTCTCGACAATGTGGTCAAGAATGGCCTGGGTGTCGACGAGGCGGTCGAGAAGGACGGCGACCTGATGGACAACCTCAGGGAGCACTATGCCCTCTTCGCCACGCTCAACACGGCGGCCGGCACCAAGTACAAGGACTACATCGCAAGCCCGATCATCGACATCAGGAAGACGGACAGCTACGACGAGATCGTCGAATCCTACGAGGACAATCTTCGCGATCCCAATGTCCTGAGCAAGATGATCGAGGGCGGGAAGACGCCGGACGAGGCGATCGCCGAGCTCTATTCACGTGCATCCCTGTTCTCGTTCTATGGCTCTCCGCAAGAAGACGTCATGAACAATGTGAATGAGAACATACAGAACTACATCTTCGACACGACGAATGGTGAGGATCTGGTCGGGTATATTCTCAAGGACAATGGCGACCTCGACGACGACATTCTTGAGGAGGTCATCCAGAATGCCTATGACGAAGACCCTGACCATCCGATGTTCATCGCCGATGACGGCAAGAAGCTGAGCCCCGCGCAGGTCGCGACCGGCATGCGCAACATCTGGGACACCTTCCGCTCGACCGGAAAGTGGAACCACTCGCTGAAGAAGTTCAAGGACAAGACGACCTTCCTGGGCAAGGACAATGCCATCAACCGGAACTACGGCATCGGCACCATGCACGCCTTCAGCGCGTTGCTGGCCGGCGCCGGCATGATAGCCAAGGGCATCGGCGGCGGCGACAAGCCGTCCAGGGAGACCATCGTCAGCACGCTGGGCAGCGGCCTCCAGGTTCTCGGTCTCTTCGGGGAAGCGTCCGCGCTCTCGTCACGCGTCGAGAAGAACAAGGTGTCCCGCCTGGATAAGTGGCGGTCCAGCTGGAACAGCTACAAAGCCGGAAGAGACGGAATACTGCACTACCGCCACACCACCCCGGCGGCGGCCAAGGCCTTCATCGGGCACTACACCAACATCGCGCGTGTGGTGTCGGCCACGGGCGGGTCCCTGGTCATGGGCGCGGCCATGGCCTTCGGCATCGAAGCCGCCCGCCGCGGCGACGCCGCGGAAGCCGCCCTCTACATCACGGCGGGCGTGGCCAATGCCGCCACGGCGCCGACCGCCTTCTACCAGTCGCTGGCGCCCTATTTCCGGTCTCCGGGTCACGTCATCAAGAATGCGCCGCTCCTGGGTGGCAGGATCGGCGCCGCGCTGAACGGCGTCGCCTCCTTTGTGTTCCTCGGGGTATCGATTGCCCTCCTCATCTGGGAGGTCAACAAGGAAAAGAAATACACGATGAACTACCTGCCCACCCTCGAGAAATACGACATCGATGGCGGCTATGATCCCCGCTACAGGGAGCACCTGACCCATCCAAATGACCCTCCGGAGGACATGTGGGCGCCTTGGGAGAATGATCCGAACGCACCTGTCACCCGGGAAAGGTGGCACATACCGGGCACCTGGGTCAGAGACGATCAGTGGATCTGACGGCTGGGGGCCATGCCGCCTGCGCATGCAAGCCGTGCGGCCCGGACCTTGCCGGGGCCGTGCCGGGCCTCGATAGTGGCGCTGTCCTTCTGTGGAGTGCGCCATGACTGCCCGCCCTCTCGTCCTCATCACCGGCGCGAGCCGGGGCATCGGGGCCGCCACGGCGCGCATGGCCGCGGCGCGCGGCTACGATGTCGCCATCACCTACCACCGCGATGCCCATGCCGCCGAAGCCGTGCTGCGTGACTGCCGCGCCTCGGGCGCGCGGGCGGAGGCCTTCCGGGGCGACATCGCCCTCGACGCGGACATCGCCCACATCTTTTCCGGCTGCGCGGAGCGGCTCGGGCGCATCACCCATTTCGTCAACAACGCGGGCGTGACAGGCGACAACGGCCGCCTCGACGGGGCCGCGCCCGAGACCCTGCGCCGCTGCATCGACCTCAACGTCACCGGCGCGATTCTCGCGGCGCAGGCCGCCATCCGGGTGATGGCGCCGCGCCATGGCGGGGAGGGCGGGGCGATCGTCAACGTCTCCTCCATGGCGTCGAGCCTCGGCAGCCCCAACGAATACGTCTGGTATGCCGCCTCCAAGGGCGCGATCGACGCCCTGACCGTCGGTCTGTCGAAGGAACTCGCGCCCGACGGCATCCGCGTCAACGCCGTCGCGCCCGGCCTGATCGAGACGGACATCCATGCGCCGGGACGGCTGGAGCGGCTTGGCCCCACGACGCCGCTGGGCCGCGCGGGCCGGGCCGGGGAGGTGGCCGAGGCGATCCTGTTCCTGCTGTCGGACGCCGCGAGCTATGTCACCGGAACCATTCTGAAGGTTTCGGGCGGGCGCTGAAGCCGCTCAGGCGTCATCGTCGGCGACGATGCCGCCTTCGCCTTCGAGGCGTTGCAACTGCCGGACCTCGCTGCGGGTGTGCTTGAGGCGCACGCCATGCCCGCCGCCGTTCTCGTCGATCAAGACGACGCCGAGGCCTTCCAGCGCCACGCGCACGGCCGTTGTTTCGGCCTCCAGGCCCGAGGGCGGGCCGTCGTTCGCCTCGATCAGCTTCAGCGTCATGACGGCGATGCCGGCCCGTTTCGCCAGCTTGCCCTGCGAGACGCTCGCCAGCATGCGGCCGGCGGCGATCTGTCGTCCGATGATGGTTTTTGCGGTCAT
>JBEBSP010000175.1:0-5676 GCA_040394255.1 Agaricicola taiwanensis | reverse complement strand
GATGGGGCTCGCCTTCGCCTTCGGCTGGACGCCCTGCATCGGGCCGGTGCTGGGGGCGGTGCTGGCGGTCGCAGCTTCCAAGGCGACGGTCTCGACGGGGGCGGTCTATCTGGCGGTCTATGCCGCCGGTCTCGGCACGCCTTTCCTGCTGGCGGCCTTCGCGGCCCGTCCCTTCGCCGCCTTCCTGATGCGGTTCAAGCGGCACATCGGCCTGGTGGAGAAGATCACCGGGGGATTGCTTGTGCTGGTGGGAGTTGCCTTCCTCGGCGGCTGGATGTCGAGCTTTGCCTTCTGGTTGCTGGAAACCTGGCCCGCACTCGGCGCACTGGGCTGAAGCCAGATGGCGCTCAACAAGGAGAAGACGCTTATGACCGAAGGATCCATGACCTATCGCCGCCTGGGCAGATCCGGCCTGAGCGTGTCGCGCATCGTGCTGGGAGCCATGATGTTCGGCGGGCGCACCGATGAGGCGGAGGCCGGGCGCATCATCGCCGATGCCGCTGCGCGCGGCGTCAATTTCATCGATACGGCGGACACCTACAATCAGGGGGCCTCGGAGGAGGTCGTCGGACGGGCGATCAAGGGGGACCGTTTCCGCTGGATCCTCGCCACCAAGCTCGGCAATCCCTTCGGCACCGACCGGAACATGCGCGGCCTGTCACGGCGCTGGATCTTCGAGGAGGTCGAGCGCTCGCTGCGCCGCCTCGGCACCGAGACCATCGACGTGCTGTATCTGCACAAGGAGGATCACGGCACGCCCCTGGAGGAAACCGTCCATGCGCTGGCCGATCTGATCCGCGCCGGCAAGATCCGCCATTTCGGCGTGTCGAACCATCGCGCGTGGCGCGTGGCGCGCATCTGCGCGCTGTGCGACGACGCGGGCATCGACCGGCCGGTGGCCTGCCAGCTCTATTATCACGCACTCAACCGCTCCGCCGAGGTGGAACTGCTGCCTGCGTCGCATCATCTCGGGCTTGGGACGGTTGCCTACAGCCCGCTGGCCCGGGGCGTGCTCACGGGCAAATATCGGCCGGATGGGCCGGCGCCTGAAGGCAGCCGCGCCGCCGTGGGAGACCGCCGCATCCTGCAGACCGAATTCCACCCCGACAATCTCGCCGCCGCGGCAAAGCTCAAGCAGCATGCCGACAGCAAGGGGTGGACACTGGCCGATTTCGCCGGGGCCTGGGTGCTCGCCAACCCGATGATTACCGGCCTGATCGCAGGGCCGCGCACCTTCGAGCAGTGGACGTCCTATCTTGCGGCGCTGGATCTGGTGCTCGGGAAGGATGACGAGGCCGCGGTGGACGCCGTGACGCCCGCCGGCACGACGGCGATCGCCCGCTACATCGATCCGAGCTATCCGGTCGAGGGCCGGCCGGCGGGATGATCCGGACATGGAAATGCCCGCCCCCATGACAGGGGCGGGCAGGCGATTCAAGGCACTGTCAGCGGGCAATCACATCTCGCTGTACTTGCCGCCCTTCCAGACATACCAGACGTAGGACGCTTCGGTCGGATCGCCCTTGTCGTCGAACTTGATGTCGCCGATGACGGTCTTGAAGGTCTGCTTGTCGAGCTGTTCCACCACCGGCTCGAAGTCGGTGCTCTTGGCGTCGGTCGCCGCCTTCACCCAGGCCTGGATCGCGGCGTAGGTATAGAGGGTATAGCCCTCAGGGTTGATCTTCTTGGCTTCGAACTTCTTCACCACTTCGGCGGCGTCCGGGAACTTCCGGGCGTCCGGCGAGAAGGTCATCATCGTGCCGTCGCTGAGGTTGCCGGTGATCTGGCCGAATTCATCGGTGACGAGCGCATCGCCGGAGACGATCTGGGCGTTGAGGCCCTGGTCGCGCATCTGGCGCAGGATCAGGCCGGCCTCGGTGTGGTAGCCGCCGACATAGACCGCTTCGACATTCGCGGCCTTCAGCTTGGAGACCAGCGCCGAATAGTCCTTCTCACCGGCGGTGTAGGCCTCGTAGACGGCCGCCTTCTCGCCAGCGGCCTCGAAGGCCTTCTGGGTCTCGTCGGCCAGGCCCTTGCCGTAGGCGGACTTGTCGTGAAGGATCGCGACCGGCTTGCCCTTGTACTTCTCGGCCAGATAGGCGCCGGCGACGACGCCCTGCTTGTCGTCCCGTCCGCAGGTCCGGTAGATGCCGGGGCCCGGGCGCTCGTCGGTGAACTTCGGGTTGGTCGAGGCGGGTGAGATCTGGATCACGCCCTCTTCCTCGTAGACGGCAGAGGCCGGGATCGAGGAACCGGAGCAGAAATGCCCGGCCACGAAGACCACGCCGTCGCTGGCCAGCTGGTTGGCAACGGCCACGGCCTGCTTGGGATCGCAGGCGTCGTCGCCGACCTTCAGGACCAGTTTCTCGCCGTTGACGCCGCCGGCCGCGTTGATCTCTTCCACCGCGAGTTCGGCGCCATTCTTCATCTGCTCGCCGAAAGAGGCGTACTGGCCGGTCATCGGACCCGCGACCGCGATCGTGATGTCGGCATAGGCGGGCGCCGCGAAGGCCATGAGCGCGCCGACGGCCACACCTGTCATGAGTTTCTTAGTCATCCGAACGTCCTCTGCTTGGTTGCTTCTGGATCACATTATCTGGCGGCACCATCCACCTTGCCGCCATTTCTGCGCGTTTCGGGGCGCTTGTCACGTCCTTTGCGCGTCTTTTTCGCTCCTCAGGACGAGGGCGATCCACCGGCGGCGCGTCGCCGCCATGTGAAGGGGGATGTTCTCTCGTAGAGCCAGCTGTACTGGCGCGACGTGCGCCTGGCGCGGGTGGCGCGATGGCCGAGAGCCGCGACCATCATCAGGATGGCGGTGTCGACCACGTAATAGTGCAGCGTCAGCAGCGATCCGCTGAACAGCGCATAATGGATGAACCGCACCGCCGCTCCCAGAAGAAGCATCCACAGCGCGGCGTGCCAGAAGGGCTGCCAGCCGGAGGCGATGGAGCGTCCCGACATCCATGCGCTGCCGCCGCCGAGGATGAGGGTCACGAAGATGAATTCGGGGAGGGAGATTTCCCAGATCAGGCCCATGTGCGCGCCATCCTCCGCATCGTCCATACCGGCGGAGCATGATTGCACTCCACCTCACGTTTCATCGCATGATTGCATCCGCTCATGCTAGTGCCCATCCGGTGAAGACACCGGTAGGCTCCAGCTGTTTGCTCCGCCGCGTTTTCATAACGTACAACCGGACTCCACTTTTGTTGAAAACGCTCAGTGCCGCCCGCCTTCGAGATAGGCGGCGCGGACCTCTTCCTTCGACAGAAGCTCCTGGCCGGAGCCCGACATGGTGATGACGCCGTTGACCATGACGTAGCCGCGATGGGCCAGCTTCAGGGCGTGGTAGGCGTTCTGTTCGACCAGGAAGACCGTCAGGCCCTCGTCGCGGTTGAGCGTGCGGATCGCATCGAAGATCTGCTTCACGATCAGCGGCGCGAGGCCCAGCGAGGGTTCGTCCAGAAGGAGCAGTTTCGGGCGGCTCATGAGCGCGCGGGCGATGGCCAGCATCTGCTGTTCGCCGCCCGACAGCGTGCCGCCGCGCTGGCCGATGCGCTCCTTCAGGCGCGGGAACAGGGCGAACATCTTCTGCAGGTCCTGCTCGAAGTTCCTGCCGTCGGTCACGGCGGCGCCCATCTGAAGGTTCTCGTAGACGGTCATGCGCGGGAAGATGCGGCGTCCTTCCGGCGACTGGGCGATTTCGAGCCGCGCGATCTCGTGGGTCGGCATCCGCGTGATGTCGCGGCCACGGTAGACGATCTGCCCCTCGCGCGCCTGGGGATTGCCGAAGATGGTCATCATCAGGGTGGACTTGCCCGCGCCGTTGGCACCGATCAGGGTGACGATCTCGCCCTCATGCACGTCCATGTCGACGCCCTTCAGGGCGATGATGTTGCCATAGTAGGTCTTGACGCCGCGCACGGCGAGAAGCGGCCCGCTCATTTGGAGACCTCCGCTTCGACCTTTTCGATCTCCTCGTCGTCGACGCCGAGATAGGCCGCGATCACGCGCGGGTCGTTGCGGACGTAGTCCGGCGCGCCGTCGGAGATCTTCTTGCCGTAGTCGAGCACCACGACATGGTCGGAAATTTCCATGACGACACTCATGTCATGCTCGATCAGGAGCAGCGATGTGCCGTGCTCGCGGCGGATGAACAGCAGCAGTTCGTTCAATTCGCCGGATTCACGGGGATTGAGGCCGGCGGCGGGCTCGTCCAGGCACAGGAGCACCGGATCGCTGCACATGGCCCGCGCGATCTCCAGCCGGCGCTGGTCGCCGTAGGGCAGGCCGGCGGCGGGCTCGTCGGCGCGGTCGACCAGGTTGATCTGTTCGAGCCAGTAACGGGCCTTGTCGATGGCCGCCTTCTCCGCCTTGCGGTAGCCCGGCAGGCCCAGAAGGCCGAAGACCGAATAGCCCGAGGCCTTCATCAGCGGCAGGTGCTGGGCGACCATCAGGTTTTCCAGCACCGTCATGCCGCCGAACAGGCGGATGTTCTGGAAGGTGCGGGCGACATTCGCCTTGGCCGACACATTGTGGTCGTCCATCCGCTCCAGCAGGAACAGCGCGTCGTCGTCGCCGCGGCTGAACTGTTCGGCGCTGTCGGTCAGCTTCTCCAGCCGGTCGAAGGCGCGTGCCGAGCCGTGGGCCAGCGCGATGCGGCCCTCGGTCGGCTTGTAGAAGCCGGTGATGCAGTTGAAGACCGTGGTCTTGCCGGCGCCGTTGGGGCCGATCAGGGCGGTGATCTCGCCGCGCCGGGCCTCGAAGCAGAGGGCGTCGATGGCGGTGAGGCCGCCGAAGCGCATGGTCAGCCTCTCGACCGCGAGGATGGTGTCGGAGGTCACGGTCATCCCCGGCCCTCCGCGACCATGTCCGCCGAGACCGTTTTCTTCTCCTTGAGGAAGACGGTCGCCGTGCGCGAGGAGATCAGGCCGCGCGGCCGCCAGATCATGATGAGCACCATGGCCAGCCCGAAGACCAGCATGCGGAACTGCTCGAACTCGCGGAAGTATTCGAAGCCGCCGATCATCACCAGCGCCGCGATGGCGACGCCGAGCTGGGAGCCCATGCCGCCCAGCACCACGATGGCCAGGATCAGCGCCGACTCGATGAAGGTGAAGCTTTCCGGCGAGATGAAGCCCTGACGGGTGGCGAAGAAGGAGCCGGCGAAGCCGCCGAACATGGCGCCCAGCGCGAAGGCCGTCAGCTTGGTCTTGACGATGGAGAGCCCCAGCGACCGGCAGGCGATCTCGTCCTCGCGCATGGCCTCCCAGGCGCGGCCGATGGGCAGCCTGCGCAGGCGCAGGGTGGCGAAGTTGGTCAGGAAGGCGAGGGCCAGGATCAGGTAATAGAGGAAGATGATCCGGTGGTTGCCGGAAAAGGCGAGGCCGAAGGTGTCGGCGAAGCCGCCTTCGCCGCGGCTGAATTCCAGGCCGAAGAAGCTGGGGCGCGGGATCTGGCCGATGCCGTTGGGGCCGCCGGTGAAGTTGTACCAGTTGAGCAGGACGATGCGGATGATCTCGCCGAAGGCCAGCGTCACGATGGCGAGATAGTCGCCTCTGAGCCGCAGCACCGGAAAGCCCAGGATGATGCCCCAGAAGGCCGCCAGCAGACCCGCTAGCGGCAGGCAGATCCAGAAGGACCAGACTTCGAGGCCCGGCGCATGGTTCGGGA
>JBEBSP010000174.1:0-5738 GCA_040394255.1 Agaricicola taiwanensis | reverse complement strand
GGCGTCCATCAGGTTATGGCCGGCCCCCAAGGCCCGCTGATGGCGCCGACGCCGCTGACGCTCGCGGAAACCGCATCGGTGTTCGGCGAGATGCTGACCTTCCGCTCGCTGCTCGATGCCACCACCGATCCCGTGCAGAAGAAGGCTCTGCTGGCCGGCAAGGTGGAGGACATGATCAACACGGTGGTGCGCCAGATCGCCTTCTACAGCTTTGAGCGGCGCGTCCACACCGAGCGCAAGTCGGGTGAGTTGACGTCGGAGCGGCTGGGGGAGATCTGGCTCGAGGTGCAGACGGAAAGCCTCGGGCCCGCGATCCGGATCCACGAGGGCTACGAGACCTTCTGGGCCTATATCCCGCACTTCATCCATTCGCCGTTCTACGTCTACGCCTATGCCTTCGGCGACTGTCTGGTGAACTCGCTCTACGCGGTCTACGAGAAGGCGGAACCGGGGTTCCAGGACAAATACTTCGCGCTGCTGAAGGCGGGCGGCACGAAGCACCATTCCGAGCTTCTGGCTCCCTTCGGGCTCGACGCGCGCGATCCGGCCTTCTGGCAGACCGGCCTCGGCTTGATCGAGCGGATGATCGGCGAGCTGGAAGAGCTCGAGGAAGCTTGACCTTCTCCGCAACCTTTTCACCTTGGGCGGCGTTTCCAGCGCGCAATGCCGCCCGATGGATGCCTCATGCTCGCCCCGGTTCCGGATATGGATTCAACAGGAATACTGCGCGAGGGTGAGACCTGCTGGCGCCAGGCGCAGGCCGACCGCTTCCGGCTGATCGTGGACGCCGCCGATTACTTCCGCGCCGCAAAGGCGGCCATGCTGGCGGCGCGGCATTCGATCTTCCTGATCGGATGGGATTTCGACACCCGTGTCCGGTTCGAGCCCATGGGCCGCACGCTGGACGGCCCCAACAAGCTCGGGCGCTTCCTGATCTGGCTGTCCAAACACCGCCCGGAGCTGAAGGTCTTCGTGCTGAAATGGGATCTGGGCGTCATCCAGCTGTTCGCCCGCGGATCGACCCCCCTCATGCTGCTGGACTGGATGACGGACCGGCGCGTCCGGTTCCGGCTCGACCGGCACCACCCCATGGCCGCCGCCCATCACCAGAAGCTCATCATCATCGACGACGCCATGGCCTTCTGCGGCGGCATCGACATGACGTCGTCGCGCTGGGACACGCGCGACCACACCGACCGGAACCCGTGGCGGCGCCGTCCCTGGGGCAGCCGCTACGGCCCCTGGCACGACGCCGCCACCGTCGTGGACGGGGAGGCCGCGAGGATGCTGGGCGAACTGGCGCGCGATCGCTGGGAGCGGGCCACCGGAGACCGCGTGGCCATGTCGCCCCCCGGCAGCGATCCATGGCCGGACCGTCTCCTGCCCACGGCGGCCGACGTCCGGGTGGCGGTGGCGCGCACCATGCCGGAGATGGAGGACCAGACCGAGGTGCGGGAGGTCGAGGCGCTTTATCTCGCGGGGATCGCCAGCGCACGGCACGTCATCTATCTCGAAAGCCAGTATTTCGCGTCGCGCAGGATCGCTCTCGCCCTGGCCCGGCGGCTGCGGGAAAGCGACGGCCCCGAGGTGGTGGTCATCAATCCGAAGGCGGCGGAGGGCTGGCTGGAGGTGAAGACCATGGATTCCGCGCGGGCCAAGCTGGTCACCTACCTGCGCCGGAACGACCCCTACACGCGCTTCCGGATGTACTATCCCGTCACGGAGCGCGGCCGGTCGATCTATGTCCACGCCAAGGTCATGGTGATCGACGACCGGCTGCTGCGGGTCGGTTCCTCCAACCTGAACAACCGCTCCATGGGCTTCGACAGCGAATGCGACCTCGCCATCGAGGCCGTTCCGGGCATGGCCGACCACGACCGGCGAAGCGTGGACATCCGCGGCGTGCGCGACGACCTCCTGGCCGAGCATCTCGGCGTCGGCGCTTCGACCGTCGCGGCGCGGACCGACGAGGCGGGCTCGCTGATCGCGGCCATCGAGCGCCTGCGCCATGCCGGCCGGAGCCTTCGCCCGCTGGAGCCGGCGCCGGTCGACGTCATCGGCGACGTATTGTCGGAAACGGAACTGGTGGACCCCGAGCGGCCGCCGAAGCTGTGGAAGCGGTTCTTTCGCCGAAGGCCGATTGCATAAGAAAACTGTCTGCAATATGCAGGATGCTGTTGTCCGCGCAGGCCAAGCTCACCGTGCGCCAGATCCGAGCGCTCCTTCATGCCGAATTTCGCCTCACGCAGCATGACGCCAGCCCAATGGCTGATGCTGGTGCTGCTGTCGGTTTTGCTGGGCAGCTCGTTCTTTCTCACCAGCATCGCACTCACCGAGGTATCCCCGACCATCATGGTTGCGGCCCGGATCGGTGGCGCTGCGCTCTTCCTCAATCTCCTTCTGCCGCTGATGGGCTTTTCCCTGCCGCGCAATGCCGCCGTCTGGGGCGCGTTCTTCGGCATGGGGCTGCTCAACAACGTCATCCCGTTTTCCCTCATCGTATGGGGGCAAACCCATGTCGCCTCGGGACTGGCCGCCATCCTCAACGCCACCGCGCCACTGGCGACGGTGGTGGTGGCGCATTTCCTCACGGATGACGAGAAGATCACGAAAAACCGGCTCGCCGGCGTCGTCATCGGCCTTGTGGGCGTCGCGGTCATGGTCGGGCAGGTGGAGACGGGATGGGATGGTTTCGAGCTTCTGGCCCAGCTTGCCATTCTCGGAGCGGCGCTGTCCTTCGCTTTCGCCGGCGTGTTCGGCCGCCGCTTCCGTCGCCTGGGCGTCGCCCCGATGGTAACGGCCACGGGGCAGGTGACGGCCTCCGCCGTGATCATCCTGCCGGTGATGCTGATCGGCAGCATGCCCTGGTCCATCGCGTCGCTCAGCCCGCAGGTCTGGGCCGCGCTTGCGGCCAGCGCGATGATTTCGACCGGGCTGGCCTATGTCATCTACTTTCGCCTGCTCGCGTCGGCGGGCGCGACCAACCTCATGCTGGTCAATCTGCTTATCCCGGTCTCGACCATCCTGCTCGGCACGACGATCCTCGGCGAGCAGCTCGATGGATGGCACTACGCCGGTCTTCTGCTGATCGGCTGTGGCCTTACCGTCATGGACGGGCGTATCCTGACCGTCATCCCACGCACTAGGCCGTGACAGGGCGCTCCGCCGTCCCGCATGCCCGGGCTGGAATACACGAGGATGTCCAACGGTGAGCAACGATCGCGAAGCCAACCGGCTCTCCGCGCGGGCCGCGCGCTACGCCCGTGTCGGCATCAATGTGGGCGGGGTGGCGGCGCGCATCGCGGGGGCGCAGATGCTCGGGCGCAGCAGCGGGCGCTCGGGGCGCGCGGCCGATCTCGCCGTCGCCCTGGGCGGGCTGAAAGGCCCGCTGATGAAGGTGGCCCAGCTCATGGCCACCATTCCGGACGCACTGCCGCCGGAGTATGCCGCGGAACTCCAGAAGCTCCAGTCGGATGCGCCGCCCATGGGGGCGGCCTTCGTCACACGCCGCATGGCGGCGGAGCTGGGGCCGGACTGGCGTGGCCGCTTCGGTTCGTTTGATCCGAAGCCGTCCGCCGCCGCGTCGCTGGGGCAGGTCCACCGCGCCACGTCACGCGACGGACATGCCCTGGCGGTCAAGCTCCAGTATCCGGACATGTCTTCCGCCGTGGAGGCGGACCTCGCGCAGCTTGAGGTCCTGTTCGCGCTGCACCGCCGCCTGGACCCGGCCATCGACACCCGCGACATCGCGCAGGAGATCGGCGCCCGGGTGCGTGAGGAACTGGATTACCGTCGCGAGGCCCGGCACGCGTTGCTTTACGCGCGCATGCTCGAGGACGTGGCGGAGGTGAGGGTGCCCGGTGTGTGGCCGGAGCTGTCGACCGGCCGGCTGCTGACGCTGGACTGGCTGGACGGCACGAGGCTGCTGGACCACAGGGATGCGGACCTTGCGACGCGCAACCGCCTCGCCGTCGCCATGTTCAAGGCGTGGTGGCTGCCCTTCGCGCATCACGGGATCATCCATGGTGATCCGCACCTCGGCAATTACTCGGTCTTCACGGAGGGCGCCGAACCCATGGGCATCAACCTCCTGGATTACGGCTGCATCCGGATCTTCCCGCCGGGCTTCGTCGCCGGGGTCGTCGATCTCTACGAGGGTCTCAGGGCGGGGGACCGGCAGCGGGTGGTCTCGGCCTATGAGACCTGGGGCTTCCAGGGGCTCACGAACGAGCTGATAGATGCGCTCAACATATGGGCTGGATTCATCTATGGGCCGTTGCTGGACGACAGGGTGAGGACCATAGCCGACGGTGTCGCTCCATCGGATTACGGCCGCCGGGAGGCTTTCCTCGTGCATAAGACGCTGAAGGAGAAGGGGCCTGTCAAAATCCCGCGCGAGTTCGTCTTCATGGACCGGGCGGCCATCGGCCTTGGAAGCGTTTTCCTGCATCTGCGCGCGGAGCTGAATTTCCACGATCTGTTCAACGATGCGATCGCGGCCTTCGACGTCGCGCGCGTGGCGGATCGCCAGGCGCGGCTGCTTGCGGACGTGGGACTTGAAACCGCTGTTTAGCGCCTGTCCGGTGAACCCGTTTCACCGGACAGGCGCTGGTTTCCTGTTTTGACGCGCTTTCCCGGCGCAAAACCGGAAACCACTTTTGCTGAAAGCGCTTGGGTGTGCTTTGACGCATTGCTCCCGGCGGCGGTTTCCTTTAATCCCGTTCCAACGAGTTTGAACGGGGAAAGCGTCCGATGGCCGATCATGGCAAGCCCGAATACGCCACCGCAACCGGCAATGACTATGCCGAGCACGAGCGCACCTATCACAGCGTCATGAAGCTGACCAAGGTCAGCGTCCTGGCCAGCCTGTGCGTCGTGACGGCCCTCGCCATCGGCGGCATCGCGGGATCGCTGCTGTGGATGGTGGTCGGCATCTTCGGGGCCATCGTCGGCACGATCGTCGGGCTGGCGTCCAAGGACGGCCAGCCTTTCATCCTGGGCGGGCTGCTCGTCTTCCTGCTCCTCGTCCTGGCGCTGGTGAGCTGATCTCATGAAGATAGCGGTTGCGGCTGAAATCGATCCGAGCGAGCCGCGGGTCGCGGCTACTCCTGAGACGATCAAGAAATTCATCGCGCGCGGAGCCCAGGTGAGCGTTGCCACGGGTGCGGGCGTTGCTTCCGGCATCTCGGATGCGGACTACGAAACCGCGGGCGCCGCCATCGCGCCGGATCGCGCCGCAGCCGTGGCCGGCGCGGACATCGTGCTTGCCGTCCGCCGGCCTGATGCCGCCAGCCTCAACGGCGTCGCGCAGGGCGCGCTGGTCGTCGCGCAGATGGACCCCTTCGGCCATACGGACGCCATCGCCTCGCTGGCGGGCGCGGGCGTCACGGCGGTGGCCATGGAGCTGATGCCGCGCATCACGCGGGCGCAGGTCATGGACGTGCTGTCGTCGCAGGCCAATCTCGCCGGATACCGGGCCGTGATCGACGGGGCCGAGGCCTTCGGCCGCGCCATTCCGATGATGATGACGGCGGCTGGCACCATACCCGCCGCGCGGATATTCATCATGGGCGCGGGTGTCGCCGGGCTTCAGGCCATCGCCACCGCGCGCCGCCTTGGCGGCATCGTGACCGCCACGGACGTGCGGCCCGCCGTGAAGGAACAGGTCGTAAGCCTCGGCGCCAAGTTCGTCGCCGTCGAGGACGATGAATTCCGGCAGGCGGAAACCTCCGGCGGCT
>JBEBSP010000173.1:0-5744 GCA_040394255.1 Agaricicola taiwanensis | reverse complement strand
ACTTCCACCTCGGCCCAATCGCCCATGCAGGCATGAAGGCGCTCAAGCCTAAGCCCAGGATAATCGGGGCCTTGGCGGAGCTTCCGGTTTTCAGCAAGATTGAGCGCGAGAGGCGCATGGCGTGTAGGAGCCGTAAAAAGATAGCCCCCTTCAACGGAGAGGCCGAGAAGCCGGCCCGACACCCACCCATCCCCCTCGAAAACGGGGTCCGGTCCATCGTCGACGATGTAGTTGTTGATCGTCGCCGCGTCGATCCGGAACCATCCATCCTGCGATCCGACGATGGACACTTCGGTGGCAAAGCTTACGCCGCCTATCTCCTGGGGTGGTGGCAGCCGCCCGATCACTGCGTGTTCTGTACCGGGACCGGCACGAACATTCTGGCCATTGGGGTCCGTGTCGGTGGACCAGGCGCGCATCCGACAGATGGTTGTCTGCCTTGTTCCGGTTTCCAGGGCTTGGCCGGCACAGGTCTTCAGCAGGGGCGCGGCTGCTTCCCTCGCGCCTTCGAGTGGATATTCCTTTGCTCTGTTCTCAACAAAGATCGTGAGGATGCCCTCTGACGTGATCAGGTCGGTGAGCCGGTCGTCGAGAACGGTCTTTCCCTCAAGGACGAACAGCCTGCTCCTGATATCGTCCGTATGCATCCCGGTGGTTTGGATCGGTACCGTGATGTCTCCGGCCCGCAGCAGCACCTCGACCGCCGCGCTGTCGGTGGAATCGCTGGGAATGAAGGTGAAAACAAAGGTCAGGCCGTTGCCGTCGGAGGTGCAAGAGAAGGAGATGGGCACGTGATCGGATTGCGGAATGCCATAGAAGAGCGAAGCGCCCCGCGGATTCGCGTCGCCATGCCATCCAAGATTTTCCTCTGCCATTGCCCCCGCAGGAAGCAGACAGACAAGAACAGCGGCTCTCAATGCGGTATTCGCTTGTCCGAACAATCTCATCGGTGCCTCCATATCCGCATCCGCCGTCAGAAACGCTTCTCGTTCTCACGCGCCAACAGTATCAGAGCGTCGGAGTCCGGCATGTAGCGTTGCGCGGCGGAATCCCAACGATAGGTTACAGTGATCGTGCGGCTCCCCGGATCAGGAGCGGGCCTGCCGTTGCAGTCCTCGGTTGTCAGTGTCGTCAGTTCGATTACCGTGGCCACCATGTCCGTCAGGGACTCCCCCGTGCCTTGCTCGATGGTCAGGTTCTGGCTGCGCTCGAAGGCGCAGTCCCTGTCGCTGAGCGAGGAGATCGTGTCGACCAGCTCGAACCGGTCATTGCGCACGAGGATCAGGGATGTGTTCGCGTAGCTCTGGCCGGAATTGTGATGCGTGCTTTGGGTCACCAGCAGATCGTCACCGGCGCTGACCGACAGCCGGACGGGCTTCATGAACGACGTCCAGCGGTCGGATGCGATATCGGCGGCGTCGAGCAGCCTGGGTTCGCCCAGGACGTCGAAAAGGGCCAGGACGGCAAACCCGACGCTGTATCCCGCCTCGCCGAAGTCGACCAGCAGCGCCATCCGATCCATGCCGCCGGAGCGTACCGGCACGGCCGAGAGGTGCAGGGAGCCGGTTGGCGCGAGCCCGGCATCGCCCTCGTCCCAGCCTTCGATGTGCCTGATGCTGGTTGGTTGCCGGCCTCCGGAATAGGTTCTGCCGCTGACGGCGATCCCGGGCACAATCAGTCGAAGGAGGTCGAGATAGGTCTTGCCCTCGCTTGCGGGCAGCGCATCGGCTGGCTCGGGGGAAAAAGACGGTTGGGCTGCAGCGCCGCCGACCGTGCCCATAAGGAGCACCAGCGCACCCAATCCCACACATAGGCGAACGACCATAACCATCGTCCCGCAAGTGATACGATAACGGTCAAACTATACGCCATCGCCGCACTCGTACAGGCATCGCGTCCGGCTCCGTCGGGCACGTGCCGAGGTTCCGCTTAACCCCGTGCCATCAGGATGTGGTCGGAAAAATTGGCGATCTCTCCGATGAGCTTGAGGACGGATTCGATGAAGGGCGAACTTTTCTCCGCCTTGTGCATGGCGGCATAGGGCATGGGTGGGATCGCCGGCGTCACGTTCACCAGGCAAAGTCGCTCGTTGTCGATGAGGTGCCGGTGGCAGGCGATGGGAAGGTTCAACACGCCAAGGCCCGCCATGGCCAGTCCGATGGTTGCCGTGTTGCCGTTGGCGATCAGTATTTTGGAAGGAGAGGCTCCCCTTTCCTTCAGCCATTGTGTGTTGAAGAGATTAAACCCCGACAGCTTGCCCTTTCCGATGACGGTATGAGTGACCAAGTCCCGGAGAGTCAGGACATCGCGCGCATCGATCAGGCTCGGGTGAGCGATCCAGGCGGTTTCCACCTCGCCGATGCGCACGGCCGTGACGGCCGGATCGGAGAAAATCTCGGGAATGACGATGATGTCGACCTCATCGTCCAGCAGCCTGTCATGAAGCGTGCGGCTCAGGCCGATCTCCGTGTCCACGATGATGCCGGGAAACGTCTCCTTCAGGAGCAGTACCAGTCTGGGCAGCCAGGTCAGGGTGGAGAGTTCCGTCACGCCGAGCCGAAGGCGGCGAAAGCCTGAATGGGCACCGCTGGACACCTCCGCGATCCTGTCCCGCAGCAGCAGCATGTCTCGGCCCAGGCGGATGATCTCCTCGCCGATCTCGGTGAGCTTGGCGCCCCTTCGGCTGCGATCGAAGAGTTCGAGGCCAATCACCGATTCCAGGTCGAGTATTCTCTTGGAGATGGCGGACTGTGTCGTGCCGATGCGCTCGGCGGCACGCTCGAACGAACCGAGGCTGGCGATCCAGTGCATGGCTTCTATCTGCTTGAGAGTGATCATAAGTCCGCGCCCTCCGGATATACTTGATCGACAGTCATTTCATGCCGGTTGATAGGCCGTCGTACCCAGAACGATATGTAAGAGTATGCTGCTGCAATATATTCCAAAAGAGAATAATCATACATAATTTAAAGTCGCTTTTCCCCGGAGATTATCGCAACTATCCTTTCAATCACGACTTTTTGGCATATCCATGCCTGGCTACTCCAATCGGCGGGCAAATCTTTCCGGCGTGTGGATGACGTTGGGAAGCCGATCTTTCCATGCGGTGGATCGGTTAAAATCTTGCGGGAAATCAATAGTAAATAATATTCATTACGTGGAGGAAGAAACGTGAGCGCCGTCCTGCAAAAAATGACTGATTTCGTTCACTCCATGCGGGATGAAAGCGTTCCGGCATCCGTTCTGGAGAAATCCTGCGAACTCATCGTCGATACGCTGGGATGCGCCATTGGCGGGCGAGTGTCGAAGGCCTGCGCTGCGGCGCGCTCCTATCCGGCCTTGCCTTCGCGAGAGGATACCGGGGCGGTGATCGGTGAAATGGGGGATTACCCCCTGGAGATCGCCGCCTTCTGGAACTCAGCCGCCTCCCGCTATCTCGACTTCAATGATCTCTACCCGCCCATCGGGCATCCCAGCGACATGATCGGCGCTCTGGTGGCGGCCTCGAAGCCCACCAGGGCATCCGGCCGAACAATGCTTGTCGCCAACGCGATCGCCTACGAGGTCTTCGCACGCCTGTCGGAAACCGTACTGGCGAGACGATCCATGAGCCTCGACTATGGCTATGGTGTCTGCGTCGGCGCCACGGCGGGGCTATGCCATCTCTACAGGCTGGACAGGAGCGCCACGGAAGCCGCGCTGGCCATGGCCGCGACCAGCGGCATCCAGCTGAGGGCGAACCGCGCCGGTCAGTTGTCCGACTACAAGAGCGTGCAGACGGCGGTCAGCGCGAAGGACGCGGTCTTCTTCACGCTGCTTGCCCGAGCGGGATTGAACGGCCCTTCGGCGCCGTTCGACGGTCGTCACGGCATCATGGAGCTTCTGGATGGAAAGGCCCGCCCGCTCGATATCGAGGACTTCGGCGTATGGAAGATTTTTGGCGCCTCGCTGAAGTATTGGCCAACCACGTACAATACCCAGCCGAGCGTTTGGGCCGCATTGAAGCTGCGTGAACTCGTGGACTGGCAGGATATCGAGCGAGTGACGTTGTTCACCTCGCGGTTCCTGCACCATGAATCGGGCAGCGAATCCGAAAAATGGGACCCGAAGACACGGGAAACCGCGGACCACAGCCTGCCCTACATCTTCTCGCGCGCCATGCAGCATGGAACCATGAACGCCGCGAGCTATGAGCCGGAGGCTGTCGCCGATCCGCAGGTGAGGCTCCTGATGGCCCGCCTGAAGGTTGTGGTGGACGAGGAGATCGAGGCGCAGTGGCCGGGCCGGATCGGTCTCCGCCTGGAAGCCGTCACCAAGGATGGGATGGTGCATCGGGTGGAAAGCTTCGATCCGTTGGGTCACGAACGCAACCCCATGTCGAAGGACGACATCTCCAGCAAATTCCGGGGGCTTGTGGAGCCCTACCTCGGAGCGGAAGCGGCCGGGAAGGCCCTGGAGACAGCTTGGGGCATGGATGAACGGAGCTCTTTCGCGCCCGTGCTGGATGCGCTCGTACCGACGCGTCCGTGAGGAACCTTCGAGGGGAGGGCCGCACGGTGAGGCCCATCCTCCACCAACAACAGATCACAGAATATCAAGGAGGAAATGATGAAATTCGTTCAGTATAGGCATTCCGCGTTGATGCGCGCCGCAGTGGTGGCGGCGTCAGCACTGCTGGCGGTGACGGGGGCTGTATCGGCCCAGGAAAACTGGGATGATGTGGTCGCCAAGGCAAGGGAAGAGGGGCGTGTCGTCTTCTACAACACCCTTCAGCCAAACGGGGTTGAGCCGCTGCTGAAGCGGTTCCGGGAGGACTATCCGGAGATTCAGACGGAATCGATCCGTCTTACCAGCAACGCCTTGCAGGAACGTTTCTCGACGGAGTTCAACGCTGGGCGTCATCTGTCCGACGTCGTGATCACATTCTCCGATCGCAGGTTGCACGAAGGGGTGAAGCAGGGATGGGCGCTGCAATGGAGCCCGCCGGAGGCCGCGAATTTCTCGGCGGAACTGATCGAGGACGATACTCTCTTCACTTTGCAGCAGGCGCGTGATGCGATCATCTGGAACACGACCCTGGTGAAACCGGAGGACGAACCCAAGGAATGGGCTGATCTGTTCGACCCCAAATGGAAGGGGAAGGTCGCCATGAACCCGCCGTGGCGGTCCGTCGCCATCCAGCAGATCGTCGCCTTCTGGGAGGATCAGCTGCAGCTGGGTGATACGGCGCAGAAGCTGAAGGACAACAATGTCCGCTTTTTCGAAGGTTCAAGCGGCATCATCCAAGCGGTCATCCGTGGCGACGTCTATGTCGCCGAGCTGACCGACCTGCCGCTCAACCCGCTGCTGGAGGATGGCGCTCCGGTGGGCTTCGTCTATCCGGAATCGGGCACGACGCTGTCGTCCAACAAAGCCTTCATCGCCAAGAATGCCCCGCATCCCAACGCGGCAAAAGTGTTCATGAACTGGCTTATGACGGAAAAGGGCCAGACCTATCTGCAGCAGTATGCCGGCCTGCCGGTCACCCGCAATGGGGCACCCCCGTTGAGCAAGCTGCCGGCCACGAAGGAGCTGAAGAACGCCATCAACTATGAGCCGCTGCTTACCTCCGAACGGCAAGCCCAGATGGTCAATCACTGGCGGACCGTGTTCGGTGTGAAATGATCTGCCATGGCCATGGCATGACGGTGGTTGTCTGTTCTTAGATCAAGGAGCCCGGGAACACCCGGGCTCTTCCTCCGTGC
>JBEBSP010000172.1:0-5753 GCA_040394255.1 Agaricicola taiwanensis | reverse complement strand
TTCATCAAGGCGGCGCCCGGTGACACGGTGACCTTCGTACCGACCGACAAGGGCCATGACGCCGAAAGCATCAAGGGCATGCTCCCTGAGGGCGCGGAGCCATTCAAGGGCAAGATCAATCAGCAGATCACGATCACCGTCGAAAAGGACGGTGTCTACGGCGTGAAATGCACGCCGCATTATGGCATGGGAATGGTGGCCCTGATTACGGTCGGCCAGCCCACCAACCTCGAAGCGGCCAAAACCGTCAAGCATCCCGGCAAGGCGAAGAAGGTGTTCGAGGACCTGCTGGTTCAAGCGGCGTCACAATGACAGGAGCCGGCGCGTCTCGACCCGTCGCGCCATGCCATCTGACACCGAGGAAGCCGCGAAGCCCACGCCACGACGGCGCACTGCGATCCTGATCCGTTCAAGCAAGCTCACCAAAGCCCAGATAGAGGACCGGACAATGACCAAAAGGACCTTGGACAACGAAGCCCACACTGAACCCGCGCGGCGGGTCGACGGGAATGTTTCGCGACGCAACCTGCTCAAGGGTACAGCCGGTCTCGCCGTCGCCTCGACCGCCTTCGCGGCGGCGCCAGCGCTGGCGAATCACCAGCATCCCGTGGCCCATTCGAAGGGTGTGACCCCCTCGGGAAGCCTCAGCAACCGCATCTATGCCGTCGTCGACGGTGTCGCCGACATCGCGCGCCAGCCCACCGACATCCCACCGCCAATCACGCGGCGCAAGCCGGAAACCGTCCGGGTAGAGCTGGAAACGGTGGAGCTTGAAGCCAGGCTCGATGGCCGCACGACCTTCCGCTATTGGACCTTCAACAGCACCGTGCCCGGCCCCTTCGTGCGCGTCAGGGTTGGCGATAAGGTCGAGGTGACGTTGAAGAACGCCGAAGACAGCTCCATGATGCACAATGTCGACTTCCACGCCGTAACCGGCCCCGGAGGAGGCGCGGAGGCGACATCGGCAGCGCCCGGCGAAACGAAGGGATTCACCTTCAAGGCGCTCAATCCCGGCCTCTACGTCTATCATTGCGCGGTGCCGCCCGTCGCCATGCACATCGCCAATGGCATGTATGGCCTTATTCTGGTCGAACCGGAGGAGGGCCTTGGTCCGGTCGATCACGAATTCTATGTGATGCAGGGCGAAATCTACACCGAAGAAGCCTTTGGCTCGCCCGGACTGCTGACTGAGAGTTACGAAAAACTGCTCAACGAGCGCCCAGAATATTTTGTGTTGAACGGTCACGTCGGTGCCCTGACCGAACATTACCCGCTCCATGCGAAAGTGGGCGAAACCGTCCGTCTTTACTTTGGTGTGGGCGGACCGAATTTCACCTCGTCATTCCATGTGATCGGAGAAATCTTCGACAAGGTCTATCAGCTCGGATCGGTTACATCGCCGCCATTGACCGACGTCCAGACGGTTCTCGTTCCTCCCGGAGGGGCGACCATCGTCGAATTCAAATGCGAAGTACCCGGCCGTTACGTTCTGGTCGACCATGCGCTCTCCCGGGTGGAGCGCGGTCTCGCCGGCTTCCTCATCGTCGAGGGGGACGAAAACACCGATATCTTCAAGGCGGACGACTAAGGAACAACGGCGGCGGTTTCAGGGATCTCCGACCGAACCGGCATAACCCCATCCAGGGGTTATGCCGCCAATCCATCGAAAGGATTGGTAGCGGAGGAGGGACTCGAACCCCCGACACGCGGATTATGATTCCGCTGCTCTAACCAGCTGAGCTACTCCGCCTCACCTTCGCAGCAAGGCACGCGGGGATATAAGGAAGTCGCCCTGTTGGTGTCAAGCAATGCTGACGGCGCTTCGCTCTTGCTCCACCTCGTCGGATCGGCGGGTGAATCTCAGCAGCGTATACATGCCGAACATCCCGATCGACACCCGTTCCACCAGTTCCAGATCGTGGCACCCCAGCACCCTCTCGATCGGGAAATCCGGGCGCCAGCCAAGCGACCGCGACCTGTGAGCAAGGAGTTTTTCAGCAACGGCCAATGGGCCCGATTCCGCACCGAAGTGGTTGACCAGTATGACATCCCCTCCCGGCTTGGTGACGCGCGCCATCTCGCAAAGAACCGCTTCCGGATCGGGAACGACAGTAATCAGGTACATCGCAACGACCGCGTCAAACGTTGCATCCGCGAACCCCGTCCGGGTCGCATCCATGACCGAGACGCCGTCGACCTGCGTCAGTCCTTCGGAATCAATCCTTTCCTTGGCTCGGCTGAGCATGTCGTGGGACAGGTCTATGCCCGTGACCCGCATGTCCCTGCGGTATTCCGGCAATGAAATGCCCGTCCCGACGCCCACCTCCAGGACATGGCCGCCACGCCGGTTAAGAGTCTGGAGCGCGCCCTTGCGTCCCGCATCGAAAACAGCGCCGAAAACGAGATCGTAAACCGGCGCCCAGCGTTTATAGGCCTTGCGGATCGTTGTCTCGTCCAGGTCGCCACGGGCGGGTTTTCCATTGTCATTGCGGACGGTCATCGTCATGAAATTTCGGCCTCCGCCGTGCAGGCCGCAGCCGGATGGAACCGGTCTGCAGAGGCAATGATACCGCCCCCGAGGACACGGCTGCCCGGCAGGCTGGAATCATAGATCACACAGGCCTGCCCAGGTGAGACCCCCTCTTCGCCTTCGATCAGTTCGACGGCGATCTCTCCCCCCTCATTGCGGAGAACGGCGGCGCATGGGCTCCGTGTGGAACGCACGCGAACCGCCACTTCCTGCCCCGTTTCAATCCCGGCCAAGGCCAGATCTCCAATCCAGTTGACATCACGCAAACGGATAAGCCGCGTCTGCAAGGCTTCTTTTGGACCCACAACAACCCTCCGCGCCGAAGGTTCCAGCTTGATGACGTAAAGCGGCTCCCCGGACGCGATGCCGAGCCCGCGGCGCTGGCCGATCGTGAAATGCATGATACCGCCGTGCCGGCCCAGCACCCTGCCGTCCACATGGACGATATCGCCTTCGAGCCCGGCGTCGGGACGCAGGCGGGACACGATGTCGGTGTAGCGGCCCGAAGGGACGAAGCAGATGTCCTGGCTGTCCGGCTTGGCGGCAACGGCCAGACCGAACTCCCGCGCCAGATCGCGTGTCGTCGCCTTCGGCAGGTTGCCGAGCGGGAACCTCAGGAAATCGAGCTGCTGCTGGGTGGTGCCATAGAGGAAATAGGACTGGTCGCGCGCGGAATCCGCCGCGCGGAACAGCCCCATGCGGCCCGTGGGGAGACGGCGGCTCGCCACATAATGGCCGGTCGCCAGCACATCGGCGCCGAGGTCGCGCGCGGTGTCCATGAGATCAGTGAACTTGACCTTCTGGTTGCAGTCAATGCAGGGGATCGGTGTTTCACCCTCGGCGTAACTGTTGGCGAACCGGTCGATCACGGCCGACCGGAAGCGCGCCTCGTAATCGAGTACGTAGTGGGGAATACCCAGGCGCTCGGCGACGACGCGCGCGTCATTGATGTCCTGCCCGGCGCAGCACGCGCCCTTGCGATGCACGGCCGCACCGTGATTGTAGAGCTGAAGTGTAATACCGATGACATTGTAGCCGGCACGGGACAGCAGAGCCGCCACGACGGACGAATCGACGCCGCCGGACATGGCGACGACCACGCGCGTCTCGGACGGCTTGCGTGTGGTTTCAAGATCGATGTTCATGACGGCGGCTACTCCCGTGGACCCAGCCCACAGGAGCGCAAAATAGGCACTTGTGCTGCAATGATCCAGCCAAACCGTATCAGGCGCGCGTGACGCTCTTGATAAGGCTCATCGGCACCAGAAGATCGCCGATCTTGAGAACCGGCTCGGCGCCCGTGAGGTCGATGCCGTCGACGACGCCCTTGATGTCCGTCTGTGCGGCCACCCGTGCGCCAGAGGCATCGAACGCCTGGACGCTCAGTGTGTAGATGCCCACCGGGGCCTTGCCGCCCGCGGTCGTCGTTCCGTCCCAGACGTATTTGTGCTCGGTGCCCGTCGTCAGGGACACATCATTGGAAGCGATGACGTTGCCGTTGACGTCCCGGACCTCGAAGATGGCGCGCGACGCAGGCACGCTGGTCGATATCGCCCATTCCGCGCTGTCGCCCGTGAACAGGGTCGAGGAGCCTTCCGCCACCACCTTGGCGCCCAGGAAGCTGACCGCGTTGGAAACCTTGCTGCTTTCCGACAGCGACAGGAGGCTGCTGAGGGTCTGGTTGGTCTGGATCTGCTGTTCGACCGAAGCGAACTGGACCAGTTGCTGCGTGAACTGGTTGGTGTCCAGCGGTTCGAGCGGGTTCTGGTTCTGGAGCTGAGTCGTCAGCAGCAACAGGAACTGATCGAAATTGGCCGCGATCGTCTTCTGGCTCTTGGCCGCGGAGGCAGCGGCCTGGGCGCTTGAGCTGGCGGCATTGGTGGTTATGGCCATGACGCAGTACCTTTCCCGTCAGACGCGGATATCGAGACTGGTTTCGCCAGATTCCGACAGAGGATGATGGGGAGTTGCTAATGAAACGACGTCTTCAACGGGTGAAGTTGTCTCGATCCTGGGCATTTCCTGCTGGAATGAACGCCCGTTCTGGCCCGATGCGCCACGGTCATCCCGCAGGCTGAGCGAGACGCCGTTCGGATCAGAACGAAGGCCCGCCTGCTCCAGCGCCCGTTCCAGATTGCGAAGATCCGAGCGGAGCATGTCGAGCGTATCGGCACGCTCCACGATCAGGGTCGAGCGGACCTTGCCGCCCCTGTCGACATCCAGCCGGACATCGATCCGGCCGAGCTCGGGCGGATCGAGGCGAATGTCGAAGCGGCTCGCCCCAAGCCGATGCTGGGCGGCGATCTCCGTCGCGACCGCGGCGGTGACGATGGGCATGGAACCGGCGCCGCTTTGCACGATCGGCATCGGCTGCGTGAAGCTTTGCCTTGCACCGGCAACGCTGTCCGGCAGCATGATGTGCTGAGAGGTCGGCGTGAAAGGTTTCTCCAAGGGTCGCGCGGCCTGCGCCGCCTCGCGCGCAGGAGCCGGTTCGGATTGCCGCTCGCCCCTGCTCTCTTTGGTCTCGGCTTTATCCTCGGTTCTTGGACGGGATGGATCGGAAGCATCCTCCACCACATCCTCCGCAGGAGCGGACGCATCCACATCAGGGGCTTTCGGCAATGCTGGCGCGGTGGACAACGGAGGAGACGCCGGTGCTTCCGGCGCCTTTGAAGCATCCGTATCCTGCTGCACCAGGTTTGCAGCGCCGACCGCCGCGACAGCGGGAGGAGGCAGGTCGCCCTCCAGCGGCAGAAATGCCTCAGGACTGATGCTGGCTTGGACACTAACCACCGGAATCCGAATTCTCCCGGATTCCGGTGCCGCGTTTTGTGGAACCGGGTCAACAGGATCCACAGGTTGCTCTTCACCGGTCACGGATGCTGGAAGCCCGGTTGAAGCATTGGCCTTGACCAACGACTCATCCGTTTCCTGCACGGAAACTCCAACCGTGGCGGCCGGAACCGTAACTGGGACAGAGGAGGTAGGTTGAGCCGGGATCATCGGATCCGCAGGAGCAACCACACTCTCAACAGCGGGCGTTGCAACGGTTTGGGCGGAGGAGAAGTCTATCTGAACAGAGGCGGCGGAATGCTTCACCGCGCCCTCGACCGTCGTCCCCGCGTCATTCTCCGGAATCACACCGGGCTCGGATCCGGCATCGAGAACCGGCACTGGGAAAGGCATGGCCGGAGAAGCGACCAATTCCCCCTCGACTGCCTGC
>JBEBSP010000171.1:0-5790 GCA_040394255.1 Agaricicola taiwanensis | reverse complement strand
GCGGCCCTTACGCCGGACCAGGACGTTGTCGCGGTGGCGGTTGCGCAGCGACTTGAGCGAGTTGCGAATCTTCATCGGTCTTGACCTTTGACTTTGACCGTCGTTACCGCGGTCGATTTTGGGGTTCTTGACATAAACCCCAAGAGAAAAATGGTGGGCACGACTGGGATCGAACCAGTGACCCCTACGATGTCAACGTAGTGCTCTCCCGCTGAGCTACGCGCCCATGAGCGCCGGAGCGCCCAAGAAACCTTGGTTCCCGGCGCGGACGCCGGAAGCAGAGGCGCCGATATAACCGCTCGGCGTCGCCGGTGCAAGCGTTCCTGATCGGGGCCGCCTGCGTCACGATGGATAATCGCCGCCCCTGAAGCGTTTCCGGCAAAGGCGAACACGGATCGGCGTCCGGAAAACGCGTCAAGCCGCACGGATACGGCAGCGTTCGGCGAACATGCCGTATGCGGATCAGGCGGCGGCGGCGAGCATCTTCTGGACCTCGTTCACGAGATCCTTCAGATGGAATGGCTTGGACAGGATCTTGGCATCCTTCGGAGCCTGTGAATCCGGGTTCAACGCCACGGCCGCGAATCCGGTGATGAACATGATCTTGATGTCCGGATCGAGATCGGCGGCGCGGCGCGCAAGTTCGATCCCGTCCATCTCGGGCATGACGATATCCGTCAGGAGCAGCTCGAACGGCTCCTCGCGCAGGCGATGGTAGGCCGCGAGGCCATTGTCGAACGAGACGACATCGTAGCCCGCATTCTCAAGAGCGCGGACCAGGAAGCGCCGCATGTCGTTATCGTCTTCGGCAAGGAGAATCTTGTTCATGTCAGGGTGTCGCATGCTTTCGGCGGACGGATGCCACGGGTTCAGTGATTTCGGACGAATTTAGTAAACAGGCGGTTTCCGGAACATTCAAATTTGACCGATTGCGGGCGAAACCACCCTTTTGCCCTTGGCAGGGCCGCTTATTATGATGCACCTCTTGAATGTAAGATATTTTGGACCGTGCCAACGATGACATCAACGACCGGGTTCGACGCCTCACACGCTTTCGAGATCATCGAGCCGAGGCATCAGCGCGCACCTGTCTTGTTCAACTCCCCGCATTCGGGCTCGGTCTATCCTCCCGGCTTCCTGGCGGCCTCCCGGCTCGATCCGCTGACGCTGCGCCGCTCGGAGGACGCCTATGTGGACGAGCTGTTCCTGTCCGCCCCGGCGCGGGGCGCGCCCCTCATCCGCGCGCATTTCCCCCGGGCCTTCCTCGACGTAAACCGCGAGCCCTACGAGCTTGACCCCCGGATGTTCGACGGCAGGCTGCCGGCCTTCGCCAACACCCGCTCGCTGCGGGTCGCCGGCGGGCTCGGCACCATCGCACGCGTCGTCGGCGAAAATCACGATATCTACCGCGGCAGGCTCTCCGTCGCCGAAGGGCTGGCCCGGATCGACGGCCTCTATAAGCCCTACCATCATCTTCTGGGTGGAACGCTGAAGTCCATCCGCGATCGCTTCGGCCTCGCCCTGCTGGTGGATTGCCATTCCATGCCGTCGGCCGGAAACACGCGCGGCGACCGCTTGCGGGCGGACATCGTGCTCGGCGACCGCTACGGCACGAGCTGCGCGCCGGAAATCATGGACTGCGCGGAACAGACGCTCGCCGACCTGGGCTACACGGTTGCCCGCAACCGGCCCTATGCGGGCGGATACATCACCGAGAACTACGGCAATCCCGTCATCGGACTGCACGCCCTGCAGATCGAGATCAATCGCGGGCTGTACATGGATGAAGCCCGTTTCGTGAAACGGGCCGGTTTCGATCAGCTCGCCCGCAATCTCTCCGTTCTGGTGGAGCGGATCATGGCCCTTCCCTTCGAGGCCTTCATCATCCGGCGAACCGCCGCGGAATAAAAAAAGGCCGCTCGTGAGAGCGGCCCAAGTCTAGGGAGGAAACGCCCAAGAAGGGCCACGACAGAGCGCGCGGAAAGCGCGATATCGCGATGCACAAAATATACACCGCACCGCACAAAAAACAAGAGCTTAATTCACCGTTACCGCCCATACTAAAGTCTCGGGGATGGCGTGATCGCGGCAATCATACGCGCCGCGCCATTGCGCCCGGTCCCGCGCATCGCCTATCACCCCTGGAGCATACCGGAAGCGAGGATGGCATGACCGCTGTTGACTTCGAAGCCTTCGTCGAGCGCCTCGCGGATATTTCGGGCGAAGCCATCATACCGTTCTTCCGCTCCGCCATCGGCATCGACGACAAGGGGCGCGGCAAGGGCTTCGATCCGGTGACCGCCGCCGACCGCGCCGGCGAGGCGGCCATGCGCCGCATGATCGCCGAGACCTTTCCCGACCACGGCATCATCGGCGAGGAATACGGCGCGGAGAGAACGCAGTCGGAATTCGTCTGGGTGCTCGACCCGATCGACGGCACCCGCGCCTTCATAACGGGCCTGCTGGCCTGGGGAACGCTGATCGGCCTGCTGCGGGCCGGGCATCCGGCCTTCGGAGTCATGCACCAGCCCTTCACGAAGGAAAAATTCACCGGCGACGGCGGCTCGACCCACTATCGCGGCCCCGCCGGCGACCGCCGCCTGCGCACGCGCGGCTGCGCCAGCCTCGACCAGGCCGTGCTGTCGGCGACCTCGCCGCGGATCTTCCAGGGAGATGAGATCGCAACCTTCGAAGCCCTGGAAGGACGGGTCCGCCACACCCGCTTCGGCGGCGACTGCTACGCCTACTGCATGCTGGCGGCCGGCCACATCGACCTTGTTGTGGAAGCCGGCCTGAAACCCTACGACATCGTCGCCCTGATCCCGATCATCGAAGGCGCGGGCGGCGTGGTCACGACCTGGGACGGCGGCAAGCCCACCGAGGGCGGACGCATCGTCGCCGCCGGAGACCCGCGCCTGCACGCCGAGGCGCTCGACCTCATCAACAGCCGGACCTGATTCAGTCCGGAAAAGCCGGCGTTCCGGGCACGAAGCGGTCGAAGGCCGCCAGGAAGCGCTCGCGCACGGCCGTGCCCTCCATCAGGATTTCATGCCGCGCGTTATCCACGGGGATGACGCGCGCCGTGCGCAGACGCCGCGCCACGGCGCTGATGGCCGCGTTGTCGACCACGCGATCGTTGGCGGCGGTGAAGACGAGGACGGGAGTGCGCAGGGCGCTGGGAAAGGCCCGCGCCGAGATCGCGTCCATCGCCTTGAACGCCGCACGCAGCCAACCGTTGGTGGGCGCTCCGATGCCAAGCTCCGGAGCGGCCTTCAAGATCGCGGCGGTGCGCGCGAAGCGCCCTGGATCGGAGGTCAGGACATTCCCGTCGAAGGCATCCGGCGTGAAGGCCTTTCGATTGCCCAGCGGCACAATGGCGCGTCCGAGGCCGAGGCAGGCCAAGACCGATACCGCCCCCCGCGCGCTGGCGCTGCCCTGACGGCCGGGCAGGCCGAACATCGGGGCCGTCAGCACCAGCCGCTCGAACCAGGTGAAACGCCGCCGCGCGGCGATGGTGGCGATGGCCCCGCCCATGGAATGGGCGAGCGCAAACAGGGGCGCGGGACATTCCGGCAGCACGAAGTCGTTCATGAAGACGTCCATGTCGCGCTGGTAGTCGGAGAAGCAGCCGACATGCCCCTTGCGCGGATCACGCGCCAGCCGGGCGGAGCCGCCCTGCCCGCGCCAGTCCAGCGTCGCGACCGCGAAGCCGCGCGCCCGCAGGTCGGCGATGGTCTCGAAATACTTCTCGATGAATTCCGAACGCCCCTGGAACAGGCAGACCGTGCCCTTGACCGGTTTCGACGTGGCCGGCCAGCGCGCCGCGCGCAGTCGCACGCCGTCGCTGGCGGTCAGGATGGCGACGGTCGCGCCCTCCGGCACGGGGTTTTCCGGGATGCCGACGAGGTCGGAACGCGCGTCACGCGCCATGAATCACCCATGGGTCTTGAACGATGAAACACGACTTACCACCTCTATCCTGCGCAGGCCACGACGGCTGCGCTACGGACGTCCGGCCATCGCGGCGGACACCCGCATGTCGCTCAACGCTTAGGAGGA
Organism: Agaricicola taiwanensis; assembly: GCA_040394255.1. Lineage (GTDB taxonomy): Bacteria > Pseudomonadota > Alphaproteobacteria > Rhizobiales > Methylopilaceae > Agaricicola > Agaricicola taiwanensis_A. The sequence continues at coordinate 1,731 of JBEBSP010000171.1, read as the reverse complement.
TATGCCATGCGTCAGTTTGATTTGACCCCGCTCTACCGCTCGACGGTGGGCTTTGACCGTCTCTTTTCCCTGCTGGATTCCGGTGGCGAGGCCGTGCCGAGCTATCCGCCCTACAACATCGAGAGAACCGGCGAGAACGCCTACCGCATTTCGATCGCGGTCGCGGGCTTTGCCGAGTCCGACCTCGGCATCGAGGTCAAGGAGAATGCTCTCTTTGTCCGGGGCGGAAAGAAGGATGACGAGAAGCCTTCGGGCGTGCTGCTCCATCAGGGCATCGCGGCCCGCGCCTTCGAGCGGCGCTTCCAGCTTGCCGACCATGTCCAGGTGACCGGCGCGTCACTGGAGAACGGACTTCTGCACATCGACCTCGTGCGGGAGATCCCGGAAGCCCTGAAGCCGCGCCGGATCGACATCCAGACGGCCCCCGCGCCCAAGGCGATCGAGACCGCCAGAGCCGCCTGATCCCTGTCTGGATCACGCGATCCACCAGAGGCGCCATCCTCACCGATGGCGCCTTTTTTGATGCGCGCCCGACGCGGGCATCAGGGTGGCACAATGTTTCTCCCTCAGAATCGAGCCGGAATCCCGCCTCGCTGCAACAGTTTTGAAACACTCTTGCACATTGGAATCTTTTTTGTCATGTTGCCGTCGAATTAGGACATCGATACTGCCTTTTCACCACCGAGCGATTGGGGCTCAGTGGGCGAAGGCGTTTTCTTCTGACGAGAACAGGATGCATATGATGGGCGGGATAAGGAAGGTCCAAAACCGGGATATGGCGGATCGCGCCCATGGCCTTCCGGCCGCCGAGGGGCTCTACGATCCGCGCAACGAAAAGGACGCCTGCGGTGTTGGTTTCATCGCAGATATGAAGGGGCGCAAGTCCCACCGCATCGTCAGGGATGCCCTGACCATTCTCGAAAATCTCGAACATCGCGGCGCCGTCGGCGCTGATCCGCGCGCCGGAGACGGCGCGGGCATGCTGGTTCAGATTCCCCACGATTTCTTTGCGGAAGAAGCCGCTCGCATCGGTTTCATCCTGCCGCAGCCCGGACATTACGCCGTCGGCCATATCTTCATGCCGCGCAACCCCGACGGGCAACGTTCCATTCGTGAAACATTCGCAAGGGTTGTGGCCGAGGAAGGCCTTGTCCTTCTTGGCTGGCGCGATGTTCCAACCGACAATTCATCCCTCGGCGAGAGCGTGCTGCCCACCGAGCCCGATCACGCGCAGGTCTTCATCGGGCGCGGGCCGAAAATCGCCGACGAGGCGGATTTCGAGCGCCGCCTGTTCATCTGCCGCAAGGTGATCTCCAACATCATCTATGACGCCCGGGACCCGAACACGCTGGGCTATTACCCCGTGTCGCTGTCCTCGCGCACGTTGGTCTACAAGGGCATGTTCCTGGCCGATCAGCTCGGCCCCTACTACCCCGACCTGCGCGACCCGCGCTTCCAGAGCGCGCTGGCGCTGGTGCATCAGCGCTTTTCGACCAACACCTTCCCGGCCTGGTCGCTGGCCCACCCCTACCGCATGGTCGCCCACAACGGCGAGATCAACACCCTGCGCGGCAACGTCAACTGGATGGCCGCGCGCCAGGCCTCGGTCGATTCGGAGCTGTTCGAGAACGACATCTCCAAGCTCTGGCCGATCTCCTACGAGGGCCAGTCCGACACCGCCTGCCTCGACAACGCGCTCGAATTCCTGACGCAGGGCGGTTGTTCCTGGGC
>JBEBSP010000170.1:0-5831 GCA_040394255.1 Agaricicola taiwanensis | reverse complement strand
GGCCCATGTTGGCCGGGAACGGCGGCTTGAGGCGGGGCATGCCCTTCTTGCCTTCAAGGCTTTCGATCAGGGCCGTTTCCTCGCCGCAGATGTAGGCGCCCGCGCCGTGATGGACATAGAGATCGAAGGGGTAGTCGTGGATGTTGCTCTTGCCGATCAGGCGGGCGGCATAGGCCTCGTCGACGGCAGCCTGGAGGGCTTCCTTCTCGCGGACGTATTCGCCGCGAATGTAGATGTAGCAGGCATGCGCGCCCATGGCGAAGGAGGCCAGCATGCAGCCTTCGATCAGGAGGTGCGGATCATTGCGCATGATCTCGCGGTCCTTGCAGGTGCCGGGCTCGGATTCGTCAGCATTGACCACGAGGTAGTGCGGCCGTTCACCCACCTGCTTGGGCATGAACGACCATTTGAGGCCCGTCGGGAAGCCCGCGCCGCCACGGCCGCGCAGGCCCGAGGCCTTCATCTCCTCGATGATCCAGTCACGGCCCTGCTGCAGCAGGAACTTCGTGCCGTCCCAGGCGCCGCGCTTGCGCGCGCCTTCGAGGCCCGCGTCGTGCAGCCCATAGAGGTTGGTGAAGATACGGTCGCGATCGTGCAGCATAGCGTGTCTCACTCGCCCTTCGGCGCTTTGGGCGCGCGGGTTTTCTTGACATTGTCCTGGCCGTCGGCAGCTTTCAGCCCCTTGCCGGGCGCGGCGCTCGCCGCTTTCGAGGCAGGCGCGGGCTTGCGAGCGGGCTTCTTGCCGTTGCCCTCAACCGCTGCCGGATCGGGCGCGGCGGCATCGGATGTCGCGGTCTTCCTGGCGGCGTCGTTCTGGTCCTCGGGCTTGATCGGCTGCTTGCCCTTCACGGCCCGCTCGCCGGGGCTATCAGCCGCCAGTTTCTCCCCGCTGCCGGTGGGCTTCGGCTTGGCGGGCTCGGTCGGAGCCTGTTCGGCCTCAGCCTTCGTCTCGTCGAAGCGCTTGCGCCATGCACCCACGACGGAACCGTCGAACAGCGCCGGATCGGTGAGCGAGGTTGCCCCGCCATGCGGACAGGAGGATGCCCGGCCGGTCTGGGAACCGGTCTTCACGGGCTTGCCGGCGCACAGATCGCCCAGCAGAGCCTCGAAGCTCTCGGGCGTCAGATCCTCGTAGTAGTCGTGGTTGATCTGGACCATGGGCGCGTTGGCGCAGGCGCCGAGGCACTCCACCTCGATCCACGACAGCTTGCCGTCCGCCGACAACGTGTGCTGCGGACCGATGACCTTGTGGCAGACGTCCTTCAGCGCGTTGGCGCCGCGCAGCATGCAGGGCGTGGTGCCGCAAAGCTGGACGTAATGGACACCGACCGGCTCCAGATTGAACATGGTGTAGAAGGTGGCCACCTCCAGCACTCGGATGAAGGCCATGCCCAGCATGTCCGCCACCACGCGGATCGCCGGTTCCGGCAGCCAGCCGTCGTGCTGCTCCTGCGCCTTCCACAGCAGCGGGATCACCGCGGAGGCCTGACGGCCTTCCGGGTATTTCGCGATCTGCCCCTTCGCCCATTCCACGTTTTCAGGCGTGAAGGCGAAGCTGTCGGGCTGGGTTTCGGCGAGGCGGCGTACGGCCATGCTGTCGGTCTCGTGTTGTCAGTCGCGGCTCATCGATCGATCTCGCCGAACACAATGTCGAGCGAGCCGAGGATGGCCGTCACGTCCGCGAGCATGTGCCCGCGACAGAGGAAATCCATGGCGGCAAGATGCGGAAATCCAGGCGCGCGAATCTTGCAGCGGTAAGGCTTGTTGGTGCCGTCGGAGACGAGATAGACGCCGAATTCGCCCTTGGGGGCCTCGACGGCCGCGTAGACCTCGCCTTCCGGAACGCGGTAGCCTTCGGTGTAGAGCTTGAAGTGGTGGATCAGCCCTTCCATGGAGCGTTTCATCTCGCTGCGCGAGGGTGGCACCACCTTGCCGTCCATGGAGGACACCGGCCCCTGCCCTTCGGGCAAGCGCAGCTTTTCCAGGCATTGCTTCATGATCCGGATCGACTGGCGCATCTCCTCCATGCGGACGAGATAGCGGTCGTAACAGTCGCCGGTCTTGCCGACCGGTATGTCGAACTCAAGCTCGGAATAGCATTCATAAGGTTGCGCGCGGCGGAGATCCCAGGCCGCGCCCGCGCTGCGGATGTTCGGCCCCGAAAAGCCCCAGGCCCAAGCATCCTCCAGCGAGATGCCGCCGATGTCGGCGGTGCGCTGCTTGAAGATGCGGTTGCCCGTGACGAGATTGTCGAGGTCATCCAGAAGCTTGAGATAGGGATCACAGAAATCCCAGATGTCGTCGATCAACGCCGGCGGCAGATCCTGATGCACCCCGCCCGGACGGAAATAGGCCGCATGCATGCGCGCACCGGAAGCCCGCTCATAGAAGATCATCATCTTCTCGCGGTCTTCCATGCCCCAGAGCGGCGGCGTCAACGCACCCACGTCCATGGCGAAGGTCGTGACGTTCAGGATGTGGGCCATCAGGCGGCCGATTTCCGAATAAAGCACACGGATCAGCTGGCCGCGCTTGGGCACCTCGACGCCCATGAGCTTCTCGACCGCCAGCGCGAAGGCATGCTCCTGGTTCATGGGCGCGACGTAGTCGAGCCGGTCGAAATAGGGCACGGCCTGGAGATAGGTCTTGGCCTCGATCAGCTTCTCGGTGCCACGATGCAACAGCCCGACATGCGGATCAACGCGCTCGACCACCTCGCCGTCGATGTCCAGAACGAGACGCAAAACACCATGTGCCGCAGGATGTTGCGGACCGAAGTTAATGGAAAAGTTTCGGATTTCGGCTTCGGCCATGGTCAGTTCGCCTTTGCCTTTTCATCGCCCGGAAGGATGTAGTCCGTGCCTTCCCATGGCGACAGGAAATCGAAATTCCGGAATTCCTGATTGAGCCGCACCGGCTCGTAGACGACGCGCTTGGCATCGTCGTCCCAGCGCACTTCGACGTAGCCGGTCAGCGGGAAATCCTTGCGCAGCGGATAACCCTCGAAACCATAGTCGGTCAGGATACGGCGCAGGTCGGGATGGCCGGTAAAGAAGATGCCGTAGAGATCATAGGCTTCACGTTCGAACCAGTTCGCGCCCGGAAAAATCTCCACCACGCTTGGCACCGGTGTCGATTCGTCGGTTTGGACCGTTACGCGCACCCTGTGATTCTGCGTGGGTGAGAGCAGATGATAGACCACGTCGAAACGCTTGATGCGCGACGGGTAATCGGCACCGCAGACATCGATGAGGCTGATGAACTTGCAGCTCGGATCGTCGCGCAGGAAAGTCATCACCTGCACGATGGCGGACGCCTCGGCGTCGATGGTCAGTTCCCCATAGGCAATCCGCCAGCCGGAAACGGCCGCGCCAAGCTCACCTGCGATATGCTCGCCCAGATCCTTCAGGCTCTCGTCCAGCGACGCCATGTCAGGGCCTCTCAACGTTCGATCGTGCCGGTACGGCGAATCTTCTTCTGCAGCAGAAGCATGCCGTAGAGCAGCGCCTCGGCTGTCGGAGGGCAGCCCGGCACATAGACATCCACCGGGATGATGCGGTCACAGCCGCGCACCACGGAATAGGAATAGTGATAATAGCCGCCGCCATTGGCGCAGGAGCCCATGGAGATGACGTAGCGCGGCTCCGGCATCTGGTCGTAGACCTTGCGCAGCGCCGGAGCCATCTTGTTGGTCAACGTACCGGCGACGATCATCAGGTCCGACTGGCGCGGGCTGGCGCGCGGCGCGAAGCCGAAGCGCTCGGCATCATAACGTGGCATGGACATCTGGATCATTTCGACCGCGCAGCATGCGAGGCCGAATGTCATCCACATCAGGGAACCGGTGCGCGCCCAGTTTATGACATCGTCGGTGGAGGTGACCAGAAAGCCCTTGTCCGCCAGCTCGTTGTTGATCTCTGAAAAGAATGGATCGGTCGCGCCCACCGGCTTGCCGGTCGACGGATCGAGGACACCTCTAGGGGCCGGAGCCACGAGCGTCCCGCGGGAGTCAGCGGTCAATCCCATTCGAGCGCTCCCTTTTTCCATTCATAGACAAAACCGATGGTCAGCACGCCAAGGAACACGACCATCGACCAGAAACCGAAGAGGCCAATATCGCCGAAAGCCACAGCCCAGGGAAACAGGAAGGCCACTTCCAGGTCGAAGATGATGAACAGGATCGCAACCAGATAAAACCGCACATCGAACTTCATGCGCGCATCGTCGAAGGCAGCAAAACCGCACTCATAGGCGGACAGTTTCTCCGGATCCGGGTTCTTGTAAGCCAGCAGGAAAGGCGAAACGAGCAGTGCAAGGCCGATGACGACCGACACACCGATGAAGACCACGAGTGGAAGATAACTGCTGAGAAGCTCGTCCATAGCACCGTCTGAAGCTTGTATTCAGCGGCAGAACCGCCGCCCTGCCCCTCCGGGTATATAAGCCCTGCCAAGGCTCCATCCACCCAGTTTGGAGTCAATCTGAATTCGGCACGCGAGGCTTAGCCCAGCGCCACAAGTGAGGCAAGGTCGCTGCCCTGTATTTCCTGTACCGGGACGCGAAGCCGCAGGGTGGATTCAGGCGCCAGCCGGGCTGGCCCAAAGGATATCAGCCCCTGTCTTCGACCGGCATCATGCGCATTTTTGCCAGTGCCGCGAACGTGAAGGGCTTGTCGAGAAGATCACCCTGGATCAGGGCGGTCATGATGAACAATCGCATTTCATGACAGCCTGTCGTGGCCGCACATGCCGCCCAGACAAAAAGTACAATCGGCACACAAGGAATGCTACCGCTAGGAATTCAGGGACCCGGGAGCCGCCATGGCAGATGATGGGGACCGGGAAGGTTTCGCCTTCACCCAGTCCTCCATAGACGCGCCGGTCAGCCTTGGGTGCCTTCCTTCGTGGGAATCCGTATACCAAGCTGCTCCAGCGCCATCTGCAGGGCATTCTGGTTATAGGGCTTTTGCAGAAAGCCGACTTTCTCAATGCCTTTATAGGCATCCAGCACCAAATACTCGTCCATCCCGCTCAAAACCAGAAGTGGAAGATCCGGGATCACCTCGCGCAACTCAAGCGCCCAGCCGACATCGCTGCGATCGGGAAGCTTCACATCCGCTAAAGCGGCGATATGGCGGTTCTGGGAAGACAGGACTTCGCGTGCCTGCACGGCGGTGGCGGCCTCATCGACCTCGAACCCCATATCCGACAACGCATCCACGGCGAACATCCTCACCAGCGGCTCATCTTCAATAACAAGCAGCCGTCCTGCAAAATCAGATATCATGCACTGTGCCTGATCGCACGATCAGCCTTTCGTTCCGGCGAAACCACTTTCGCTTCCGTCGTCTACGTGAGGCGGATTATCCTCTTACGCTATGTCAAAAAACATGTCCCTGCACGATATCGATCGCACGGGCGTCATTCGCAATCATCAAATATGATTAGCCTCAACGCGGGCTTGAAACCGGGAGGCGGCTCAACCCTGCATCTCTGATTGCGGCTGAAAGCCATCCCTCCGAGGTGGAAAGCTGAACCTGTCGGTCTGGAAAAGCAGCAACCGCCGTTTTGGCAGGGCCATCTGTCCCTAAGGATGATGGCGGGAGTGACGGGACTCGAACCCGCGGCCTCCGGCGTGACAGGCCGGCGCTCTAACCAACTGAGCTACACCCCCTCGTGCGACATCGAAGATGCGTCGCGAGAGCGGTCGGGTGGTACGTTACGCATCACCCGGTGTCAAGCAAACCATGTAAGAGAACAGGGGAAGCCTGAGGATTATTTTGGTGGGCGGTGACGGGCTCGAACCGCCGACCCTCTCGGTGTAAACGAGAT
>JBEBSP010000169.1:0-5845 GCA_040394255.1 Agaricicola taiwanensis | reverse complement strand
ACCGAGACGATGCCGATCAGGATGGTGCAGACCGCGTTGATCTCCGGCGTCACGCCGAGGCGCACGGAGGAATAGATCCGCATGGGCAGCGTGGTCGCGCCCGGCCCCGTGGTGAAGCTGGCGATGACGAGATCGTCCAGCGACAGCGTGAAGGCCAGCATCCAGCCCGCGATCACCGCCGGGGCGATGATCGGCAGGGTGATGACGAAGAAGGTCTTCCACGGCGGGCAGCCGAGGTCGGCGGCGGCTTCCTCCAGGCTGCGGTCGAAGGTGACGAGCCGCGACTGCACCACCACCGCCACGAAGCAGAGCGTGAAGGTGATGTGGGCGATGGTCACCGTCCAGAAGCCGCGCGAGAAACCCATGGCGACGAACAGCAGCAGCAGCGACAGGCCCATGATGACCTCCGGCATGACCAGCGGCGCATAGGCGAGCCCGGAGAACAGCGTGCGGCCCCGGAAGCGGCCGAAGCGCGTCAGCGCCACCGCCGCCAGCGTGCCGAGGATCGTGGCGATGGTGGCCGAGAGGAAGGCGATGCGCAGCGTGACCCAGGCGGCGTCCAGAAGCTGGCGGTTGTTCATCAGCGAGACGTACCAGCGGGTGGAGAAGCCGCCCCAGACCGTGACGAGGCGGCTGTCGTTGAAGCTGTAGATCACCAGCAAGAGGATCGGGATGTAGAGGAAGGCGAAGCCGAGCGTCAGCGCCGCGAGGTTGACGCCGGAAAAGGTGCGGTTCATCGCGCGGCCTCCATCTGGCGGGCCTGGATGTTCTGGTAGATCACGATGGGCACCACCAGCAAGAGGAGCAGCAGCACCGCCACGGCGGAGGCCACCGGCCAGTCGCGGTTGCCGAAGAACTCGCTCCACAGCGTCTTGCCGATCATCAGCGTGCCGGAGCCGCCGAGGAGGTCGGGGATGACGAACTCGCCCACCGCCGGGATGAAGACGAGGAAGCAGCCCGCCACGATGCCCGGCAGCGACAGCGGCACGGTGATGAGCCAGAAGGCCTTCCACGGCGGGCAGCCGAGATCGGCGGCGGCTTCCAGCAGGGTGGTGTCCTGCTTTTCCAGGCTGGCGTAGAGCGGCAGCACCATGAAGGGCAGATAGGCGTAGACGATGCCGATGAAGACCGCCGTCTCGGTGTTGATGATGCGCAGCGGCTGGTCGATCAGCCCGAGCCAGATCAGGAAGGCCGAGAGCAGCCCCTCCGGCTTCAGGATGCCGATCCAGGCGTAGACGCGGATCAGGAAGGAGGTCCAGAACGGCAGGATCACCAGCATGACCAGCATGGGCTGGATCGAGCGCGGCGCGCGCGCCATGGCGTAGGCGAAGGGATAGCCGATCACCAGCAGGATCGCGGTCGATATGGCCGCGATGCGCAGGCTGGAGAGATAGGCCGAGATGTAGAGGCTGTCGGAGGCGAGGAAGGCGTAATTGTCGAGCGTGAAGGCCTTCGCCTTCTCCCATGCGCTCGCGATGCCGTCGAAGGAGGGGACATAGGGCGGCTGGGCCAGCGTCGGCGTCGAGAGGCTGATCTTGAAGACGATCAGGAACGGCAGCAGGAAAAAGATAGCCAGCCACAGATAGGGGATGGCGATGACGAACCAGCGGGCGTGGGAGCGTTTGCCGGCCATGCCGGTCACCGCGTCAAGAGGACGCCCGCCTCGGGCGCCCACCAGACATGGACCTTGTCGTCCCAGGAGATCGGCCGCTCCACCGTGCGGGTCATGTTGGCCTGGCTGACACGGACGATCCTGCCGCCCGGAAGCTCCACCAGATAGATGGTCCAGTCGCCGAGATAGGCGATGTCGAAGATCGTGCCCGTGAGCGCGTTAATGGTATCGGCCGGCGGGGCGTCGAGCGAAAGCCGCGTCTTCTCGGGGCGCACGGCGATCCAGGCGGTGGTGTCCAGCGTCGGCGCCGTTTCGGCGATGACCGTCAGCCGCCGTTCCGGCGCGGCCAGCTCCACACGGTTTCCGGTGAGACGGCCCGCGATGCGGCCTTCGAAGATGTTGATGTCGCCGATGAAGTCCGCGACATAGCGCGAGACCGGCTGTTCGTAGATCTCCGCCGGGGTCGCGACCTGGATCAGGCGGCCCCTGTCCATCACCGCCACGCGGTCGGCCACCGTCATGGCCTCCTCCTGGTCGTGGGTGACGATCAGGAAGGTCAGGCCGAGCGAGACCTGGATGTCCATCAGTTCGAACTGGGTGTCCTGCCGCAGCTTCTTGTCGAGCGCGCCGAGCGGTTCGTCCAGCAGCAAGACCTTCGGCTTCTTGGCGAGCGACCGCGCCAGGGCCACGCGCTGGCGCTGGCCGCCGGAGAGCTGGTGCGGCTTGCGCTTCGCGAAGGGCTCCAACCGGGTCAGCTTCAGCATCTCCTCGACGCGGGCCGCGATGTCGGGTTTGGCCATGCCGTCCTGCCTGAGGCCGAAGGCGATGTTGGTCTCGACCGTCATGTGCGGGAACAGCGCGTAGGACTGGAACATCATGTTGGTCGGCCGGCGGTAGGGCGGCCTGCCCGCCAGGTCCTCTCCGGCCAGCGTGACGCGGCCCTGCGTCGGTTCCTCGAAGCCCGCCAGCATGCGCATCAGCGTGGTCTTGCCGCAGCCGGAGGGGCCGAGCAGGGCGAAGAATTCGCGCTCGTGGATGTCGAGGCTGAGATCGTCCACGGCGGTGAAGTCGCCGAACCGCTTGGTGACGCCCTCGAAGCGGATCAGCGGCACGGCGGTGGGGTCGCTCCACGGCGCGAAGCTGCGGCGGACGGGGCCTAGGGCGCGAGTCGCCATGGTGTCTCCTTGGAGGCGTTTCCTGGAATACGCGGTCCATCCTTCGAGACGATCGCTTCGCGATCCCTCAGGATGAGGATGTTGGTGTGGAGGCTCTGAATACGGGAGTGTTCCAAACCCACGGACCTCATCCTGAGGAAGCCGCGAAGCGGCTGTCTCGAAGGATGGCCGCAAACATGTCCGGCAATTGCGATCTTACGACCCGCTTTTCGCCCTGGTCCAGGCGCGGGTGATGCCGCGCTGGATGCGCGGGTCCTCGACGGTCGCCACCGTGTAGAGACGTTTCATCGCCTCCTCGTCGGGGTAGACGCGCGGATCCTGCAGCAAGCTCTCATCGAGGAATTCCTTGGAGGCCAGATTGCCGTTGGCGTAGCTGACGACGTTGGAGGCCTTGGCGATGACGTCCGGACGCATCATGAAGTCGATGAAGGCATGGGCCTCGTCGGGGTGCGGCGCGTCGGCGGGGATCGCCATCTGGTCGAACCAGAGCTGGGCGCCTTCCTGCGGGATGACGTAGTCGACCCCGACGCCATCGGCCGCCTCGTCGGCGGCCTGGAGCACGTCGCCGGAATAGCCGACCGCGAGGCAGATGTCGCCGTTGGCCAGTGCGTTGATGTATTCCGACGAATGGTATTTCTGGATGTAGGGCTTGAGCCGGGCGAGATGCTCACCGGCCTTTTCCACCGATTCGGCGTTGTTCATGTCGGGCGCGAGGCCGAGATAGGTCATGACGGAGGGCAGGAGATCCTCCGGGCTGTCGAGCAGCACGACACCGCACTCCTTGAAGTGCTTCACCACCTCCGGATCGTAGACCAGTTTCCAGCTGTCGACCGGCGCGTCCGGCAGGGCCGCCTTGATCTTCTCGGGGTTGTAGCCGATGCCGGTGGTGCCCCACATGTAGTTGACGGAGTATTCGTTGCCGGGGTCGTATTTCGCCGCGCGCTCGGAAATCTCCGGCCACATGTTCTTGAGATTCGGCAGCTTGGACTTGTCCAGCTTCCGGAACACGCCCGCCTTGATCTGCCGCGACAGGAAGGTCGCGGTCGGCACCACGACGTCATAGCCCGTGCCGCTGGTGACGAGCTTGGCTTCCAGGATCTCGTTGCTGTCAAAGACATCGTAGACGACCTTGATGCCGGTCTCCTTCTCGAAGTCCTTCAGGACCTCCTCGTCGATGTAATCCGACCAGTTGTAGACCCGCACCTCCTTCGCCACGGCCGGAGCGGCAAGCCCCAGCGCCATGGCGGCAAGAACGGTACGGCGGATCGCGGGGAAGAACTTCATGATCGTCACTCTCCGATAACCTGCTGCGGCGCAGGCCTGCCATGCGCGCCGACGTTAAAAGCCCCCGCCAAAAGGCACAACGGTTTTTGAACGCCTGATCTGCTATGCTCACGAACATTGACGGTCCCCGCAAGGCACGGGCACCGTTCCGAGGGATGACGGGGCCCCAGGGGCCGCCGCCAAGGCAGGACATGGCGAAGAAAAAGAAGACGAAGACATCGATCGACAACGTGCGCGGGGTCGCCGATCTCGACGAGGCGCGCGCCTGGATCGGCGCGCGCGGCATCGAGGAGATCGAATGCGTGGTGCCCGATCAGGCCGGGGTGGCGCGCGGCAAGATCATGCCGTCCTCGAAGTTCTTCTCCAATCCGTTGATGGCGCTGCCAAACGCCATCTTCCAGCAGACCATTTCGGGCGAATACCCCGAGGACGAAGTCATCAACCGGCAGAACCCAACCGACAGCGACATCGTGCTGGAACCGGATTTCTCCACGCTCTCCGTGGTGCCCTGGGCCTCCGATCCAACCGCGCAGGTGATCCACGACAGCTTCCACCAGGACGGACGGCCCGTGGACTACGCGCCCCGGCAGGTGCTGCGCCGGATCGTCGAACTCTACGAACACAAGGGCTGGAAGGCCGTGGTCGCGCCGGAGATCGAGTTCTATCTCGTCAAGCCCAACACCGATCCCGACTATCCGCTGGAGCCGCCGATCGGGCGCTCGGGACGGCCGGAGATCGGGCGGCAGTCCTATTCCATCTCGGCCGTCAACGAGTTCGACGACCTGTTCGAGGACATCTACGACTTCTCCGAAGCGCAGGGGCTGGAGATCGACACGCTGATCCACGAGGAAGGCGCGGCGCAGATGGAGATCAACCTGCGGCACGGCGATCCGCTCGCCCTCGCCGACCAGGTGTTCCTGTTCAAGCGCACCATCCGGGAGGCGGCGATGAAGCACAAGATCTACGCCACCTTCATGGCCAAGCCGATCGCCGACGAGCCGGGATCGGCCATGCACATCCACCAGTCGGTGGTGGACGCGAAAACCGGCGCAAACATCTTCTCCGACGAGGAGGGACGGCCGACCGTCGAGTTCTTCTCGTTCATCGCCGGCCAGCAGAAATACCTGCCGGCCGTCATGGGCATCATGGCCCCTTACGTGAACTCCTACCGACGGCTGACGCGCGCCTCGACAGCGCCGATCAACGTCGCCTGGGGCTACGACAACCGCACCACGGGCCTGCGCATCCCGCCCTCGACACCGGTGGCGCGGCGGGTGGAGAACCGGGTGCCCTCCTCCGACGCCAATCCCTATCTCGTCATCGCCGCCTCGCTGGCCTGCGGCTATCTCGGCATACAGGAAGGGCTTTCGGCGACAGAGCCGGTGGACGGATCGGCCCAGGAACTGGACTTCGACCTGCCGCGCGGACTGCTGGAGGCGCTCGCACTGTTCGAGGACTGCGCGCCGCTGAACGACCTGTTCGGCCAGACCTTCGTCGGCACCTATTCGGCCATCAAGCGCGCCGAGTTCGAGACCTTCATGCGCGTCATCAGCCCGTGGGAACGGGAGTACCTGCTGCTCAACGTGTGAGGCCATCGGATGATCGGAGCCAGCTTCAAGAGACTGTGGCAGGCGCTGCGCGGCGCCAAGGGCGAGCGCAGCGCCCATGAGAACCGCCGGGCCGAACTCCTGGCGCGCAAGAAGCAGCTCGACGAGGTGAAGAAGGATTATGACGAGGCGCGGCGCGATCTTTCGCGGCAAATCGAGCGCCTGCG
>JBEBSP010000168.1:0-5894 GCA_040394255.1 Agaricicola taiwanensis | reverse complement strand
ATGCCTTGGCAGAGGACGCTGCCGGGTTTAAGTGAAGTCCCATGAACCCGAACCCTGTCGTCACCCTCGGCTCCGTCCGCTTCGGCAACGCGCTGCCGCTCGCCCTCATCGCCGGTCCCTGCCAGCTCGAAAGCCGCGCCCACGCGCTGGAAACGGCTTCGGCGCTGAAGGAGATCGCGGGGCGTCTCGGCGTCGGCCTCGTCTACAAGACCTCCTACGACAAGGCCAACCGTACCAGTGCCAAGGCCGAGCGCGGAATCGGCCTGAAGGACGCGCTGCCGATCTTCGCCGAGATCCGCGAAAGCCTTGGGCTGCCGGTGCTGACCGACGTGCACGAGATCAGCCAGTGCGCGCCCGTGGCCGAGGCGGTCGACGTGTTGCAGATCCCGGCCTTCCTCTGCCGCCAGACCGATCTTCTGGTGGCTGCCGCGCAAACGGGCAGGGCGGTCAACGTCAAGAAGGGCCAGTTCCTCGCGCCCTGGGACATGGCCAACGTGGTCGCCAAGGTCACCGGCGCGGGCAACGCCGACGTGCTGGTGACCGAGCGCGGCGCTTCCTTCGGCTACAACACCCTCGTGTCCGACATGCGCGCGCTGCCCGTGCTGGCCGAGACCGGCGCGCCGGTGATCTTCGACGCCACCCATTCCGTGCAGCAGCCCGGCGGCAAGGGCACGTCCTCCGGCGGGCAGCGTGAATTCGTGCCCGTTCTGGCGCGCGCCGCCGTGGCGGTTGGCGTCGCGGGCGTCTTCATCGAGACCCATCCCGATCCGGACAAGGCCCCATCCGACGGCCCCAACATGGTGCCGTTGCGCGAGTTCGAGGCCTTGGTCGCGCGGCTCATGGCCTTCGACCGGATCGCCAAGGAACAGGTGTAAGGCGCGACATGCCCGAGGTCGTCATCATCGGAGGCGGCATCGTGGGGCTGGGCGCGGCCTGGCGTCTGGCGCAGGCCGGCGCGTCGGTCACGGTGTTCGACAAGGGCGCGGCCGGCTCGGGCGCGAGCCATGCCGCCGCCGGCATGCTGGGCGGCTGCGCCGAGGCCGAACCCGGCGAGGAAATGCTGACGCGACTGGGGCGACTGAGCCAGGGCCTCTGGCCCGCTTTCGCCGAGGAGCTGAAGGCGGCATCCGGCATCGACGTCGACCTGCGCACCGAAGGCACGCTGCTCGCCGCCGTGACGGCGGATGACCGGGCCAAGCTCCAGCATCACCTGCATCTGCAAAAAGCGCTCGACCTGCCCGTCCAATGGCTGTCCGCCGCCGAGGCGCGGCAACTGGAGCCGCATCTGACGCCGAACCTCCACGGCGCGATCCATGTTCCGCAGGACCATCAGGCCGACAACCGCAAGCTCGCCGCCGCGCTGAAAGTGGCGGCGGAACGGGTGGGCGTGACCCTTCGCGAGCACACGCCTGTCGCGGAGGTCATGCTGTCCGGCTCTCGCATCGCGGGCGTCCGGCTGACTTCGGGTGAAGAGGTCGCCGCCGATACCGTCGTCCTCGCCGCAGGCGCATGGTCGCGCACCATCGAGGGTCTGCCCAAGGACCAGCGCCCGCCGGTGCGGCCGATCAAGGGCCAGATGCTGGCGCTGCGCATGGACCCCGCCGCGCCGCTGCTCACCCATGTGGTGCGCGGCGCGGGCATCTATCTGGTGCCGCGCCGCGACGGACGGCTGATCGTCGGCGCGACCACCGAGGAAAAGGGCTTCGACACCGAACTGACGGCGGGCGGCATGCTGGCTTTGCTGGAGGCGGCCTGGCGCTTGATTCCCGCCATAGAGGAACTATCTCTTGGTGAGAGCTGGGTCGGCCATCGGCCCGGCAGCCGGGACGACGCGCCGATCCTCGGGAACGGACCCGTGGCAGGGCTGGTCTACGCCACCGGCCACCACCGCAACGGCGTGCTGCTGGCGCCCGTCACGGCGGATGCGGTGCGCGACATCGCGCTGGGCCGCGACATCGCTCCCCTGATCTCCGCCTTTGGTTTTGAACGCTTCGGGATTACAACAACGGCATGAGCACGGAAACCACCATCAGCGTGAACGGCACCGACGAGCCGATCGAGAACGCCACCACATTGTCGGCCCTGCTGCGCGACAAGGGCGTGGAACTGGATTCGCGCGGCATCGCCGTCGCGCTCAACGGCAAGGTCGTCAACCGCGCCGCCTGGCGGCAGACGCCGGTCAAGGCCGGCGACGCGGTGGAGATCGTCCAGGCCAAGCAGGGCGGCTGATCGCATGGGTTCCGATCCCCTCGTCATCGCGGGCCGCAGCTTCGAAAGCCGTCTGTTCCTCGGCACGGCGGGCTATCCCAACCAGAAGGTCATGCTCGACGCCCTTGCCGCCAGCGGCTCCGGGATGGCCACCATGTCGATCCGGCGCATGGACCTTTCCGGCTCGGAGGAAGGACTGCTCGATATCCTGCGCGGCAAGGTCCACCTCCTGCCCAACACGGCGGGTTGCCACACGGTGCGCGACGCGCGCCTGACCGCCGATCTCGCCCGCGAGGCGCTCGACACCAACTGGATCAAGCTGGAACTGATCGGCGATCGCGAGTTGCTCTATCCGGATGTGATCGAACTCGTCCGCACCACCGAAGAACTGGTCAATGACGGTTTCGTGGTGCTGCCCTATTGCAACGACGACCCCATCGTCTGCCGCCGCCTGGCGGATGCGGGCGCCGCCGCCGTCATGCCGCTGGGCTCGCTGATCGGCTCGGGGCAGGGCATCGCCAACCCGCGCATGATCGAGCTGATCTGCGAGCGCAGCCCGGTGCCCGTGGTGCTGGACGCCGGCATCGGCACGGCCTCGGACGCGGCGCTGGCCATGGAACTCGGCTGCGCGGCGGTGCTGCTCAACACGGCGGTGTCCAGGGCGCATGACCCCGTGCGCATGGCCGCCGCCATGAAGTCCGGCGTCGAGGCGGGCCGCAACGCCCGCCTCGCAGGCCGTATGCCGAAGCGCGCCTATGCGGAGCCGTCGAGCCCGCAGCTTGGCCTGATCGCCACGTGAAGCTGCCCGATCCGCCGCTGCTGCTCATCACCGACCGGCATCAGGCGGTACGGCTATTGGCTGAGATCGTGGAAGCCGCCCTTGTTGCGGGGTGCCGCTGGGTGTCCTTGCGCGAGAAGGATCTGCCCGAAGACGAGCTGCGAGCGCTTGCCCTGTCCATCCGCGCCGTGACGGAACGATACGGGGCGCGTTTCAGCCTGCACGGAACGGCGGAACTGGCCGCGCGGCTTGGGTTCGACGCCGTGCATTTGGCAGCCGGGGGAGACGTCGCGGCGGCGCGGCGCATTCTGGGCGTTGCAAGCCTCATCGGCGTTTCGGTCCACACCGCCGGGGAGGCCGCGCGTCTCGATCCGGCGCATGCGGATTATGCCGTCATCGGCCCCGCGTTCCCGACGCGCAGCAAGCCGGGCTATGGGCCTGCACTGTGTGAAGCGGGCATCGCGGCGGCGGCGGGGGTCTGCCCGGTCCCTTTGATTGCGGTGGGTGGCATCGAGACGGCGAATAATGTCATGTCCCTGCGGCAGGCGGGTGCGGCGGGCATCGCCGTCATGGGCGGCATCATGCGCGCCGCGCAGCCCGGCGATGCCATCGGCCCGCTGGTGACCGCCTCAGTCAGTGCGCCATAAGAGGCTTGCGTCCCATCCTTCGAGCGGGCTGGGAAGGCTCGCTTTTTCAGCGTTTCAACACCTTCCACCCCACCCCGATGCGCCTTGCGCGGCACGGCGCATCGAAGGATGGGCCATACACCCTCTACGCCGACGCGGCTTCGACCGCGCAGGCATCCTTCTGCACCTTGCGCTTCACGGCTTCGATCTCCGCCAGCATGTCGCGCAGGCCGTCGATCCTCTTTGTTTCATCGGCGGTGAGCGGTCTGTCGGGCTTGAAGTGGTCGAGCAGGACGACCAGCACATCGCCGATGCGTCCGAGCTGGCGGCCATAGCTGCCCACATCATCAAGGACCTGCTGTTCGATCTCCGGATTCGAGGACCGTCCCAGGCTGATGTTGACGAGGCCGAACTGGCTGCCCAGCGGATTGAAGATGCTCGTCCAGGGATTGATGGTCTGCACCACGTCGCCGGAAAGCGGCAGCTTGAACTGGGGCATGGCTTTGGCCTCGCGCTGGATGACGGTGGTTCCCCTTGCGGGAATCCCGGCACGCTAGCGCAAAGGTTGCAGCCATGCACCTGCAAATGCTCGTGGGAAAAAGGTTTACTCGACGTCCTGGACGACGGCGTTCGGCACGTTCTTCTTGATGGATTCGATGGCCTTCAGCGCCGAGGCCTTTGCCTTGTAGCCTTCCGAGCTGAACATGGCCTCGCCGTTGGACGCACGGAAACGGAAGCGGAATTCGCCTGCCTTGTCCTTGTAGACTTCGAATTTGTACATCGTCTTTCTCTCCTGCGATGTCGAAGGCTTGTTTCTGACGGGTTCAGCTTTTCGCCATCGTCCGGCGCAGCAGCCCGACGACGACCGTAAGGATGGCCCCGCCCGCGCCGCCGCCGACCACATCCTGGAGGATGCTGCCGATGTCGAGGCCGGAACCGGCCGTGCTGGTGAGGACGGCCTGGAGAATCTGGCCGAGGACACCGCCGCCCACAGCTCCGGCGATGGTGTTGCCCAGGCTGCCGAGGTCGAATTGCTTCAAGGATTTCCCAGCCGCGTTACCACCGGCGGCGCCGGCGATGGCCTGGATAATGAGAGGCAGCAACGTTTCCATGATGAGGCTCCCAGGATAACGGGACGAGAATCCCTATGCTTGATAATAACATAAGTTGCATGAGAGCCTATACCTGTACGGTAACGGTCGCAGCCGCCCTTTCTTACCGTGCCCGATAGGGCGGCACGCCCTGGTCCGGAGCCCAGACGCCGTCGGGCAGGCGGCCGTGCTGCCAGAACACATCGATCGGGATGCCGCCGCGCGGAAACCAGTAGCCACCGATGCGCAGCCAGCGCGGATCGAGGCGATCCACCAGCCGCTTGCCGATCGCCACGGTGCAGTCCTCATGGAAGGCGCCGTGGTTGCGGAACGAGTGCAGGTAGAGCTTCAGCGCCTTCGATTCCACCAGCCACTGGTCCGGCACATAGTCGATGACGAGAATGGCGAAGTCCGGCTGCCCCGTGACCGGGCAGATCGAGGTGAATTCCGGGCAGGTGAAGCGCGCCACGTAATCGGTATCGGAATGCGGGTTGGGCACCCGGTCGATCACGGCCTCGTCGGGCGTGGCGGGGACGCTCACCGCATGGCCGAGCTGCAGATTGTCGCTGTCCGTCATCCTGTTTCCTTCCGTCCGATGCGCGTGACCCGTTTGCGGCGCGCTTTCGCTCGCGTATAAGCGCGGCAATCGAGCCTGGCCACCCGGAGTTTTCCTTATCATGACCGCCATCGTCGACATCATCGCCCGCGAAATCCTCGACAGCCGAGGCAACCCCACCGTCGAGGTCGACGTGATCCTCGAGGACGGCTCCATGGGCCGGGCAGGGGTCCCCTCCGGTGCATCCACCGGAGCGCATGAGGCCGTGGAACTGCGCGACGGCGACACGAAGCGTTATTCCGGCAAGGGCGTGCTCCAGGCCGTGGAGGCCGTCAACGGCGAGATCTTCGAAGCCATCGGCGGCATGGACGCCGAGGACCAGGTCCGCATCGACGAGACGCTGATCGACCTCGACGGCACCCCCAACAAGGCCCGCCTCGGCGCCAACGCCATCCTCGGCGTGTCGCTGGCGGTGGCGAAGGCCGCGGCCGATGCCTCCGCGCTGCCGCTCTGGCGCTATGTGGGCGGCACCTCGGCCCGCGTGCTGCCCGTGCCCATGATGAACATCGTCAACGGCGGGGCCCATGCCGACAACCCGATCGACTTCCAGGAATTCATGGTCATGCCGGTCGGCG
>JBEBSP010000167.1:0-6036 GCA_040394255.1 Agaricicola taiwanensis | reverse complement strand
GCGACCCAGGCCGTCTCGAAACAGCTCCTGCCGGTCTGGGACAAGCCCATGATCTTCTATCCGCTGACGACGCTCATGCTGGCGGGCGCGCGGGAAATCCTGATCGTCACGGCCAAGGGCCAGATGTCCGCCTTCGAGGCGCTGCTGGGCGACGGCTCGGGTCTTGGGATGAAGCTGTCCTATGTCGAGCAGCAAAGGCCGGGCGGCATCGCCGAGGCCCTGCTGCTGGGGCAATCCTTCCTCGACGGCGGGGCTTGCGCGCTCATCCTGGGCGACAACCTGTTCCACAGCGACGGCCTCGCGGTTCGTCTCCAGAAGCGCTTCGACATGCGCGAGGGCGCGACCGTCTTCGTGCACCCGGTGCGCGACCCGGAGCGCTACGGCGTGCTGGCGCTCGACAAGGCGGGCCGTCCCGTGGACATCGTCGAGAAGCCGGTCATCCCGGCATCCAATCTCGCGGTCACGGGACTCTATTTCTACGATGCGAGCGCTCCTCAACGCACGGCGCGCCTCAAGCCCTCAGCCCGTGGCGAGCTGGAGATCACCGATCTCAACAGGTCCTATCTCCACGATGGCCTCCTCAACGTCGAGACCCTCGGGCGCGGCTGCGCCTGGCTCGACACCGGAACGCCGCACAGTCTTTTGCAGGCCGCCCAGTTCGTCCAGGCGCTCGAGGAACGCCAGGGGCTCAAGATCGGCTGCCCCGAGGAAACCGCCTTCCGCCTCGGGTGGATCACGCAACGGGCCTTATCGGATCGCGCCACGGCCTACGGCCGTAACGACTACGGCCGTTACCTCGCCATGCTCGCGGCCGAGGCCATGCACGAAGCCGGAACAACCGGCTCATTGGAGGACAACGCCCGCATCTCATCAGACGAGGCTGTCCCATGCACAACCAGACCAGCGGCACGCGCGACGATGACGAGGGAGGTGAGGCTTTGAGCGAGCGGCTTCGATTGCCGGTTGACGGCGAGACCGCGCTTGCGACGGTCCTTGACGAGGATCTCGTGCTGATCGCTGGCGTCGGCGGCTCCCTGCCTCATTCCACGACGGTGCTCATCAACGGCGACCCCGCGGCCGGTGTCGAAGCCGTCATCCTGGGCTGGCGCCGCCCGTCGCAGGACCTGCCGTCGGGCTTCATCGCTCTCATCCCCTACGTCAAGACGAGCAAGGGCCGTCTGGGCTCCGTCGTGATGAGGGGCCATTCCGGCGCCATGCGCTATGCCCTGCCGCGTCGGTCGGCGTCCTTCGAGGCCTGTCTGCAGGCGGTGGTGGGCGACGCAGGCAGCGGTTTCGCGGCGCTCGCCGACGAACTGATGGAAGCGCTGCTCGGGCTTCCGGAAAGCGCGCGCCGCATGCGGGCCTTTTCGATCCTGGCGCGGGCCGTCGCGAAGCCGGACGGCATCGTCGAGATGATCGGCGATTTCGAGGATGGCGAGATCTATCTTCAGGGCTGGTCCGCCGGCATCGCGCACGGCGCGTCCCGTATCGTCGCCCTGGGCGACAAACCCTATCGCGCCGAGTTCACGACCGCCGTCTTCTCCCGTGACGATCTTGAAGGCCGCGCCCATGGATTCGCCGGCGTCCTGACCTCGGCGGACGTGCAGGACGCCTCCACGTTGCAGAGGTTCTACATCCGCGCGCAGGACGGCTGGCGCGCCATCGACGTCTATGACCGCCGCCTGCTGTTGGGTCCGCGCGAGGCTCCGACCCATGTGCGGGCCATCCTGCCACGCGTGAGGGGGGCGTCGGAGGTCGTCCACGCCTTGCAGCGGGCCGGGCACCGCTACGATGGCCGCGAAACGGTTTCGAGCCTGCCGCTTCCGGTGCGCATCGGCATCGACATGGCGACCTCCATCACCGGCGGCGGGCTGTTCATCTCGGGTTGGCTGCTCGACCCGGAAAACCATGTCCGCTCGATCACCGTCAAGGGCGGCGGGCATGCCGAACGCGTCGACGCCGACTGGACGCGCAGGCCGCGCCCGGACGTGACCAACGCCTTCAGCGCCGAGCCGCTGTTCGTCGGGTGGCTGCTGCCGGACAACCACATGCACGGCTTTCTCGCGGCGTCGGCCAAACAGGCTCCGGACGCGCCGCTCCACATCGAGATCGAGCTCAAGGACCGGCTGCCGGCCTATGTGCCTCTCAACCCGTCGCGCTCGCCGGCCCGGCACGCGCTTTCGCGCCTCATCGGATCGCTCGATCCGCAACTGACGGCGACCGGCGTGCTGGAACAGCAGTTCGCGCCGGTCATCCAGTCGATCAACCGCGAAGGCCCGGTCCAGGGCGAGCGGCGCGATCACGGCAACTTCACCCCGGACAGCGGCTTCGCGCTCGTGGTCGGCGTGGACGAGGGGGCCGATCCCGGCGTGTTGCTCGCGCTTTTGGCGCTCGACCCCGAAACCCGCAAGGTTCCCATCGTCATCGCCGCACCCGCGGCTGTCGCCGACAGGGTCACGGGCGAGATCGGGCGTCTGGCGGGTTTCTACGGCCTCGATCTGCGCTTCGTCATCGCCGAAGGCGCCGATGACATCTGTGACGCCTTCGAGGTCGGTGTCGCCGCCACCAACGCCGACACGCTCGCCTTCCTCTCGTCAGCCGTTATGCCGCGCGACAAGGGCTGGCTGACCCGCCTCGAAAGGGCTCACCGCGTCAGGGCGGGCAAGGCCATCGTCTCGCCCACCATCGTCTTCGAGGACGAGTCCATCAGATGGGCGGGAACCTGGATCGATGGCGAAGGCAGCGAGCGGGCGCTGGTCGACCGCTACGTGGGCTATCCGCTCGCCGCCCTGGCGGGGGCACAGGCCATGGAAGTCACGGCGGCGACGGTCGAATGCTGCATCCTGCCGCGCGCGGCCTTTGTCGCGGCCGGCGGTTTCACGCGCGGCTACCTCGGCACGGCGGCCAAGAGCCTGGATTTCGGCCTGAAGCTGAAGCTCGCCGGGACGCCTTCCGTGTGGATTCCCGATGTCCAGATGGTGGCGGCGGATGAAGGCTCAGGGTTGGGGCCGGCGCATTGGCCGCCCTTCGCGCGCCGCGTCGACCGTCTCGCCTTCGACCGCCGCTGGTCGCTGGCCGTCGCGAACATGAGGAACTGACAGATGTCCTCTTCCGATCTGCGCGTTCTCGTCGTCTCCCATGGGCACCCCAGCCTGTCGCTGGGCGGCGCCGAGGTCGCTTCCTACAACCTGCACAAGGGATTGATCGAGACCGAGGGAACTTCTTCCTTCTATCTCGCCCGTGTCGGCAGCCCTGTCCCGCGCCATGGCGCGACCGCGCTGATGAGCCTGCGGCAGAAGGAACATGAAATCCTGTTCCACGCGGACGACTACGACCACTTTCTCCTGTCGAACCGCAACACCGACGAGATCAGGCGCGATCTCCTGCGCTTCGTCCGCGACATGCGGCCGGACGTCGTGCATTTCCACCATGTCATAGGCTTCGGGCTGGAAGCGCTCTACGCGGTCCGCGATGCCCTGCCGGACGCCACCATCGTGGTGACCTTCCACGAGTTCCTGTCGATCTGCCATCACCATGGCCAGATGGTCAAAACCGGTGGCTCCAAGTTGTGCGAGCGGTCTTCGCCATCCGATTGCAACGCCTGCTTTCCGGAAATCTCACCCGCCCGTTTCCTCCAGCGCGAGAGGTTCGTGCGGTCCATGCTGGACGTCGCCGATCACTACATCTCGCCGAGCAACTTCCTTGCGCAGCGCTATGTCGATTGGGGAATAGATGCGAGCCGCATGTCGGTGATCGAGAACGGGCTTGATGTCCACGAAGTCGCGCCGCCGCGCCCGATGACTGGTCCGGAGCCACGCCGCTGCCGCTTCGCCTATTTCGGGCAGATGACGCCATTCAAGGGAGTGGATGTCCTGATCGACGCCGTCAGCCGCGTGCCGGAGAGCGTCTGGGGCGAGGACAGCCGCATGATGATCTTCGGCGGCAATCTCGAAAAACAGCCGAAGCCCTTCCAGGAGCACATGGAAAAGCTGATCGAGCGCGCCGGCGACCGCATCCGCTTCTACGGCTCCTACCGCAACACCGAGATGCCCCGGCTGATGCGGTCCGTGGACTGGCTCGTGATCCCCTCGATCTGGTGGGAAAACTCCCCGATCGTGATCCAGGAGGCCTTTTTCCACGGCCGTCCCCTGATCGCGAGCAACATCGGCGGAATGGCCGAAAAGATCACCGACGGCGTCGACGGCATGCATTTCCGCGTCGGCAGCGCCGAGGATCTCATGGATCGCTTCGTCGAGGCCCTGAGCGAACCGGCCCTGTGGGACAAGCTTCGCGCCGGCATCCGCAAGCCGATGGATTATCTGGGCTGCGCCCGGGAGCATCTCGACCTTTACCGCACCCTCGTGGGCCTCAGAAATCCGGAAGCATCGTCCGAAACCGTGCCTGCCGCCCGCACCGCCTGAGCGTTCAGCGCTCCAAAAAGGAGAAGTCCGATGGCAAAGATCCTCGTAATGATCCCCTCTGGAGAGGTCTACGATCATGACAATGTAAGGTGGTATAACTACAAGGATATACAGCGCTCGATCGGCCATTACCACAACATCGGCGACGCCTTCGTCTATGATTCGTCGCTGAAGCTGATGAATTACGACAAGCTCGGCGTGCTCCCGATCGCCAGCCCCAAGATGGAGGACATCGACCGCCTGCGGGAGGAATACGACTACGTGTTCCTGCGCGGTTCGAACTACGTCCACAACGACATGCGCTGGTTCGAGACGATCAACGTCCTCAAGCGCCTGCAACTGCCCGTCATCGCCTTCGGCATCGGCGCCCAGGCTCCGGTCAAGGGGAAGCTCGCCCTGTCGGAGGAGACCAAGACGGTCCTCCACATGATGGCCGACAGCACTCCCTCCATAGGTGTGCGCGGCACCTATTCGGCGCAGGTCCTGTGGGACATCGGCATCCGCAACGTCCGCATCGTCGGCTGCCCGACGGCGTTCCGGCGCAACGACCCCAACCTCGCCATCAAGCTGCCGGAACTCGGCAGCGTCCGGGACGTCGGCATCACCATGCGCCGCGAGGTCTCGCCGACCTATGCCCAGGACATCAAGCGCTACCTCACCTTCCACCGCGACCTCGTGAAGGAACTGGCCGCGCGCTTCGACGTGACCCTGATGGCGCAGGGCGAGGTCGAGGAGAAGAAGCTCGTCTTCGGCACCGACGAGCAGAAGGAAGAGGCCATCGCCGCTCTGAAGGCGAACAAGTGGGTCTCCGACTGGTACATGGACGATACCATCGAGAAGCTCTACCGCGAGCGCCTGTTCTATTCCGACGTGGTGGCCGACTACGAGGCTCTGGTCCAGCAGAAGGACCTTGTGCTGGGATACCGCCTCCACGGCAATCTGATGGCCCTGTCGAACGGCACGCCCTCGGTCTACTTCACCTATGACAGCCGGACCGTGGAATTCGCCGAGACCTTCCAGATCCCGAGCTTCGACGTCTTCTCCGGCAAGGAATTCTCGCTGGAGAACCACTGGGACCAGTCGCTGTTCGACAAGTTCAACCGCGCCTATCACCACACCTATCGCGAAATGCGGACCTTCCTGGTCGAGAACGGCGTCGACACCAAGATGGTCGACGTGATGCAGCGTCCGGAAGAGCCGCGACGCCAGGTGGCGTGATGTTCGGTTTGTCACGGCAAGCCGGTGTCCTGGGGGTGGCGGGCGTTTTGCTCGCCTCCTCTCCGCTCGCCGCCGAGCCCAGGCTGACCATGATGCCCACGGGGCCGGTCGAGACCGTGTTCGACTGGTCCGAGGACGCCTGCGACAAGAGCCATGTCCCGGACGCTCCGGCGCGGGCCTTCAAGCGGGCCGACGGCGAGGTGGTGATGATCGCCAGCCACAACGACAACCGCGCCTTCACCGGGAAAAGCCTCTCCGCGCTCAGGCCGAAGTGCGACATCGTCTTCGAGGCCGCGCGCTCCGCCGATCTGGGGAAATACGACGATCTTGCCTGGATCAGCGCGCTCTACACCCGCGACGGGCAGACCGTGCATGCCCTGTCGCACACCGAACTGCG
>JBEBSP010000166.1:0-6093 GCA_040394255.1 Agaricicola taiwanensis | reverse complement strand
CCTTGACGACCTGCTTCAGCCGCTCCTCGAAATCGCCGCGATAGCGCGTGCCGGCCAGCAGTGCGCCCATGTCCAGCGCATAGATCGTGGAGTTGACCAGCACCTCCGGCACCTCGCCGCGGATGATGCGGCGGGCGAGCCCTTCCGCGATCGCGGTCTTGCCGACGCCGGGATCGCCGACCAGCAGCGGATTGTTCTTGGTCCGGCGGCACAGCACCTGCACCGCGCGCTGCACCTCGCCGTCGCGCCCGATCAGCGGATCGATCCGGCCCTCGCGCGCCTTGATGTTGAGGTTGTTGCAATAGGCGTCGAGCGCGTCCTGCTTCTTCTTGGACGGCGCCGCGCCGGTCTCTTCGCTGGCGGCCTCCTCCTCGGCGCCGCGAATGGGCCGCGCCTCGCTGTGGCCGGGGCGCTTGGCGATGCCGTGGCTGATGTAGTTGACCGCGTCGTAGCGGGTCATGTCCTGCTCCTGCAGGAAATAGGCGGCGTGGCTCTCGCGCTCGGCGAAGATCGCCACCAGCACGTTGGCCCCCGTCACCTCCTCGCGGCCGGAGGACTGGACATGGATCACCGCGCGCTGGATGACGCGCTGGAAGCCCGCGGTCGGCTTGGAATCCTCGTGACCATCGGTGACGAGGTTCTCCAGCTCGCTGTCGACATATTCGTTCAGGTTGCGCTTCAGCACGTCGATGTCGACGTTGCAGGCGCGCATGACGGCCGTGGAGTCCTGGTCGTCCAGCAGGGCGAGAAGCAGGTGTTCGAGCGTCGCGTATTCATGCTTGCGGGCGTTGGCCAGAGCGAGCGCCCGGTGCAGCGACTGTTCGAGATTACGCGAAAATGATGGCACGAGAGCCTCTCAGTTCTTTTCCATGACGCATTGCAACGGATGCTGCTGACGGCGCGCGAAATCCATGACCTGAGTGACCTTGGTCTCTGCGATCTCATAGGTGAACACGCCGCATTCCCCCACACCGTTCTGGTGCACGTGGAGCATAATCTGCGTCGCGTCCTCTTGATTTTTATTAAAGAACCGCTGGAGCACGTGAATGACGAACTCCATCGGCGTGTAATCGTCGTTCAGAAGAAGAACACGGTAAAGATTGGGTTTCTTGAGTTGCGGCTTGATCTTGGTGACCACGGCCGTGCCGGAATTGCCCTCGCCGTTTCCGCGCTCGCGGCCCGCGCATCTGGCGCGGTCGTCCTCGCGGGCCTGGCCCTGGGGTTTCATGATGATCGACATGGTCACAGTCTCGATTCGCGTCAGTTCTCGTCCGTTCGACGGCATTATCATCCTGCTATCGTAACTTATAAACGCCCCTGGCGTTCCGCTAGACGTCTAAAGTCACAAAGCTGTAACAGCCGGCGGAGAGGCCAAGAGGCAGAACGACAAAAGCCCGGCACGAGGCCGGGCTTTCGCACAATCGGGCAGATGGATTATTTCGCGGAAGCGCTGGCCTTGGCGAAAGCCGCCTCGACCGGACGGTAGGCGTCCTTCAGGAGATCGGCATAAAGCTCGCTGATCTTGGTCGCGCGGGACACGAATGCCTCGTAGGCGCCCTTGGCGGCGTCGGTCTGGATTTCAATCGCCTTGTCGAGCGTCTTGACGCCGAGCAGCTTCTCGACCGTCGCGGTGCCGTCCTCGAAGGACTTCTTCGAGTAGTCGGCGACTTCCACGGCGATGGCCTGGATGCTCTTCGTCACGGTGCCGAAGCTCTTCAGAGCGGCGTCGGCGTTGTCCTTGGTGATCTTCTGGATGTCGTCGAAGTTGTTAGCCATAGTGCTGCACCTTTCGGATGGAGTGATCTCACCGGATGATGGCACCTTGGCCTTATCCGTGACCGGTATATGATGCAGTGCAACATCAATGTCAAGTCTGCGCTGCATCGCACAAGGCAGCGTTTTTATTCGAATCAATTAACCCGAGCGTAACCGCAACTTCTTTACCTTCGCCGGGTGTGGCGTCCGGGTTACGGCGCCGAATGGGTCACGGGGACCAGACGGACAGGTTTCAGGCGCCAGACTTTGGGCTCATTCATGCCCCAGGATCGTGCGCTGCTTGTAAGTGCCCCCGTGTCTGATCTGCTCGAGCGGCTTGGCCGCGAGGCGCGGGGACGGTGTGATGCAGTTGCGTAAAGCGTTTTTTTCCACTTCAGGCCTTGCAGCGGGGGCGGCGATCATGGCGATCGCCATCGCCATGGCGTCGGCAAACCCTGCGGAAGCCGCTCGAAAGCGCAAGGCCTCCGAGGGCTACAATCCGCCCACCGCCGCCATCGTGATCGACGCCAAGACGGGTAAGACGCTCTATTCCGACAAGGCCGATGAGCTGCGCTATCCGGCGTCACTCACGAAGATGATGACGCTTTACATCCTGTTCGAGGAACTCGATCGGGGCCGCATCCGTCTCGACACCCCCATGCGCGCCACGGCCAACGCAGCCGCCCAGCCCCCCTCCAAGCTGGGCCTGCGCCCGGGCGAGACCATCGCCGCCGAAGACGCCATCAAGGCGCTGGTCACCCGTTCGGCCAACGACGTCGCCGTCATCATCGGCGAGCACATCGAAGGTTCGGAAAGCGCCTTCGCCGCCCGCATGACCCGCACCGCGCGTGGGCTCGGCATGTCGCGCACCACGTTCCGCAACGCCTCCGGCCTGCCCGACAACCAGCAGCGCACCACGGCCCGCGACCTCTCCATCCTCGCCCGCGCGCTCCAGGATCATCATCCGCGCCACTTCCGCTATTTCGCCACCCGCTCCTTCAAATGGAAGGGCGCGACCATCGGCAACCACAACAAGCTGCTCGGTCGGGTCGAAGGCGTCAACGGCATCAAGACCGGTTTCATCCGCGCCTCCGGCTTCAACCTGACCACCAACGTCGAGCGCGACGGCCGTCACATCGTCGCAGTCGTCATGGGCGGGCGCAGCGGCGCGTCCCGCGATGCCCGCATGCGCGATCTGATCGAATCCTATCTGCCGAAAGCCGCTGGCGGCGGCCGCTCGGCTCCGCTCGTGGCTCGCGCCGAGGTTCCGGCGACAACCGCGACCGTGCGGCCCGTGCCCACTCCCGTCCCGCCGTCGCGTGAGATCATGATGGCCTCCGCCGCGCCCATGCCGATTGCGCCGATGCCCGTGGCTCCTCCGGCGGTAACGCCTCCTCCCGTGGCTCCCACGCCGGTCGTCATGCCCGCTCCGACCCAGATCGTGCCGACCGTGGCCGTCACCATGGCGGCGGCGAATGCGGCACGCGCCTCCTCCTCGACGGCCACCCGCAGCCTGGCGAAGGACCCCGCTGACATCGTCGCCTCGGTCCACCGCGCCGTCACACCCGCCGCCATTTCCGCCACCAGCGGAGACAGCACCCCCACCGAGGCGCTGGCGCTGGCGAGCACGACGCCCAGCATGCGCTGGGTCGAAGGCCCCAGGGCCGTGTCCGCGCCGGTCAGGGCCGAGCGGGCTTCGGCGCCGGCGGTTCATGAGGCAGCCTCCACCCCCGCGACCAAGGACGTCATTGCCGAAGTGGCGACGGCCAATGTGCCGGAATCGGTGCGCACCGGCTGGCTGATCCAGATCGGCGCCACCGACGATGCGAGCAAGGCGCAGACCCTTCTCGAACGCGCCCGCCAGCGCGCCAGCGGGGCCCTCGCCCGCGCGGAGCCATTCACCGAACCGGTCCAGAAGGGTGAGCAGACGCTCTACCGCGCCCGTTTCGGCGGCTTCAACGAACGCACCGCCCAGGCGGCATGCAAGGCTCTCAAGAGCCGTGACATTGCCTGCTTCACCATCCGCAACTGAGACGCGGCAGATCACCTATGGCGACGCAGCAGGATATCCTTCGCCTGGTTCACTCGACTGGCGAGATACGTAGACCCCCCCTGATCGGGATGGAGTTTCTTCATCAGCGCCCGGTGCGCACGGCGGATCTCTTCCGGCCCGGCGTTCGGCTGAAGCCCCAGGATCTGATACGCTTCATCCGGACCCATTGGCCCATCGCCCGCCGTTCCACGCCGCCCCGGCTGAGCATCACCCTGTCGGTGATGTCGCCCTCCGGACGACCGGCGGTGGAGATATTCTTCAAGCAGTGACCGCGAGAGCGCATCGCCGCTGATGTCCGCACGCAGCGATGACAGTTCGGTTTCCGACAGGCCGGCCAGATCCCGCCCGGCATAGCGGCCCGCGATCACCCGCCCCGTCATGGCTCCTGTGCCGTGATCGACATCGATCTCCAGCACCGGCGACGTCAGACGCGATGTGCGCGAGCCTCCATGGCTCTTGTGCCGTGAGAACAGCGAGGCGCCGAGCGCAAGCAGCGGGAATCCGATCACCCCCTTGCCGATGGCGATCAGGCCCACCCCAGCCACGACGGCCAGCACCATGGCGCTCCACACGAGCCGCTGCGCCATCCGGCCCGGATTGGCACGCACGAAGGCGTTGGCAGCCCAGAGCCCGAGCCCCAGCAGCGCAAGCCCCAGAACGAAAGCGGCAAATCCCATTCTCGATACGATCCTGTTCAGCGTCCGGGCACCATGTGTCCAACGGATGCCGACGGCAAGCAGGGCATGCCTTTCCGCGGTGGACATGATCCCTTTTCATCCGGGCCAATCATGCACTAGGGTCCGCGCGCATTGGAAGGAAGCAGCTCATGACGATCCCCGTGCTTGGAAGCATCAAGGACCTGCGCGCGCAGGTGTCGGACTGGCGCAATCGGGGGCTCGGCATTGCCCTCGTCCCCACCATGGGCGCGCTCCACGCCGGCCATCTCGACCTGGTGCGGCGGGCAAGTGAGAAAGCCGATTGCGTCGTCGTGTCGATCTTCGTCAACCCGACCCAGTTCGCCCCCACCGAGGATTTCGGCCGCTATCCGCGCAATCTGGAGCGCGACTATGTGGCGCTCAAGGGCACGCCGGCCTCCGCCATCTACGCGCCCACCGCCGACGAGATGTATGGCGAAGGCTTCGCCAGCAAGGTGTTCGTGGAAGGACCGGCCGAGGGGCTCGAAAGCGTGGCCCGCCCCCATTTCTTCGCCGGCGTGGCGACCGTGGTGAGCAAGCTCTTCATACAGTGCATGCCGGATGTCGCCATCTTCGGCGAGAAGGACTACCAGCAGCTTCAGGTGATCCGGCGCATGACCCGCGACCTTGACTTGGCCGTGGAAATCGTCGGCGCCCCCACCATGCGCGAGGCGGACGGCCTCGCCCTGTCGTCACGCAACGCCTACCTCTCGCCCGAGGAACGCGCCACCGCGCCGAGATTGCACGCCGTGCTCGATGCTCTGGCCCATGCCGTGGCGAAGGGCGAGCCGGTCGCGGCCGCGACGACACGGGCGAAGGACGAACTGACGGCCGCCGGTTTCGCGGTCGACTACGTCGAGGTCCGCAATGCCGACACCCTCAGGCCCGTGGGAGATGCGGCGACCGAACCCATGCGCGTCCTGGCCGCCGTCAAGCTGGGTGCGACGCGGCTGATCGACAATCTGGCCGTGCCGACCTGACGCCGCCAGCATCTAGCCACATTCCTCACAGCGGAATGTTGTCGTGCTTTTTCCAGGGGTTTTCGAGCTTCTTGTCGCGCAGCATGGCCAGCGCCCGCGAGATGCGGCGGCGGGTCGAATGCGGCTTGATGACCTCGTCGATGTAGCCGCGCTCCGCCGCAACGAAGGGTGACAGGAAGCGGTCCTCATAACCCTTGGTCTGGGCCGCGATCTTCTCCGGGTCGCCCACGTCCTGCCGGAAGATGATCTCCACCGCGCCCTTGGCGCCCATCACCGCGATCTGCGCCGAGGGCCAGGCGTAGTTCATGTCGCCGCGCAGGTGTTTGGACGCCATCACGTCATAGGCCCCGCCGAAGGCCTTGCGGGTGATGACCGTGACCTTGGGCACGGTCGCCTCGGCATAGGCGAACAACAGCTTCGCGCCGTGCTTGATGAGACCGCCGTATTCCTGCGCCGTCCCCGGCAGGAAGCCCGGCACGTCGACGAAGGTGACGATGGGAATCTCGAAGGCGTCGCAGAAGCGCACGAAGCGCGCCGCCTTGCGCGAGGCGTCGCTGTCGAGCACGCCGGCCAGCACCATGGGCTGGTTGGCGACGAAGCCGACCGTGCG
>JBEBSP010000165.1:0-6099 GCA_040394255.1 Agaricicola taiwanensis | reverse complement strand
CCTTGCCATGCAAGGCTCATCAGGATGAGGCGGAGGGTGTGGAAAGGCTGGTAAATGAGCTATCCCAGCCCACAAACCTCATGCTGAGGAAGTCGCGAAGCGGCTGTCTCGAAGGAAGGGCGGCACACACCGCGACCCTCATGCGCTCAGAACCGCCGCCGGGCGCACCTCGCCCACCGGCGTGCCGACCCAGTTGCGCAACTCCGGCCGCTGGAACCAGCCCAGAGCCGCCCGCTCGGCCTCGTCCATGGGCAGGAAGCGGTCGATCAGCGCCGCCGTCACCACCTCGGAGGCTCGCGTCCCGCCGTCGTCGATCTTGACCGCGATGCCGAGACCCTGCTCCGGAAGCGCGGCGAGGAACACGCCCTCCGCCCCCATCTTGACGAAGGCGCGCGGCCCCAGAAGCTTCATGACGCCGGTGCAGAAGCGGTCGGTGCCCGCCACATGCCAGGGATGCGCGGCCACGGCGGCCCTGAGGCGGCGCGCCGCCTTGGCGCGCTCGGGCGCAAGGCCGATGCCGGTGCCCAGCCGCGCGAAGGCGCGGGCGAGATGGGTCAGAGGCACCGCATAGGTCGGGATGCCGCAGCCGTCGATCCCCGCGCGGCCGGCATCGAGCCTGTACCCCGTCATCTCCTCGATGGCGGCGGCGGCGGCGCGCTGCACCGGGTGGTCCGGCTGGATATAGCCCTCCACCGCCGCGCCCGTATGGCAGGCGAAACACAGGAAGCCCGCATGCTTGCCGGAACAGTTGTTGTGAAGGCAGGACGGCTTCTCGCCCGACGCCGCGAGGGCGCTGGCGGCGGGCGCGTAGGTCGGCCAGTGCGCCCCGCACTCCAGCGCGCCCTCGTCGAGCCCGAGCCTCGCCAGCGCGGCGGCGGCGGTCGTGGTATGGCCCGGCTCGCCGCCATGGCTGGCGCAGGCCAGCGCCAGCATCTCCCCGTCGAAGCCATAGGCGTCGGCCGCGCCGCTTTCCACCAGCGGCAGGGCCTGGAACACCTTCACCGCCGAGCGCGGAAACACCGGCGCGGTTACATCTCCCGCCGAGAACAGCACGCCGCCGTCGGCGTCCACCACCACGGCGCGCCCGGCATGGCGGCTCTCGACCAGCGGGCCCCGGGTGACTTCGGCGAGAACGGGATCATCCATGGGAAAACAGCGCGAACGTGATAACCTCGACCGGACCGGACCATAGATTTGTCGCATTGTCCAACCACACATGGCAGTCATATCCAACATCATCGAATCGATCGGTAGAGGCATGTCGGTCAACGGCGTCGCATCGGTGGCAATCCGCGCGCGAAGAGCATCCGGCGCGCTTCTGCTGGGTCTTGCCGCCGTCCTCGTGGCGGCGCCCCCGGCCATGGCCGACGCCACCAGGCTGGCCATGCGCTATGACATCCGCTGGCTCAATCTGGCGCCCATCGGCAAGGCTTTCCTGGCGCTCGACATCGACCCCGCGGGCTCCTACACCGCCAATGTTTCCGCGCGCATCCTCACCGCCCGCGTGGCCGTGACCTCGTCCGGCGCGATCTCGGGCGAGCGGGTGCTGCCCAGCGCCTTCGCCACCACCGTCTCCACCAACGAGCGCCGCCACACCATCCAGATGAGCATGGCGGCGGGCACGGTGCGCCAGGCCAGGGTGCTGCCCGAACCCAAGCCCAAGCCGGACATCGTCGCGCTGACCCCCGCCCACCAGCGCGGCATCCTCGATCCGCTGAGCGCCGCGCTGATGCCCGTGCCGCAGGGCGGCAAGGAACTCGGCCCCGCCACCTGCGACCGCACGCTGCCCGTGTTCGAGGGCACCGAGCGCTTCGACATCGAGCTGAGCTATCTGCGCAAGGCGACCATCGAAGGTGGCGGCGGCGATGCCTACAAGGGCCCCGCCGTGGTCTGCAAGGCGCGCTACAGGGCCATCGCCGGGCACCGCGAGAGCGCGGACTATGTGGCCTATTTCGCGAAGGACCCGCTGGTGGAGGTCTGGCTGGTGCCGGTCGCGGGGACCAGCATGGTGGTTCCGATCAAGACGACGGTGCCCACGCCCTTCGGCACCATCGTCGTCGAGGCCAGCCGCTTCAGGACCGGAGACGCCGACACGGCCGCCGCCAAGCCCGGTGCCCGCTGAACCGACGCTCCATGGCAGGCGAGGAAACCGATGCCTTACACCCATCATGCGGAAATCGCGCGAAGTCCTGGTGTCATGACGAGGCGCGAGACCCCATATATCGCCGTGAACGAAACCGGACTCCACGGCTGTCGTCGATTCGGACCCGTTCCGTTCACGCCGCGTTCACGCCCATCAACCGCCAGCGGAAGCCGACCTCTTGCGCGTTCCTGATCCGGTGATGCCTCCCCTCCCGCCGATCCCTCCGGCCCAGCGCGGGCGCGGCGTGACCGCCGTCCTCGGGCCGACCAACACCGGCAAGACCCATCTCGCCATCGAGCGCATGCTGGGCCATTCCTCCGGCATCATCGGCCTGCCGCTGCGCCTTCTGGCGCGCGAGGTCTATGGCCGGCTGGTGGAAAAGGCCGGCGTCGGCGCGGTGGCGCTCGTCACCGGCGAGGAGAAGATCAAGCCCAGGGGCGCGCGCTACTGGGTCTCCACCATCGAGGCCATGCCGCGCGACCTCGACGTCGCCTTCGTGGCGCTGGACGAGATCCAGCTCGCCGCCGACCTCGACCGCGGCCATGTCTTCACCGACCGGATGCTGCACCGCCGCGGCCGCGAGGAGACCCTGCTGCTGGGCGCCGCCACCATGCGCCCGCTGATCGAGAAGCTGCTGCCCGGCGTCACCATCGTCACGCGACCGCGCCTGTCGCAGCTCCTGTTCGCGGGCGAGAAGAAGATCACCCGCCTGCCGCCGCGCAGCGCCATCGTCGCCTTCTCGGCGGAGGAGGTCTACGCCATCGCCGAACTGATCCGCCGCCAGCGCGGCGGCGCGGCCGTGGTGCTCGGCGCGCTGTCACCCCGCACCCGCAACGCCCAGGTCGCGCTCTATCAGGCCGGCGAGGTCGACTACCTGATCGCCACCGACGCCATCGGCATGGGCCTCAACCTCGACATCGACCATGTCGCCTTCGCCGGCGACCGCAAGTTCGACGGCTTCCAGTTCCGCCGTCTCAACCCCGCCGAGATGGGCCAGATCGCCGGGCGCGCCGGACGCCACCTGAAGGACGGCACCTTCGGCACCACCGGACGCTGCCCGGCGCTGGACGACGAGCTGGCCCAGCGGATCGAGGCCCATGAGTTCGATGCCGTCCGTGTGCTGCAATGGCGCAACGCCAACCTCGCCTTCGACAGCGTGGCGGCCCTGCTCGACAGTCTCGCGGTCAGCCCGCGCGAGGAAGGGCTGACCCGCGCCCCGACCGCCGAGGACGTGGCGGTGCTGGAAACCGTGACGCGCGATCCCGATGTGCGCGAGCGCGCCAGGGGCCGCGCCGCCGTCGCGCGGTTGTGGGATGTGTGTCAGATTCCCGACTATCGCAAAATTTCTCCCGCCCAGCACGCCGATCTCGTCACGGCGGTCTATGGTTTTCTCTCAAACGAAGGTATGGTCCCCGCCGAGTGGTTTTCGGCCCAGGTTGCACGGTGCGACCGCGCGGACGGAGACATAGACACCCTCGCGGCGAGGATTGCACACACCCGCACCTGGACCTTCGTGGCCAACCGGCCGGATTGGCTGGACGATCCCGAGCATTGGCAGGACGTGACGCGCGCGGTCGAGGATCGCCTGTCCGATGCCCTGCATGAGCGGCTCGCCCAGCGTTTCATCGACCGGCGCACCAGTGTACTCATGCGGCGTCTCAAGGAAAAAACCATGCTCGAGGCCGAAATCAAATCCGATGGCGACGTCATCGTCGAGGATCACCATGTCGGACGCCTGTCCGGGTTCCAGTTCACGCCCGATGTGAATGCGGACCCGGAACAGGCCAAGGCCCTGCGCGCCGCCGCCCAGGCGAGCCTCGCCGGCGAGTTCGAACGCCGGGCGGAAAAGCTCAGCGCCGCGCCGGACCCGGACATCATCATCGCCAGCGACGGCGTCATGCGCTGGCTTGGCGATCCGGTCGGCAAGATCACGGCGGGCGACAGCGCGCTGGAACCGCGCGTGCGCCTGCTGGCCGACGACACGCTGTCGGCCCCGGCGCGGGAGAAGGCCGAGGCGCGCCTCCAGCTGCGCCTCAAGGCCCACATCCAGCAGCATCTCGGCGCGCTCAAAACGCTCGAAGCCGCCGAAGGGCTCGAAGGCATCGCGCGCGGCATCGCCTTCCAGGTGGCCGAGGCCTTCGGCGTTCTTGAGCGGACCGCCATCGCCGAGGACATCAAGTCGCTCGACCAGACCGCGCGGGCCGCCCTGCGTTCCCTGGGCGTGCGTTTCGGCGCTTACCACATCTACATGCCGGCCCTGCTGAAGCCCGCGCCCCGCGCGCTCGCGGCACAGCTCTGGCTGCTCCACAGCAACACCCCGGAAACCCCGGAACTGGGCGACGCCATGACGCTCAGCGCCTCGGGGCGCACCTCCTTTCCCGTGCCGGCGGATGCCCCCAGGGCGCTCTACCGCGTGCTGGGCTTCAAGGTCTGCGGCACCCGCGCCGTGCGCGTCGATATCCTTGAGCGTCTGGCCGATCTGATCCGGCCCGCCATCAGCTTCCGGCTGGGCCTCAACCAGGGCGAGGCCCCGGCGGGCGCGGCCGAGGGCGACGGCTTCACCGTGACGGTGGCCATGACCTCGCTGGTGGGCTGCGCGGGCGAGGATTTCGCCACCATCCTGAAGGCTCTCGGCTATCGCCTGGAGCGCCGCCCCGCGCCCGCGCCGAAGCCGGCCGAGGAACCCGCGGCCACCGCCGAAGAGACGCCCCCGGCTGCCGCTTCGGCCGAATCCGCCGCAGCTTCGGATGACACGGCCGCGGCATCGCCCGCATCCGACGAGACCGTCGCGGAACCCGTGCAGGCCGATGCCGCCGTGACGGAGCCCGCCGCCGAAGCCGCCCCCGACGAGACGGCGGCCACCGCGCCGGAACCCGCATCCGACCCCGCCCCCGAGGCGGAAGCCGCGCCGGCCGAGGAACCCGCTCCCGAGCCGGTCATGATCGACGTCTGGCATCCGGGCCGCAGGCACGGCGAACGCCCGGCCCGTCATGCCCGCCCGCAGAACCGCGAGGCCCAGGGCGGCGAGGCCCGCCCCGATCGCCAGCCCCGGGAAGGCCGTCCCCACCGCCCCCGCCCCGAGCAGCGCAAGGACGGCGAGGGCGCACCCGCGCACCGGCCCCGCGACAAAAGGAAGTGGGACGTCCGCGCACCGGGCAAGGGGGAAGGCGGCAACCGCCACGCACCGCGCGACGACGCCCGGCGCGAGCCTCCCCGGCACGATTCTCCGCGCCGCGAGCGCCAGGCCGACCCCAATTCACCCTTCGCCGCCCTGGCCGCGCTCAAGGCCCGCCTTGAAACCGAGGGCTCCGAGGGCCGTTGAGCGCCGCGCCGCGAGGTCCGGGCCCGGTCGCCCGCCAGCGCATCGACAAATGGCTCTGGCACGCCCGCGTGGTGCGCACGCGCACCACGGCCCAGGGGCTGGCGCGTTCCGGTCATGTCCGGCTCAACGGCGAGCGCGTCACCGATGCCAGCGCGACGGTGCGCCAGAACGATGTGCTCACCATCGCGCTGCCGGAACGCGCCCTTGTTCTCGTGGTGCGCGGATTCGCCGAACGAAGGGGCTCGGCAACCGAGGCCAGCCTGTTGTATGACGACCAAAGCCCGCCGCCCGCGCCGCGTCCGGCCGTGGACGCCCCCCGCACACCCGGGTCCGGCCGGCCGACCAAGCGGGAGCGGCGGCAGACCGATCGCCTGAAGCGCGATGGCGGACCGTGAGGGCGAATGTCGCAGGCAGGCCCTGCGTCCGCGCGGCACATTGCACATGTCTTCCGGGTGATATATCGAGAAGACGCGTCCCGAGTATGGGGTTTAAAGACCAATGACCTACGTTGTTACGGACAACTGCATCCGCTGCAAATACATGGACTGCGTGGAGGTCTGTCCGGTCGACTGCTTCTACGAGGGCGAGAACATGCTCGTCATCCATCCCGACGAGTGCATCGACTGCGGCGTCT
>JBEBSP010000164.1:0-6128 GCA_040394255.1 Agaricicola taiwanensis | reverse complement strand
C
This sequence comes from Agaricicola taiwanensis, assembly GCA_040394255.1. GTDB lineage: Bacteria > Pseudomonadota > Alphaproteobacteria > Rhizobiales > Methylopilaceae > Agaricicola > Agaricicola taiwanensis_A. The sequence goes on along the minus strand of JBEBSP010000164.1, from coordinate 6,127 downwards.
GAAGGACGAAGGATGGCCCGAGACGAACCGAAAGAGCAGACCGATGCCCATCGCCATATCGAAGACAGAGCAAACCCTGCGCGCCCTCGCGGCCGAGCGCATCCTCGTGCTCGACGGCGCCATGGGCACCATGATTCAGGGTCTGAAATACTCCGAGGAAGACTATCGGGGGCAACGCTTTTCCGACTGGCCGCGCGACGTGAAGGGCAACAACGATCTCCTGATCCTGACCCAGCCCGACGCCATGCGCGACATCCACCTCCAGTATTTCCGCGCCGGTGCGGACATGGTGGAGACTAACACCTTTTCCTCCACCACCATCGCCCAGGCCGACTACGGCATGGAGGCGCTGGCCTACGAGCTGAACGTGGAAGGCGCGAGGCTCGCCCGTCAGGCCGCCGACATCGCCGAGAAGGAAGACGGCCGCCCGCGCTTCGTGGCGGGTGCCATCGGCCCCACCAACCGCACGGCCTCGATCTCGCCGGACGTCAACAACCCCGGCTTCCGCGCCGTCAGCTTCGACGAGCTGCGGATCGCCTACGGCGACGCCGCGCGCGGGCTGCTGGAGGGCGGCGCGGACCTGATCCTGATCGAGACCATCTTCGACACGCTCAACGCCAAGGCCGCCATCGTGGCCGTGGAAGAGGTTTTCGAGGAACGGGGGGAACGCGCCCCTGTCATGATCTCCGGCACCATCACCGACCTTTCGGGCCGCACCCTTTCGGGCCAGACGCCGACCGCCTTCTGGTATTCGGTGCGCCACGCCCGCCCGCTGACCATCGGCCTCAACTGCGCGCTGGGCGCGAAAGAGATGCGCGCCCATCTGGACGAGATCGCCCGCATCGCCGACACCCTCGTCTGCGCCTATCCCAACGCAGGGCTTCCCAACGAATTCGGCCTCTATGACGAAAGCCCCGAGGCGACCGGCGCGATGATCGGTGAATTCGCCGAGGCCGGCCTCGTCAACATCGTCGGCGGCTGCTGCGGCACCACGCCGGCCCACATCAAGGCCATCGCGGAGGCCGTACACGGCAAGGCCCCGCGCGCGATTCCCGTCCCGCCGGTGAAGATGCGCCTCTCCGGCCTCGAACCTTTCGAGCTGGCGTCGTGATGACGACCGCCGCACCCCATGGCCCATCCTTCGAGACGATCACATCGCGCGCTCTCAGGATGAGATCGTTGTTCGCGGAACTCTTTGAACCGCATCCACACCGTCCGCCCCATCCTGGGGAGGCCTCGCTGAGGTCGTCCCCAAGGATCAGGCCAAGCACTCCGAAAGCCCTGTCATGACCAACGCCGCCGCCAACTTCGTCAACATCGGAGAGCGCACCAACGTCACCGGCTCGGCCAAGTTCCGCAAGCTGATTACGGCGGGCGACTACACCGCCGCGCTGGCGGTCGCCCGCGAGCAGGTCGAGAACGGCGCGCAGGTCATCGACATCAACATGGACGAGGGCCTGCTCGACAGTGAGAAGGTCATGGTCGAGTTCCTCAACCTGATCGCCTCGGAACCCGACATCTCGCGCGTGCCGGTGATGGTCGACAGCTCCAAGTGGAGCGTGATCGAGGCGGGCCTGAAATGCGTCCAGGGCAAGCCGATCGTCAATTCCATCTCCCTGAAGGAAGGCGAGGACCAGTTCCGCGAGCAGGCCGAGAAATGCCGCCGCTACGGCGCGGCGGTGGTGGTCATGGCCTTCGACGAGACCGGCCAGGCCGACACCTATGAGCGCAAGACGGAAATCTGCGCCCGCGCCTACCGCATCCTCGTCGAGGAGATCGGCTTCCCGCCGGAAGACATCATCTTCGACCCCAACGTCTTCGCCATCGCCACCGGCATCGAGGAGCACAACAACTACGGCGTCGATTTCCTGAACGCGGTGCGCTGGATCAAGGCCAACCTGCCTCATGCCCACATCTCGGGCGGCATCTCGAACCTGTCGTTCTCCTTTCGCGGCAACGAGCCGGTGCGCGCGGCCATGCATTCGGTGTTCCTCTACCACGCCATCGCGCTCGGCATGGACATGGGCATCGTCAACGCCGGGGCGCTTCCGGTCTATGACGACATCGACCCGGAACTGAGGGAACTCTGCGAAGACGTTGTTTTGAATCGCAGACCGGACTCCACCGAACGCCTGCTGGCGGTCGCCGAGAACCATCGCGGTGGCGCCAGGGTCGAGGAGAAGAAGACCGACACCGCCTGGCGCGAGCTTCCCGTCAAGGAGCGCATCGCCCACGCGCTGGTGAAAGGCATCACCGAATTCATCCTGGTCGACGCCGAGGAGGCGCGCGCCGAGGCGAAGCGTCCGCTCGACGTCATCGAAGGCCCGCTGATGGACGGCATGAACGTGGTCGGCGACCTGTTCGGCGCAGGGAAAATGTTCCTGCCGCAGGTGGTGAAATCCGCCCGCGTCATGAAGCAGGCGGTGGCCTACCTGACGCCCTTCATCGAGCAGGAGAAGATCGACCTCGGCCTCGCCTCCAAGGCGGCGGCGGGCAAGATCGTCATGGCGACCGTCAAGGGCGACGTCCACGACATCGGCAAGAACATCGTCGGCGTCGTGCTCCAGTGCAACAACTACGAGGTGGTCGATCTCGGCGTCATGGTGCCCGCCACCAAGATCCTGGAAGCCGCGCGCGAGCACAACGCCGACGTCATCGGCCTGTCGGGCCTCATCACGCCCTCGCTGGACGAGATGGTGCATGTGGCCGCCGAGATGGAACGCCTCGGGCTCGACCTGCCGCTTCTGATCGGCGGCGCGACCACCTCCAAGATCCACACGGCGGTGAAGATCCACCCCGCCTACAATCGCGGCCAGACCGTCTACGTGCAGGACGCCAGCCGCGCCGTGGGCGTGGTCTCCGCTCTTCTGTCCGCCGAGCAGAAACCCGACTACGTCGAGAACATCCGCACCGATTACGCCCGCCTCGCCGCGCAGCACGCCCGCGCGCAGGAGGACAAGAACCGCTCGCCGATCGCGGTGGCCCGCGCCAACCGGCTGAAACCCGCCTTCGACTACTGGAAGCCGGTCAAGCCCAGCTTCCTCGGCACGCGGGTGTTCAAGCAAATCCCGCTCGACACGCTGATCGGCTACATCGACTGGACGCCCTTCTTCCAGACCTGGGAGCTGCCGCGCCGCTACCCGGACATCCTGACCGACGAGAAATACGGCGAGGCCGCGAGGCCCCTGTTCGAGGATGCGCAGAACATGCTGCGCCAGATGGCGACGGAGAAATGGCTGGAGGCCCGCGCCGTGGTCGGCTTCTGGCCCGCCGCCGCCGAGGGCGACGACGTCACGCTCTACACCGACGAGACCCGCACGCAGAAACTCGCGACCTTCCACACCCTGCGCCAGCAGATGCAGCGCACCAACGGCCGCCCCAACCTCGCGCTGTCGGACTTCATGGCCCCGGCGGACAGCGGCATCCCCGATTACGTCGGCGGCTTCGCGGTCACGGCGGGCATCGGCGAGGAGGTCATGTCCGAACGCTTCGCCCGCGCCAACGACGACTACTCCGGCATCCTCGCCAAGGCATTGGCCGACCGCCTGGCCGAAGCCTGCGCCGAATACATGCACGCCCTCGTGCGCCGCGAACTCTGGGGCTACGCGCCCGACGAGACCCTCACCAACGAGGAACTCATCAAGGAGACCTATCAGGGCATCCGCCCTGCTCCCGGCTATCCGGCCCAGCCCGACCACACCGAGAAGGCGACGCTGTTCGATCTTCTGAAAGCGCCGGAGGCCATCGATCTCAAGCTGACGGAAAGCTACGCCATGTGGCCCGGCTCGGCGGTCTCGGGGCTCTATTTCTCCCATCCCGAGAGCCACTACTTCGGCCTCGGCAAGATCGACCGTGACCAGGTGGCGGATTACGCCGCCCGCAAGGGCATGGAACTGACCGAGATGGAACGCTGGCTCGCCCCGGTGCTGAACTACAATCCCCATGCGGCGAAGGTGGCGGCGGCGTAGGACGCCCCGCCGGAACGGCTTCCCGCCCACCACGCATCCCCGCTTGCACATCCTCAAGTGCTCGGTTAAATGTGCCCGAGATATGTTATGATATAACATATCATAACTGTTCCAGGCATTCCGAGGACCATCCATGCGCTTCCTGTTTTCCGCCGGCTTCCGGTCATCCGTCTCGGCCCTTCTGCTGATCGCGAGCGGTCACATGGCGTTTGCGCAGGCCCCGGCGCCGGCCGGTGAAAAGGCAACGTCGGCGAAAAGACAGGAACCGACCGTCGTCGAGCTTCCGCCGATCGTGGTGGAATCCCTCTCCGGCTATGCCGCCCGCGCCATCGCCGCCGGTGGCAAGGAAGCCGTCCCTCTCCTGGAGGTGCCGAATTCCGTCACCGTCATCACGCGCCAGCGCATGGACGACCAGAACGTCGTCACCATCGACGACGCCCTCAAGGACGTCCCCGGCGTGTCGGTGGTGCCCTGGGACACATCCACCTCGCAGTATTATTCACGCGGCTACGCGCTCGACGTCATGTACGACGGCGTGCCCGCCTACTCATCGACCAGCGGCCTCCAGGAGTTCGACATGTCGATCTATGAACGCGTGGAGGTGCAGCGCGGTCCGGACGGTCTCACAAAAGGCGTGGGCAATCCCGGCGGCACGGTGAATCTGGTGCGCAAGCGCGGACTGGCCGCGCCTTCCCTGTCCGGCACGGCCTCGCTGGGCTCCTGGAGCAATCTCCGTGGCGAGATTGATGTCGGCGGCCCGCTGACGAAGGATGGCCGCGTGCGCGGCCGTTTCGTGACCTCGGCGCAGGACCGCGGCTTCTTCCACAAGCCGACCCATCTGGAGAAGGAACTGGCCTACGGCGCGCTGGACGTCGACCTCACCGACCGCACGGTGCTGTCGGTCGCGGCCGCCTTCCAGGACAACGCCACGCAATCGCCCAGCATGGGCCTTCCCGCCTATCAGGACGGCCGGTTCCTGGATGTCCCCCGCTCGACCCATGTCTACCCGCGCTGGAACAAATACCGCTTCCGCACCACCGAGTATTCCGCGCAAGTGCGGCATGAGTTCGAAAACCGCTGGGTGTTCAGCGCCAAGGCCAATCACCGCGAGCAGGACAAGTTCTGGAAGGACAGCTTCCCTTCACCCAACACCGGCGTCGACCCGGACACCATGACGGCGACCTACACCCGCCGCAGCTCGGACGTGGAGATCGACCGCAGCGGCATCGACGCCTACATCTCCGGCCCCTTCGAGCTTCTGGGCAAGGAGCACAGCCTGACGGCGGGCTACAGCCACGAGGTCTCCCGCTTGACTTCGCAAGGCGTCACGCTGGCGCCCAATCTCGTCAACGTGCCGATCTTCGATCCCGACACCTTCGTGCCCGAGCCCAACTTCCGCTACACCAACGGCAGTAGCAGCCGCACCGAGCAGAGCGGCTTCTACGGGCAGGCGCGCATCACGCTGGCCGATCCGCTGATCGTCATCGGCGGCGGGCGCTTCAGCAATTTCAATGCGAAATCCCGCGCGATCGCTCCCTCGCCCGTCACGGCCTGGCGTCAGGGCGCCAGCGCCGACAACCGGTTCACGCCCTATGCCGGTCTCGTCTATTACCTGACGCCGAACATCACGGTTTACGGCTCTTACGCGGACATCTTCATTCCCCAGACCCAGATGACCGTGACGGGCCGGACGCTCGACCCGCGCGTCGGCGCGCAATACGAGGCCGGCGTCAAGGGCAACTTCTTCGAGGGCGGCCTGAACGCGTCGCTGGCGCTCTTCCGCACCCTCGACCGCAACCGCGCCATGCCCGATCCGGCCAACCCCATGTTTTCCATCCAGGCCGGTGAAGCCGAGGTCAAGGGGTTCGAGGCGGAACTGTCGGGCAGCCCGCTGAAGGGACTGGAACTGACCGCCGGCTACACCTTCCTCGACACGGTCTACATCAACCACCAGACCACCAAGGGTCAGGTCTTCTCGCTGTTCGAGCCGGAGCATTCCTTCAAGGGCTATGCCCGCTACACCTTCTCGTCATCGCTCCTGAAGGATCTGTCCCTCTCCGCCGGATTCCAGTTCAGCAGCGGCATGGCCGGACCGGGCGGCTTCGTGCGCAAGCAGGGCAAGCATGTCATCGTCAACGCCCAGGCCGACTACAGGCTGA
>JBEBSP010000163.1:0-6142 GCA_040394255.1 Agaricicola taiwanensis | reverse complement strand
TCCGGCAGCGGCGCGGTCACCACCACGTCGCCGTCGGCGACGCCCGAGGCGATCTCGACCAGCCGCCCGTCCTGCCACGACGGCCCGGAGGTCACCGGCTGGCGCACCAGCTTCTCGTTCTCGACCTTCAGCACGAAGTCGCCCTCGCCGTCCTTGCGCAGGGCGGCGGCGGGCAGCGCGACCACATTGTCCGCCGCGCGCACGGTGATCGAGCCGGAGGCGAACATGCCGCCGCGCAGTGCCTCGTCCGGATTGGCCAGCCGCAGGTAGACGTTGATCGACCGCGAATTGGCCTCGGCCACCGGGCTGATGCGCGTCACCTGCGCCGTGAAGGCGCGGTCGCCATAGCCCTCGACCTTCAGCCGCGCGGTCTGTCCCGTGGCGATCTCGGCGATGCGGCTCGCCGGCACGCCGGCGGTCACTTCAAGCTCGGTGAGGTCGACGAGGCCGAACAGCTCGGTGTTGACGCCCACCGTCTGGCCGGGCTCGACCGGGCGGCGCGACACCACGCCGTCGAAGGGCGCGCGCACCACGGCGTCGATCAGCGCCGTCCGCGCCGTTTCCACCTGCGCCTCCAGCGCCCGGATCGAGGCGCGCAGGCGCGACACCTCCGACTGCGCCTGGTCCAGCGTGGCGCGCGAGGATATGCCGCTGCCGCTGAGGCTGCGGGTGCGGTTGAGGGTCGCTTCCGCCACCGTGAGCTGGGCCTTGGAGGCATCCAGCGTCGCCGCGCGCTCGTCGAGCGAGGCTTGCAGGTCCTTCGGATCGAAGCGGGCGAGCACGTCGCCCGCGCGGACCTTGTCGCCGATGTCGGCGGAGATCTCCGCCAGCGTGCCCGACACCTTGGCGTTGAGGCTGCTGCGGCGCACCGGCTGCAACGAGCCGCTGACGCGGACCTCGGCGGCGAGATCCTGCCGCTCGACGCGCGTGACCTCGATCTCGGCCAGTTCCATCACCCTCGGCGTGGCGGTGGCCGCCGCCGGAGCCGGTTGCTCCGCGCCGCCGCCGTTCAGGCCGAAGAAGGCGACGGCGCCGACGACGGCGACCGAGGCGAGAAGAATGACAACGCCGCGCCGGGTCATGATGTGCGCTCGCTTCCGGATATCAGGCTGTTGATGCGGTCGACGGTGGCGGCGGCCAGGTCGTTCAGGCAGGCGATGGTGGCGAGATGGAACCGTCCGAACTCGCACAGCCGCCTCTTCACCTCGGCCTTCTCGGGCGGGAGACTGGTCTCGACCGCGCCGAGGGCCGCGTTCAGCCGCTCCATGCGGCCGACGATCCGGCGCAGCATGCGCAGATGGGAATCCGCCGCCAGCCGGTAATAATCCTGGCGGTCGCCCGGCATGGCGACCCGCTCGACGAGGCCCGCCTCGACCAGCAGCCGCGTGTTGGTGCTGACGCTGGCGCGGCTGACGCCGAGCTTTTCGGCGATCCGGCCGAAGCTGGCGGGCTTTTCCTCCAGCACCAGCAACCCCACGATCCGGCCCGCGATGCGCGGCAGGTCGTCGGCCTGGGACAGGACGCCCATCTCCTCGATGAAGGCGGTTTCGGTCTCGTGGTTTTTCTGGAGCATGCCCCGCATATGGACCCTTCGGTTTGTTCAGTCAATACTGAACAAACCGATTATCCGAAATCACCCTGTGGCCTTTTCGCCCCCCGCGCCATCGGTTATAGAGGGCTCAGCGTCCCGGTAGCTCAGCAGGATAGAGCACAGGTTTCCTAAACCTGGGGTCAGGGGTTCGATTCCCTTCCGGGACGCCAAACACAGCTCTGGCCTTGTGATCCTACCCGTTGCCCGGCATGTCCGGCCAAAGCGCGATCTCGATGACATCCGGCTCGACCGGCACGCTGTCGTCCCGGCTGCCTTGGAACTCCATCCAGAGGATGCGGGCCTCCACCCTCTCGGCATCCAGCAGGAACACCGGACCGCCCGGCAGCGGATCGGGCATGGACGGGCTGGAGATCATGAACTTCCGCGAGGGAAAACGGGCTTTAACCGTCTCGATCCGGGTCCAGGGGTTGCCGCTCATCTGCTCCACGGGCGATTGGTCCGGCTCGGCATCGTAGATCAGGATACGGATGTGCTGTTGCAGGCAGCTTTGCGTATAGACGACGAGCCCGGTGGGCGGGATGAAAAAACTTCGCCGCTCCATCTCGGGAGTGATCTCGACCGGAGGCGTGAAAAGCGCCTCCCCATGGTCGATCAGATAGAATTGGCCGTAATCGGACTGCCAGGCAAACGTTGCCAGACCTCGCAGTGACACGCACATTCGCCCATCCCCATTGCCCCGAAGGGCCACCGCGACAGTTTCTTGCCCATTGGTATGTGGCGCATCACCCGGAATCAATCCGGGATCGAAATGACGCCATCACGAAGGCTTGCACCTCAGGCAGGCGCGATAGCCCGCTCGCGCGGCATCTTCGCCACAGGCATGGAATGTAACGTTCTGGCGTTTCGCCGCCCGAGAGGCGCAGGAGGGGCGGCAGTAGATTCCCGTCGTCCGCACCGCATAGACGAAGCGGCTGTCGCAGGATGCATCCCGTTCGAGCACCGCACGCCAGCGCGGGTCTTCGTCGGATGATGGAGCATGCTGTCGTTGCGTCATGGCAAAACCCGTTGTTCCGCTACCATGCCTAGCGCCCCGGCAAGAGGCACGCATTCCGTTTTCCATGCGAAATTCGGAGGCGGCTGGCGAATGGGCCAGGCCGTGGCGAAACGGTGATGCTAGGGCACCGGAGCGCAGGACAGCGCCGTTTGCAGCCCGGCATCACCCATTCTCACCCCACGAAGGCCTTCTCCAGCACGAAATGCCCCTGCGTCGTGTGGCTGCCCTCGGTGAAGCCCCGCTCTTCCAGAATGACCCGGCAATCCTTCAGCATGTCGGGGCTGCCGCACAGCATGACGCGGTCGTCGGCGGCGGACAGCGGCGGCAGGCCGATGTCCTCGGAAAGCTTGCCGGACCTGATGAGGTCGGTGATGCGGCCCTCGTTGGTGAAGGGCTCGCGCGTGACGGTCGGGTAATAGATCAGCTGGTCGCGCACCATGTCGCCGACCACTTCGTCCTCGATCAGTTCGCGCGTCAGGTAGTCGTGATAGGCCAGTTCCGCCACGGTGCGGCAACCGTGGATCAGCACCACCTTATCGTATTTTTCGTAGGTCTGGAAATCGCGCACGATGCTGAGGAAGGGCGCGAGGCCCGTGCCGGTGCTGAGCAGATAGAGGTTCTTGCCCGGCAGCAGGTTGTCGAGCAGCAGCGTGCCGGTCGGCTTGCGGCCGACGAGGATGGTGTCGCCCACATCGATCTTGCTGAGCGTCGAGGTCAGCTTGCCGGTCGGCACGATGATGCTGAGGAATTCCAGGTAGTCGTCATACTTGGTGCTGGCGATGCTGTAGGCGCGCAGCAGCGGCTTGCCGTCGACCGGCAGCCCGATCATCGTGAAATGGCCGTTCTCGAAGCGGAAGCCGGGATCGCGCGTGGTGCGGAAGCTGAACTGCGAGTCCGTCCAGCGGTGGACGTGGGTAACGGTTTCAGTGAGGAATGCGGACATCAGGCAAACTCTGTCGTGGCTTTGGCGCGCCCTGTCGGGCCGAAGCGGAACGATAAAACGCATACACACTATGTATGTAACACATTCCACCATTCCAATAATGGGTTTTGAATACCTTTCAGTCGCCATCGTCAACAGCCGATGGCCTCCCGCGTCACATTTTCATGCCGCCAGCAACCCCCGCTTGCGCAGCAGGGCCTGCGGATCGGGCGCGCGGCCCCGGAACAGAAGATAGGCCTCGGCGGGGTCGCGGCTGTTGCCGGCGGCATAGACGAAGGCCCTCAGTTTCTCGGCCACGGCGGGCGCGAAGATGTCGCCGGCCTCCTCGAAGGCGCCGAAGCCGTCGGCGTCCAGCACCTCCGACCAGAGGTAGCTGTAATAGGCCGAGGAATAGCCGTCGCCCGCGAAGATATGGGAGAAATGGGTCGGGCGGTGCCGCATGACGATCGCCTCGGGCATGCCGATCCGGGCGAGCGCGTCCCGTTCGAAGGCGCCGATATCGATCGTCTCCACGTCCCTGGTCATATGCAGGTCGAGGTCGACCAGCGCCGAGGCGACATATTCCACCGTGGCGAAGCCCTGGTTGAAGGTGCGCGAGGCCAGCAGCCGCTCCATGAGGTCGGCGGGCATGGCGGCTCCCGTCTCGTGGTGCAGGGCGAAGCGCGACAGCATCTCCGGCTGCTCCAGCCAGTGCTCGTAGAGCTGCGAGGGGAACTCGACGAAATCGCGGCTCACGCCGGTGCCGGCGATCAGCGGATAGGTCACGTCCGACAGAAGGCCGTGCAGCGCGTGGCCGAACTCGTGGAACAGCGTGCGCGCGTCGTCGAAGCTGAGCAGCGCCGGGCTGCCCTTGGAGAAGTTCATCACGTTGACGACGATGGGCCGGACCTCGCCGTCCAGCTTCTCCTGGCCTCGGAACGAGCTCATCCAGGCCCCGCTGCGCTTGGAGGTGCGCGCGAAATAATCGCCGAGGAACAGGCCGACATGGCGGCCATCGGCGTCGGTCACCTCCCAGGCGCGCACGTCCGGATGATAGAGCGGGATGTCGGAGCGCGGGCTGAAGGTCAGTCCGAACAGCCGATGCGCGGCGTGGAAGGCTGCCTCGATCATGCGGTCGAGCTGGAAGTAGGGCTTGATCGCGCTCTCGTCGAGGTCGAAGGCTTGTCTGCGCTGCTTCTCGGCGTAGTAGCGCCAGTCCCAGGCCGCCAGCGGGCCGTTGTCGCCCTCCTCCTGCGCCAGCGCCTGCAAGCTCTCCTGCTCGGCCAGCGCCCTGTCCCGCGCAGGTGCCCAGACGTCGGTGAGCAGCCCCAGCGCCGCGTCGGGGGTCTTGGCCATGGTGTCGTCGAGCCGGAAATGCGCGAAGCTCTGGAAGCCCAGCAGCCGCGCCTTCTCGGCCCGGAGCGCCACCATCTCGGCGATCAGCGGCTTGTTGTCGGTCGCGCCCTTCTCGCCGCGCGCGGTCCAGGCGGTGAAGGCCGTCTCGCGCAGGTCGCGCCGGCTGGAGAACTGCAGGAAGCCCTCGATGCTGGAGCGCGCCAAAGTGACGGCGTGCTTGCCGTCCAGCCCGCGCTCCGCCGCCGCCGAGGCCGCCGCCTCGCGCAGGAAGCCGGGAAGACCGGCGAGATCGTCCTCGCCCTCCAGCACCAGCGTGTACTCCTTCTCGTCGGCCAGCACGTTCTGGGCAAACTGCGTGCCCAGCGCGGCCAGACGCTCGGAAATGGCGGCAAGCCGGTCCTTGGTCTCCTGCGGCAGTCCCCCGCCACTGCGGCGGAAGGCCGTCACATAGCGCGTCAGCACGCGGATCTGCTCCGAGGTCAGGCCGGACGCGGTGACGCGGTTGGCCACCGCGGCGATGCGCTGGTGGAGCGCCTCGTTCAGGAAGATCGCACTGTGATGGCGCGACAGGATCGGCGCCATCTCGCGCTCGATCGCCTGCAGGGCGTCGCTGGTGTGCGCGCCGGCGAGGTTGAAGAACACCCCCGCCACCCGGTCCAGCGTCCGCCCACTGCGCTCCATGGCTTCGATGGTGTTGGCGAAGCTCGCCTCCTCGGGATCGGCCGCGATGGCGTCGATCTCGGCCCGCTGTTCGGCCAGCGCCACATCGAAGGCCGGCCGGAAATGCTCCGGCGCGATTCTCCCGAAGGGCGGCGTCTCGAACGGCGTCGTCCAGGCCTCCAGGAGCGGGTTGCGCACGGGATCGGCTGAGGAGGGGGTGGTCATGCGGATGGCGGTCCTGATTGGATGAGGAAACTCGTGACGATGTCCCACGAGATATCGTCTGGATTGGGCCGAACTCAAGGCAGGATTGTCATGACGCGGCCCCCGACAGGCCAGTCTTGGCTTTTCACCGCCGCGAACAGCGGTGCTCCGGTGCGGTGTAGCCGCGCAACAGGGAACCGCGATCACCGCCGCACGGAATGTGCCGTCATCCCGGCCCGCCGGCTCAGGTGAATCCCCCGGTGACGGAACCGGCTCCGCCTCGCGGAAACGCACCCGGCGCTCGCTGGAGCGCGCGAAAGATTAACAATACATGAAAGCTCTAAATTGCATCTAATTTTTATAAAATTTTAATATACACTACGCCAAAAGCACA
>JBEBSP010000162.1:0-6152 GCA_040394255.1 Agaricicola taiwanensis | reverse complement strand
GCGAGATCGTGCTGATCGGCCATGCCGGCCATCCGGAGGTGATCGGCACCATGGGGCAGTTGCCCGAGGGCGCGGTCACGCTGATCGAGACCGTGGCGGATGTGGCCGGCTTCACCCCGCGCGATCCCGCCGCGCTGGCCTATGTCACCCAGACCACGCTGTCGGTGGACGACACCGCCGGGATCGTCGCCGCGCTCAAGGCGCGCTTCCCCGAGATCACCGGGCCGCACAAGGAAGACATCTGCTACGCCACCACCAACCGCCAGGAGGCGGTCAAGCGCGTCGCGCCGGACTGCGACGGGCTGATCGTGGTCGGCTCGCCCAATTCGTCCAACTCGCAGCGGCTGCGCGAGGTGGCCGAGCGCGCCGGATGCCCGGTGGCAAGGCTGGTGCCGCGCGCCTGCGACATCGACTGGACGGTGTTCACGGGCATCAGGACGCTGGGCATCACGGCCGGGGCCTCCGCGCCCGAGGTGCTGGTGGAGGAGATCATCGACGCCTTCGCGATGCGCTACACCGTGCAGGTGGAAACCGTCTCCACCGCCGACGAGAGCGTGTTCTTCCCCCTTCCCCGCGCCCTGCGCGGCGCAGCCGCCTGAGCGTCCATGGCCGTCTACACCGAAGTTCCCGACGACGAACTCGCGCGCTTCATCGCGCCCTACGGCATCGGCGAGGTGCTGTCCTACAAGGGCATCGCGGAGGGCGTGGAGAACAGCAATTTCCTGCTGCACACCACCAGCGGGACGTTCATCCTCACGCTCTATGAAAAGCGCGTGAACCCCGCGGACCTGCCGTTCTTCCTGGGGCTGATGGAGCATCTGGCGGCGCGCGGCATCACCTGCCCGCTGCCGGTCAAGACCGCGTCCGGCGAGGCGCTGGGCACGCTGTGCGGGCGGCCCGCCGCCATCGTCACCTTCCTGGAGGGCATGTGGACGCGGCGTCCGCAGGTCGCCCATTGCGCCGAGCTGGGACGCGCGCTCGCCCTCTTCCACGCGGCGGGGCAGGATTTCACGCTGACGCGCGCCAACGCCCTGTCGGTGCCGGGCTGGCGGCCGCTGGCGGAGCAGGCCGGAGCGCGGGCGGATGCCGTCATGCCGGGTCTCGCCGCCGAGATCGAGGCGGAACTGCGCGCGCTGGAAGGCTCATGGCCGCGCGGCCTGCCGCAGGGCGTGATCCACGCCGACCTCTTCCCGGACAACGTCTTCTTCCTCGGCCAGACGCTGTCGGGGCTGATCGACTTCTATTTTGCCTGCAACGACACGCTGGCCTATGACCTCGCCATCTGCCTCAACGCCTGGTGCTTCGAGCCGGACGGCGCGTTCAACGTCACCAAGAGCCGCGCGCTGCTCGCGTCCTACCACGCCGAACGGCCCCTGTCGGAAGACGAGCTTGCCGCGCTGCCGATCCTGGCGCGCGGATCGGCGCTGCGGTTCCTGCTGACGCGGCTGGTCGACTGGCTGGCCGTGCCGCCGGGCGCGCTGGTGAAGCCGAAGGACCCCCTGGAATACTGGAGGAAACTGCGCTTCCACCGCTCGGCCGGCGATGCGGGCGCCTACGGGTGGACCCGATGAGCGAGCCCCGCGTGCAGATCTGGACCGACGGCGCCTGTTCGGGCAATCCCGGCCCCGGCGGCTGGGGCGCGATCCTGGTGTTCAACGGCACCGAGAAGGCGCTGTCGGGCGGGGAGGCCCCCACCACCAACAACCGCATGGAGCTGTTCGCCGCCATCGCCGCGCTGGAGGCCCTGAAACGGCCCTGCGCCGTCGACCTTCACACGGATTCGCAATATCTGCGCGACGGCGTGATGAAATGGGTCAAGGGCTGGAAGCGCAACGGCTGGAAGACCGCCGACAGGAAGCCGGTGAAGAACCAGGACCTGTGGATGAAGCTCGACGAGGCCATCACCCGCCACGACGTGACCTGGCACTGGGTACGCGGCCACGCCGGCAACGAGATGAACGAGCGCGCCGACGAACTGGCGCGCGCGGGCATGGCCCCGTTCAAGGCGAAAAAAGGCGCGCCCCAGTCCGCCTGACCGTCACGCCGCAGCGCCCGCTGCCGGCAAGCACCCCTGCCCGATCAGCGTCGCGCGCACGGCCTCGTCGATCGGGGTGTGCGGCTCCTCGCCGAGAAAGCCCAGCAGGCGGTCGTTGCGCATCCGCACCGGCTGTCTCCAGAGATAGCGCATTTCGCCCAGTTCCCGGAACAGCGTGACAAAGGGTGACGCGAGGCTCAGCAGCCACCAGGGAAAGGTACGGATCTTCAACCCCGGATCGGCGGCGGCGCGGCGGATCGCGGATGTCATGGCGGTGCCGTCGGCGTCCCAATGGCCCTCCATGTGAAAGGTCTCGAACACCCCGAGCCGGTCCTCGCGCTCGATCAGCCGGACCATGGTTTCGGCCACGTCGGGCAGATAGGCCCACTGGTGCCCGATGCCGCGCAGGCCGGGGTAGCTGATCGCGGCGACGGACCTGCCGGGTTTGACCAGCCCTTGCGAGAACCAGCTGTTGGCCGCCTTCGGGCCGAAGAAATCACCGGCGCGCACGATCAGGACGCTCACGCCCTCATCGGCGGCATCGCGCAACCGGCGCTCCATCTCGACACGGATGGCGCCCTTGCGGGTGACGGGGCGCTGGGGCGAGGCCTCGACGATGTCCGGAAAGGCGTCCGGCCCGTAATTGTAGACCGTTCCCGGCAGGAGGATGCGCGCGCCTGCCTTGCGGGCGGCGGCGATGGTGTTGTCCAGCATGGGCAGCACCAGCTTGTCCCAATCGCGATAGCCGGGCGGGTTGACGGCGTGGACGATGAGCGAGACGCCTTCGGCCGCCGCCATCACATCATCGCGGTTGAGGGCATCGCCCTCGATCCACCCGATGCCCGATGCCGGGCCGTGGCCGGCGCCGCCGCGCGTCAGGGCGCGCAGGTTCCATCCGCTCCGGACGAGGCGGCGCGCCACCTCCCCTCCGATGCCGCCGGTGGCGCCGAGAACGAGTGCTGTCTTGTCCTGTGTCATGATGGCCTCCCTGTTCAGGAGGTCAGGATCGCCCAGGCGGACGGTAAACGAAATTGTCTAATAATGTGGCTTTGATATACTAAAATGCATGATCGACATCGATCCCGACTGGAATCTCTATCGCAGCTTCCTCGCCGTGCTCGAGGAAGGGTCGCTGTCCGGCGCGGCGCGCAGCCTCGGGCTTGCCCAGCCGAGCGTGGGCCGTCACATCGGCGCCCTCGAACGCGCGGTCGGGTTTCAGCTGTTCATACGATCGCAGCATGGCCTGACGCCCACGGGCACGGCGCTCGAACTGCGCCCCTACGCCGAAGCGCTGTCCTCGGCCGCCGCCGCCTTGCTGCGGGCGGCATCGCGGCAGGGAACCGCCGGAGGCGTGGTCCGGATCACCGCGAGCGAGGTGGTGGGCGCCGAGGTGCTGCCGCCGATCCTGGCGGCACTGCGGCGGAGCCATCCCGGCATCATCATCGAGCTCGCCCTGTCGAACGCGGTCGAGAACCTGCTCCGCCACGATGCGGACATCGCCGTCCGCATGGTCGAGCCCCGGCAGGACGCCCTGCTGGTGCGGCGCGTCGGTGTGATTCCGGTGGGTCTCCATGCCCATCGGGACTATCTCGCACGGCATGGCACGCCCCGCAGCCTGGATGACCTCGGAGCCCACAGCCTGATCGGCTATGACCGGGAAACGCTCGCGATCCGCAGCATGCGCCGCGAGTTCATGTTTCCAGACCGGGCGCTGTTCGCCCTGCGCGCCGACAGCGATCTTGCCCAACTCGCGGCGATCCGGGCCGGCTTCGGGATCGGGGGATGCCAGACGAAGCTCGCGCTGCGCGAGCCGAACCTCGTCCGCGTGCTGCCGGACAGCTTCGAGATGAAGCTCGGCACATGGCTGGCGATGCACGAGAACCTGCGTTCGGCTCCGCATTGCCGCGCGGTCTTCGATGCCCTGTTCGACGGGCTGAAGGGCTATGCCGATGGATGACGGCCAGGCGCGTTTTCTTGACGCCAAGCCGGAATCCACTTTTCTGAGAACGCTCTACAGCGCTTCGAGCAGCTTCGCCGCGCTTGAGGTTTCGGCCTGTCCCGGGGCTTCCTCGATGGCGAGATAGCTGATCACGCCGTCGTCGACGATCATGGCGTAGCGCTTGGAACGCAGGCCGAGGCCGCGCTCCGTCAGGTCGACATCCATGCCGATGGCTTTGGCGAAAGCACCGCCGCCGTCGGCGAGGAACTCGATCACGCCCTTGCCGCCGGTGGCCTCCGCCCAGGCGCTCATCACGAAGACGTCGTTGACGCCGGTGACGGCTATGGCGTCGACGCCCTTGGCCTTGATGGCCTCGGCGTTGGCCAGGAAGCCCGGCAGGTGGTTGCGGTGGCAGGTCGGGGTGAAGGCGCCGGGCACCGCGAAGAACACGACCTTGCGGCCCGCGAACAGATCCTTCGTGGTTTTCGGTGCGGGACCGTCGGCGGTCATCACGGTGAAGGTGGCGTCCGGCAGGCGTTCGCCCGTCTGAATGGTCATGGGTCGGCCTCGTGCAGATGAAGACGGCAAATGGTGGGGCGGTCCTGGAGACCGCTTGAAACCGTGTCAGGCCGGTCTGCAAACGGCATGGCACGGTTTCAAAGGGTCTCTTAGGGCTTCAGCGGCGCGCCATCAAGCGGCAGGATGATCTCGACCACGCTGTCGTCGGCGACCGCGACGAGTGTGACGCTCGTGCCCGCCGGGGCCTTCCTGGCCGAGACGCGGAACAGGTGCCGGCCCTCGGCGTCGCGCCCCTCAAGCTCCGGCAGGGGCGGCGCCCAGACCGAATCGCTGGAGGCGAAGAGATCGACAGTCCGGGCATCCGTGGCGGCGACCGCGACCCGGAAGGCGCCGTCGGCCAGCCGTTCCGCCGTGACGGATGGCTTTCCGCCGTCTCCTAAGGATGCCCGGCGCGGCGTCCGTTTCAGAAAGCGCTCGATGTCCGCCGCGGCGAAGCGGTCGATGTCGCTGTCCGGCGCATGGGTCAGGCTGGCTGTTCCGCGCGCGGGAACGCACAGCTTCTCGCAGACGGCATAGTCCAGCGTCAGTTCGAGCGTGACGGGGCGGGCCGCGTCCTTCGGCGTCACCCTGAGCGGCACCACCAGCGAACTGTCGTAGCCGATGGCCCAGCCGGCGCCGTCGGCCAGGCGCTTGGGAGCGGGAAACAGCGGCTCGACGGAGGCGACGTTGTCCGATCCGCTCCAGTCGAAGCGCGGCGGCACGCCGCTGTCGCCCGGCACCTTCCAGTAGGTCTTCCAGCCCGGGTCGAGACGGATTTCCAGACCGGCGAGCAGTGTCCCGGAACCGGCCTGCGGACGGCCCGCCATCAGACGGATGGCGGCATTGCCGTCGGCGGACCATGGCGACACCGGGCCGGCCATGGCGAAGCCCAGGGGGGTGACCATAAGGACAGTGGAGACCAGAAGACGGATCATGCCATCCCGCTTACTCCCAATCTTCATCGCCCACCAGCCACAGTGGCGTGAACCCTCTTCCGAAAATCCCCCGGTGCGATTACACTTGAACCATGGATATATTCGGGTTGCGTCACGAAGGCGGCAGCAAGACTGGCTATCTCGAGGGCCAGATACTCGTCGCCATGCCCATGATGGACGACGAGCGTTTCACCAAAAGTGTGATCTATGTCTGTGCCCATTCCGCCGATGGCGCCATGGGCATCATCCTCAACAATCCCGCCGCCCACATCGGCTTCCGCGAACTGCTGGTGCAGTTGGAGATCGTTCCGGACGAGGAGCGCATCACCCTGCCGCCGCGCGCCGAGGCGATCCAGATCGTCAAGGGCGGCCCGGTCGAGACCGGGCGCGGCTTCGTGCTGCACACGCCGGACTACATCGTCGAGAACTCCACCCTGCCGATCGAGGGCGGCATCTGCCTGACGGCGACGCTCGACATCCTGAAGGCCATCGCCGCCGGAAACGGCCCGCACAAGGCGGTGCTGGCGCTGGGCTATGCCGGCTGGGCGCCGGGGCAACTGGAGACGGAAATCCAGCACAACGGCTGGCTGAACTGCCCCGCCGACGCGGACCTGATCTTCGGCGGCGCGGCCATTACGAAATACGACCGCGCGCTGGCCAAGATCGGCGTCGATCCGGGGATGCT
>JBEBSP010000161.1:0-6256 GCA_040394255.1 Agaricicola taiwanensis | reverse complement strand
TGCTCGGGTCATTTGATCTTGTTGAACTGTTTCAACGGGCGCCGTGTGGCGCCCGTTTTTTTATAGGTCTTCAGCAGCCGCTTACTTTTTATAATCGTGGAGATACTCATCCAACTCCGGGTCGATGATGTTGTTGAACAGATTGTTCGCGACCATCATTCCGCCGAATGCGATGAGATCTGTAAGAACCGTATTATCGTACCGCTCTCGCAATTGGCGCCATACGTCCTGATCGACTCCATGCCCGTTATTCAGGAAACTGCGCCCAAGGGATTCCAGCAGTTTCTCTTCATCCGTCGGGGTGTAGCTGTCTGGCGATATGCCCGCGTCCGTCAGCAGGCGCCGGAAAAACGTGGAGCAGATGAGGCAGTCCGTGCCTTCCGAAATGACGTGGCAGAAGACCCAGATCGCACGATCGCCAAATATCGGGGTCAGCCGGTCACGAAGATCATACCAGCCCATATAGACATCGAAGGCAGGCGCGGAATGCAGAAGCGTGCGCTGCATGTTGGTCACGCGCCCGTCGCGGGCGATCTTGCGATCGTAGGATTCCTTCTGACGCGCACTAAGCGTCTGAAGGTCCGCCATAGGAATCAGACTCATTATTTCCCATCCATTCAGTGTGTTTTACTGAAAAGCACAATAGACAATTTGATGTGGAGATAACAGTCAACAATTCAAGTGCGTTCGGCCCACACGACGATTTTACGCAGGACCTTGGCGAGAGCCGCATCCAGCGCCCGCGAGGCTTCGAGCCCGGACACTTCCGAAATCGGCGCGGTTTCATGGAAGACCGCGCCTGAAACAATCCGGCCGCTGCGCTCGTTGACCAGTTTCACCGAAAGCTCGACAATCGCGGAACCCCGTTGCGCGTCGACTTCGAAGGTCCGGATGTCCGTTACAAGCTGATAATCGGCGGAAAGACGGTCTCCCGCCTTGCCCACGGCAGTCAGGTTGTTGGCATTCTCAAAAGACTCGATGATGCGCGCTTGCAGCAGACGCGTCAGGTTGTCGGACCACTGCGCATTCTCGATGTAGGTTATCTCGCCGGTCGATGGGCGAGCCACGATGCTCTGGCTGTCCAGCGCCTGGATCGCGGTGGGCTGCGCGACAACCATCAGACCGCGTGTCCGGCTGCCCTTCTGGGCAAAATCCGGCGCGGTCAGGGTGTATGTGTTTGGCGGGGTGGGTGTTGAGAGCAAGGCGCAACCGCTCAGAAGAACAGCTGCGGCAAGCACGCCTGTAAGCTTCAATCCCCGACTAGCGTGCTTGAGCACAATCAACCTCATTTCCATTCATGTCACACGGACACACGCCGATTCTCGAACGATCAGCGGCGCTGAGAGTATTCCGGAATGCTTGACCCGCCAAAGAGGAAGCGGCGTGGGTTGCGCTCGAACTCGCGCATCACGCGCTCGATTTCCGTGAGTGTGCGGGTACCCTGACTCGTAAGGGCATCAATCTGGCGCAAGCCCCGTCCCGTGAATCCCGAGATATCGCGCGACAGAAGCGCCGTGCGCTGATCGAGGTTTTCCGCCAGGATACGGATGGCCTTCGCCGTATCGGAAAACTCCTTGAGACCCCCACCCTGCCCATCACCGCCGACGAGAGACTCGGCGCCGTCAAGGATGCTGCCCAGTTTCTTGGAGGATTCGTTGAGCCTTTCGGTAAGTTCGCGGGCATCCTTCACGATGTCGTCGACATTGCCTCTGTTGTCCTCCAGCGTACGGGCAAACGCGGAAACGCTGTTCACCGTTCCCCGGATCTTTTCGGCGTCGAGGGCCTGGACGATCTGATCCACCCGGGCGAACGTCGCCTCCAGACGGCCGCTGACCTCACGCAGATTGCTCGCGACCGACGAAGCATCGGCGAAGATGGTGTCGATGCGCGGCGATGCCTTGGCGAGACCTTCGGAAAACTGCTGGAAATTCCCGACGATGGCATCGACCTCCTTCGGATCGACCGCCTGCACGATGTTCCTGAGATCGTCCGTCAGGCCTTCAAGCCGCCCCGCAAGCTCGGTGATGCGGTTTGCGGCATCCCCGGTTGCCTTGAGGAAATTCTCGATCTGGTCGGAGTTGCCGGCGACGGCCTGCGTGAAACGCTCCACATTGTTGAGTGAATTGGTCAGGGGCTGCCGCGCCTCGCCGACGAACTCCTCCACCGTCGCCATGATGCCGTCGGCCCGCGTCATGACCTTGCGCGCGCCCTCCAGCAGGTCCTGCACCGCGGACCTCTCGGCTATGATGACCCCCGGCGCGCTTGAACTGGTCGCCAGCGTGGCGGCATCGATCTTGCCGCCTTCCAGCTGGATGGCGGCAACCCCCGTCAGGCCCTGATATTCGAGGCGCGCCTTGGTGTCCGTGCGCACCGGCGTCGCCGAATCGATCACGACCCGAACCGTCACCTTCTGCGGATCACGCGGGTCGAGGGTCAGACTGACGACCTCGCCGACGCGGATGCCGTTGAACAGCACGCCCGAACCGCGCGTAAGGCCCGACACGGACCCTTGGAAAACCACGTGATACGGGTTTCTCTGGCTCGAATCGGAAGCGCCGGCGAACCACCAGACGAAGCCAAAACCGCACAGCACCACGGCAAGGGTGAAGAGGCCGATCAGGGCATTGTTCGCGCGGGTTTCCATTCATACCGTCCTGTAATGGCCTTCACATACCCGCCGCACGCGCCCGGGGCCCTTTGAAATAGGACTTGAGCCAAGGGTGATCGGATTTTTGCATCTCGGCAATGGGACCGGTCGCCAGCATCTTTCCCTCGCCCAATGCGGCAATGCGATCCGTGATCCGCACAAGACTGTCGAGGTCGTGGGTTACCATATAAACCGTGAGGCCCAAAGCTTCCCGCAGGGTCAGCAGCAGTTCGTCGAAATCGCCGGCGCTGATGGGGTCGAGCCCCGACGTCGGTTCATCCAGGAAGACGATCTCGGGATCGAGAGCCAGCGCACGCGCCAGCGCCGCCCGCTTGATCATGCCGCCCGACAGTTCCGACGGAAAACGATGCGCCGCCTCCGGTTTCAGGCCGACGAGCGCGATCTTGTAGCGGGCGATTTCCTCCCTGAGGGAGGGACTGAGGTCGGTATGTTCCCGCAACGGCATCTCGACGTTCTGCTGGACGGTGAGCGACGAGAAAAGCGCCCCCTGCTGAAACAATATCCCCCAGCGCCGTTCGAGCGCGCGGCGTTCGAGGTCCGTGGCCTCGTCCACGTCGGTGCCGAAGATTTCGATGGTCCCGCCTCTTTTGGGCAGGAGACCCACGATCGCCCGCAGCGAGACGGATTTTCCGGATCCCGAACCACCGACGACACCGAGGATTTCCCCCCGGAAAAGATCGAGATCGAGACCGTTGATGACCAGTCTGTCACCGAAGCCGACGGCGAGGTCCCGGACACGTATCACCGCTTCGCGTTCCGTGTTCATGGTCACCAGCCCAGCGCCGCGAAGAACATGGCGAACAGCCCGTCCAGGACGATCACCACGAAGATGGCCTTCACCACGGAAGCCGTCGTCCTCTGCCCGAGGGATTCGGCCGATCCCTCCACGCGCAGGCCCTCGACAGTGGCGATGATGCCGATGACGAGGCCCATGAACGGCGCCTTGATCATCCCGACCATGAAGCTCGATACGGTCAGCGTCTCCTTCAGGCGCGTCAGGAAGATTTCGGGGCTGATGTTACCGTAGACCCAGGCCACAACCCCTCCGCCGAGGATGGCAAACAGCGACGCCAGAAAGGCCATCAGGGTCAGCCCGATCACCAGCGCGAACAGGCGCGGCAGAACGAGGACCGCCACGGGATCGAGCGCCATGACCCTGAGCGCATCGATTTCCTCGCGCATCTTCATGGAGCCGATTTCAGCCGTGAAGGCGCTGCCCGACCGGCCGGCCATCATGATCGCCGTCAAGAGGACGCCAAGCTCCCGGACGGTCAGGATGCCGATCAGGTCAACGACGAAGATCTCGGCGCCGAAGCTCCGCAGCTGGAAGATCGACTGCTGCGCCACGATCGCGCCGACGACAAAGGTGATCAGGGCGATGATCGGCAGCGACCGGAAGGCGACCTGCTCCAGATGGAAGATAACCGATGTGGCGCGGAACGTGGTGGGCTTGACCGCTACACCGCCCATACCGACGACGATCGACCCCAGGAAGCCGACGCTTGCCTGAAGGTCACGGAAAGCGGACCGGACGCCACCGCCGATGTCCGCGAGAAGGTCGACGATCGACCCGCCTGCCCGGCTTTGGGGCTCGGCGGAAACGTTCCTGCGGGCCGCCTCGATGAGGGTCTCCTGTTCCTTGCCCGCGCCACGGATGGAAACGCTGCCGCCGTGTTCTTCGGCCGTGCGCAGGAGGCGGCCGAGCAATACGGCGCCAACCGTGTCCATGCGCTGGATATGGGCGAGATCGAGCACGATCCTTCCGGCATGCTCGAAATGGCCGGACGCGGTCCGCACCACCTCTTCCAGATCGGAGGCGACATTGCCCGTCCAGGCGCCATCGGCACGCATGACAAGCGAATCCTGCTCGCGTTCCAGAGCGAGAGCCGGTTCCGAAGTCTGTTGGGCAGGTTCGTGACTCATCCAAGCTATCCCTAGCGGACGCTGGGCTTTGATGTCGAGCGGCGATGGCTTTGTCGGCATGAAATGCCCGTGATATGCCTTTGGCACAACACAGGGCCGAAACCTGAATGGATATTGCCAGATTCGATCTTCCCTTCCTTGGCGAGGCCCCCGACCGGCTGGCGGCGGACTTCGGCGCGCCATGACCCTCACCCTGCGCGTGAGGGCGGAAAGCTGGCCGATCGCCGGACGCTTCAGCATCGCCCGTGGCTCCAAGACCGAGGCTTTGGTGGTGGTCGCCGAGATCAGCGACGGCACTCATACGGGGCGCGGCGAATGCGTGCCCTACGCCCGTTACGGCGAAACCATCGACGGCGTGACGGCCGCGATCAAGGCCCGGACAGGAGCGATCGCCGCCGGAATCGGCAGAACAGAGCTCCTGTCGGTCATGCCTGCGGGCGCGGCGCGAAACGCCATCGACTGCGCGCTCTGGGATCTGGAAGCCAGACAGTCCGGAAAACCGGTCTGGTCGCTGGCGGGACTGCCGCGACCCGAACTCCGCACGACAGCCTATACCTTGAGTCTCGGGACGCCGGTCGAAATGGCGGCGGCGGCCGCCAAGGCCGCGCACCGGCCTCTGCTCAAGATCAAGCTCGGCGCGCCGGGCGACGTCGAGAGGATCGCCGCCGTGCGCTCCGCCGCACCGGGGTCGGAGCTGATCGTGGACGCCAACGAGGGCTGGACCGGCGACCTGCTGGAGGCCAACATGGCCGCCTGCGCGGCGGCGGGCGTCACCCTGATCGAGCAGCCCCTGCCCGCTTCCGACGACAATGCCCTGGCGGCGATCACGCGGCGGGTTCCGGTCTGCGCCGATGAAAGCGCCCATGACCGCACCGGCCTGAGCCACCTGCTCGGCAAGTACGACGCGATCAACATCAAGCTCGACAAGACCGGCGGGCTGACGGAAGCCATCGCGCTCGCGAAGGCGGCAGACGAAGCTGGCCTGTCCATCATGATCGGCTGCATGCTGGCGACCTCCCTTGCCATGGCCCCGGCCTTTCTGCTGGCGCCCTATGCGCGGTTCATCGACCTCGACGGCCCCCTGCTCCTCGCCCGCGACCGGGAACATGGCATCACCTTCGAAGACAGCACCATGCAGCCGCCCGATCCTCTGCTCTGGGGATGACGAACGCATTCTGCCTGCTGGTCGTTCCATAGGCGCTCGTCACACCTTAAACTGGTGTGAACCTTTGTTGTCTGCGGCGATTCGATGTCTGGGATGCGCTCCGCCATGTCACTCTCAAACGGTGCGGAATGACGGTTAAACCGCTCACCGAAGAGGATTTTGAATCGATCGAATCCGCCGTTCTCGAAACAGCGCGGGGGCGCTGGTTCCTGGCCGAATACGCAAGACGCCAGCGCGCAACCGAAACGGAAGGCGTGATCGCCGCGATCGAGCGCCTTGAGGCGGGTCTCGCCAGACGCCCTTCACTGGATACCGGGCTGCGCGGCGAAGTTGCGAAGATCGCGAAGATGGTTGGTCAGGCGCATGGCGATGTGCTGACGGCATTCGGCGTACAAACATCCAAGGGGCCTGCGGCGTCCCGCGCCGATGCGGCCCAGCGCGCCGCGCTGACGTTGAATCAGCTGGAAATCCATCTTCGGACACTTGTCGGGGAAGCACCC
>JBEBSP010000160.1:0-6275 GCA_040394255.1 Agaricicola taiwanensis | reverse complement strand
GAATCGAACCGGGGTGCAAGGATTTGCAGTCCTCTGCGTAACCACTCCGCCACGTGGCCATGTGGGGAACGCGCATCGCCCAAGACGATCCGCCCGGTGCCTATAGCAGAGCGAATCCTCAGACCGCAACAGCCGAGTTTCCTGCGGCATCGCGCGGCTTGCCTTCGACGTGCGATTGTCGCAATACCGGACATCATATTTGGGCGCGCATGAGGCGAGGCGACATGAACCATCAACAGGCTCGCAAGGTGATGGTCGACGGCCAGATCCGGCCGAACGGCGTGACGGATACCGGCATCATCGCGGCCATGCTGGATATCCCGCGCGAGAAATTCATGCCGGAAGCCTGGCAGGCGCTGGCTTATTCCGACGCCGCCGTTCTCCTGCCGGGCGGCGACACCCGCGCGCTTTTGACCCCCACGGTCCTGGCCAGGCTGCTTCAGGCCGCGGAGATCGGTCCGCAGGACGTCGTTCTCGATGTCGGCTGCGGCACGGGTTACTCGACCGCGCTCATCTCGCGGCTCGCGGCCTTCGTGGTCGGCCTGGAGGTCGATGAGGCCCTCGGCACCATTGCGGGTGAAAACCTCACCGCGGTCGAGGCCACCAGCGCCGTGGTGGTGACCGGCGCCCTTGCCGAAGGCTACGCGGCCTCGGCGCCCTATGACGTCATCGTCGTGGAGGGCGCCATCGAGATTCAGCCGGATGGACTGATCGCCCAGCTCAAGGAGGGGGGGCGGCTGGTCACGGTCGTCGGCAGCGGCGGCAGCGCCAAGGCGACGGTCTATCTGAAGGGTGAGGTGGGCGTGAGCCATCGGGCGGTGTTCGATGCTGCGGCGCACATGCTGCCGGGCTTCGAACGGCCTGCGACCTTTGTTTTTTAATTTAAGAAAACGTTGCAAATGGTTTATCTGAAAAATTAATTCGATTGAACGTGGCGGAAAAGCCGCACCTGGGCGGGGATTGGGGAATGGGTACTGTTGCCGGTTCCCCTGGGATGCCCGCCACGGTAAGCTTCGGGTGAAATCGTGATTTTCAGCGGGTTGATTCCGCCCGCACATCCGGAAGTAAACCATGCGTATTGTTGAGCGTCGCCGGAAACTGGTGGTGCGATCGGCGGTCGCCGCCGCGCTTTTCATTGGCCTCACGTCCTCCGTTTCCGCGGATACGCTGGAAGCGGCCCTCGCACGCGCCTACAGCGGCAGCCAATCGCTTAATGCCCAGCGCGCCGCGACCCGTGCGGTCGACGAGCGCGTGCCGCAGGCCCTGTCAGGCTACCGTCCGCGCGTGTTCGGCTCCGCCAGTGTCGGCGCCAGCGCGACGGAGGTTCGCGGAGGCGGCCAGTCCAGAACCGTGACCGGCTATCCGCGCAATGTGGGCGTTTCGATCGAGCAGCCGATCTTCGACGGTTTCCGCACGCCCAACGCCGTCCGCGCGGCCGAGGCGACCGTGCTGCTGACGCGCGAGGCCCTGCGCAACACCGAGCAGAACGTCCTGTTCGACGCGGTCGAGGCCTATATGAATGTGCTGCGCGATTTCGCGATCTTCGATCTGCAGCGCAACAACGTCGAACTCATCAACGAAGACCTGCGCGCCACGCGCGAGCGCTTCGACGTGGGCGAGGTGACCCGCACCGACGTCGCCCAGGCCGACGCGCGGCTCGCCAGCGGGCGTTCGCAGGTCAGCGTCGCGGAAGCCAATCTGAAGGCCAGCCGCGCGATCTACCGCCAGCGCATCGGCGCCGATCCCGGCAAGCTCTATCCCGGCAAGCCGATCGACCGGCTGCTGCCGCGCTCCATCGACGAGGCGATCGGCGTCGGCCATCGCGAGCACCCGGCCATTCTCTCGGCGCTCTATGGCGTCGACGCCGCGCAGATGCAGGTCAAGGTGATCGAGGGCGAACTGCTGCCGACGGTCTCGCTGGAGGCAGGCGTCACCAACTCCTGGGATAGCGGCGGCTCCGGCGGCGGTGTCGGCGCGGGGGGGACCAGTTCCGACCGCAGCACGACGGGCTCCGTTGCCGGGCGTGTCACGGTGCCGATCTATCAGGGCGGCGCGGTGTCCTCGCGAGTGCGCGAATCCAAGGAGCTGCTGGGCCAGCGGCGTATCGAGGCGGATCTTGCGCGTGAGGAAGTGCGCGCCGCCGTGGTGTCCGCTTGGGGCGCCCTGGAAGGGGCGAAGGCCCAGATATCCGCGGCGCAGGCCCAGATCGAGGCCGCGCAGATCGCCCTCAACGGTGTGCGCGAGGAATCCAAGGTCGGGCAGCGCACCACGCTCGATGTGCTCAACGCCCAGCAGGAGCTTCTGAACGCGCGCGTGACCCTTATCACCGCGCAGCGCGATCGGGTGGTGGCATCCTACGCGGTCTATCAGGCCATCGGTCGCCTGTCGGCCAAGCGGCTGGCGCTGTCGATCACGGAATACAGCCCTACGGTGCATTACGAGCAGGTCCGCGACAAGTGGATCGGCCTGCGCACCCCGGACGGCCGTTGAATCGAAGCCGTGCCTCGCGCACGGCTTGTTGGGGACGAAGGCCTTCGCATGTGTTGCCGCGCTTGCCTTGCGCGAATCGGGTGCGATACTCCGTATGCAACTATACGTCCGGCGTGCGTTGATTCCCTGCGCCGGATCGCAGCGGGATTGAGCACATGAGTAACGCCGCTAAAGCGCAGCAAGAGCCGACGATGGAGGAGATTCTCGCCTCCATCCGCCGGATCATCTCCGACGATACGCAGGCCGCCGAAGCTGCTCCCGCCAAGAAGCCCAAGGCCGCGGCGGCGGTTGCGCCCAAGGCCGCCGAACCCGCCCAGCCGCCTGCCGCCGCCGCTGCCGAAGAGGAAGACGGCCTCAATCAGGACGACATCGACGCCGTTTTCGCGTCCATGGATGCCGGGGAGCCGGAACCTGAACCGGAACCCGAGGAAGCGCGGGCCGAGGACGAGCCGGGCGATGTCCTCGAACTTACCGACGACATGAGCGACTGGAACGCCGCCCTGGAGGAGAGCCAGGCGGCGCAGGCCGATCCGGATGACGAGCCGGAAGCGGAGGCCGCTCCCGAACTGGTCGAACCCGTAGACGTGGTGTTCGAGGAAGCGGACATTGAGCCCGTGGCCGCGGAACCCGTGCGCTCAGCACCTCCGCCTGCCGCACCCATACCGGCCATGTCGACCCAGGCCATGACGGACAGCCTGCTGTCGCCTCTGGTGGGGGCGGCGGTGTCGTCCTCCTTCGGGTCGCTGTCGCGCACGCTGCTGAACCAGAATCCGCGCACGCTTGAAGACCTCGTGGCCGACATGCTGCGCCCGATGCTGAAGGACTGGCTCGACCAGAAC
Source organism: Agaricicola taiwanensis (assembly GCA_040394255.1). Classification (GTDB taxonomy): domain Bacteria; phylum Pseudomonadota; class Alphaproteobacteria; order Rhizobiales; family Methylopilaceae; genus Agaricicola; species Agaricicola taiwanensis_A. The sequence goes on along the minus strand of JBEBSP010000160.1, from coordinate 2,946 downwards.
CTGCCCACGCTGGTCGAACGCATGGTGCGCGCCGAAATCGAGCGCGTCACGCGCGGCGGCAGCTGATTCACTCCCTTGTGTTGACTTGCACTGGCGGGTCGTTTTCAACGGCGTGCGGAACAACCCGTCAGGACATATCCCGGATATGTCCTGATTCTGTGTTGTGCTGCGTTTCCGGGCGCATAACCGGAAACCACTTTGCTGAAAACGCTCTAGCCGTGAGTGCGCATCCATGATCGAGAAAACCTATTCGCCCGCCGACATCGAGGTGCGCATCGCCGCGCGCTGGGACGAGGCGCAGGCGTTTCGTGCCGGACGGCCCGAGCGGCAGGATGCGGAAACCTATTGCATCGTGATCCCGCCGCCGAACGTGACCGGCTCGCTGCACATGGGGCACGCGCTCAACAACACGCTCCAGGACGTGCTGTGCCGCTTCGAGCGCATGCGCGGCAAGGACGTGCTGTGGCAGCCGGGCATGGACCATGCCGGCATCGCCACGCAGATGGTGGTCGAACGCCAGCTCGCCGAGCGCAAGGAGCCGGGCCGGCGCGCGATGGGCCGCGAGGCCTTCATCGACCGCGTCTGGGAATGGAAGGCGGAATCCGGCGGCAAGATCCAGCAGCAGTTGAAGCGTCTGGGCGCGTCCTGCGACTGGAGCCGCGAGCGTTTCACCATGGACGAGGGCCTGTCGGTCGCCGTGCGCAAGGTGTTCGTCGATCTCTATCGCAAGGGGCTGATCTACAAGGACAAGCGGCTCGTCAACTGGGACCCCAAGCTGCTCACCGCCATCTCGGACCTTGAGGTCCAGCCGATCGAGGTCAAGGGCAACCTCTGGCACCTGCGCTATCCCATCGAGGGTGAGGCCGACCGTTTCATCACGGTCGCCACCACGCGGCCGGAGACCATGCTGGGCGACACGGCCGTGGCGGTTCATCCCGACGACGAGCGCTACACCGACCTCGTCGGCAAGCATGTGGTGCTGCCGCTGGTGGGGCGGCGCATCCCCATCATCGCCGACGACTATTCCGATCCGGAGAAGGGCTCGGGCGCGGTCAAGATCACGCCGGCGCATGACTTCAACGACTTCGAGGTCGGCAAGCGGCATCACCTTCGCCAGATCAACGTGCTCGACATCGAGGGCCGCATGGCGCTTGAGGGCAACGAGGACTTCCTCGACGGCGCGGACGATCCGGCGCTGGCCGAGACGCTGGCGTTGCACGGACAGGACCGCTTCGCGGCGCGCAAAGCCATCGTCGCCATGATGGAGGCGAGGGGGCTGCTGGAGACGATCGAGCCCAACGTCCACATGGTGCCGCACGGCGACCGCTCCGGCGTGGTGATCGAGCCCTACCTGACCGACCAGTGGTATGTGGACGCCCACACCATGGCCCAGCCGGCGCTCAGGGCCGTGCGCGGGGGCGACACCGCCTTCGTGCCGAAGAACTGGGAGAAGACCTATTTCGAGTGGCTGGAGAACATCCAGCCCTGGTGCATCTCGCGTCAGCTGTGGTGGGGCCACCAGATCCCGGCCTGGTACGGGCCGGACGGCCATGTCTTCGTCGAAGAGGACGAGGACACGGCGGCGGCCAAGGCCCTGGCCTATTACGTCAACAACGAAACCCTGACCGAGTTCGAGGCGGCGGACATCGCGCGCGATCCCGCCGCGCTGGCGGAGTTCCTGCGCCGCGACGAGGACGTGCTGGACACCTGGTTCTCATCCGCGCTCTGGCCCTTCTCGACGCTGGGCTGGCCGGATGACACGGCGGAGCTGAAGCGCTTCTATCCGACCTCGGTGCTGGTGACCGGCTTCGACATCATCTTCTTCTGGGTCGCCCGGATGATGATGATGGGCCTCCACGTCATGGAGGAGATCCCGTTCCGCGACGTCTACATCCACGCCCTCGTCCGCGACGAGAAGGGCGCGAAGATGTCGAAGTCCAAGGGCAACGTGATCGACCCCCTCGACCTGATCGACCAGTACGGCGCCGACGCGCTGCGCTTCACGCTGACTGCCATGGCGGCGCAGGGGCGCGACATCAAGCTCGCCACCTCCCGCGTCGAAGGCTACCGCAACTTCGCGACCAAGCTGTGGAACGCCTCGCGTTTCGCCGAGATGAACAACTGCTCCGCTGTATCCGGTTTCGAGCCGGGCAAGGTCCGGACCACGCTCAACCGCTGGATCGTGGGCGAGGCGTCGAAAGCCGTCACCGAGGTGACGGCGGCGATCGAGGCCTACCGCTTCAACGACGCGGCGGGGGCGGCCTACCGCTTCGTCTGGAACGTGGTCTGCGACTGGTATCTGGAACTGGCCAAGCCCGTGTTCATGGGCGAGGAGGGCGCGGCCAAGGACGAGACCCGCGCCACGGTCGCCTGGGTGCTGGAGCAGAGCTACCGCCTGCTGCATCCCTTCATGCCCTTCATCACCGAGGAGCTTTGGGCCGTCACCAAGGGTGGAGCCTCGCGTGAGCCCGTGCTGGCGCTGGCCGCCTGGCCGGACCTTGCCGGCCTCGAAGACCCGGAAGCGGAAGCTGAGATCGGCTGGCTGGTCGACCTCATCACCGAGGTGCGGTCGATCCGCTCGGAGATGAACGTACCCGCAGCCGCGCAGGTGCCGCTGGTGCTGGTCGCGCCCTCCGCCGAGGTGCAGAGCTTCGCCATGCGCTACGACGACATGCTGCGGCGTCTGGCCCGGCTGTCATCGCTCGCCGTGGCGGACGCTGCTCCGGCGGGTGCTGTGCAGATCATCGTGCGCGGCGGCGTCGCGGCGCTGGCGGTGGGCGAGGTGATCGACCTCGCCGCCGAGCAGGTCCGGCTGGAAAAGGAGATCGCCCGCATCGGCCAGGAGATTTCCCGCATCGACGCCAAGCTTTCCAACGAGAGCTTTGTCGCCCGCGCGCCGGAGGAAGTGGTCGAGGGCGAGCGCGAGAAGCGCGAGGACTACCGGGC
>JBEBSP010000159.1:0-6313 GCA_040394255.1 Agaricicola taiwanensis | reverse complement strand
GTAAAAAGATGAAGGCAAAAATTGTGGCTGTCAGTATGGAAGCCAAGGCTTCGGCATCCATTATTGGGTCATTGCCATTGATTGTCATGGGTCTTGTCTACATCACAAGCCCAAATTACATAGAATTGCTTTGGACGCATGATCTTGGTCGTGTAATGTTGGCCTGCAGTGCATTCTGGATGTTTTGCGGTGTCATGATTATGCGCAAGATGATCAATTTCGACTTCTAGCAGGCGCTCCATGATCGATCTTATTATTCAGAAAATACTTGATGTGGATTTCCTGATCGCATTGTTCACGGCGCTTGCGGCGGCTGCCACCGTGTTGACGGTGGGATTGCCTCTGCTTGCGGGTGACAATCTGGGGCGACGGATGAAGACCGTTGCCATTGAGCGCGACAAAATCCGTGCGCGCGAGCGCGAGCGGCTGGCACGTGAAGACCGCAGCATCATGCAGCGTGAGCCAAAGGCATTCATGCGGCAGGTGGTCGAGCAGTTCAACCTGTCCAAGCACCTCGGAACGGATGATGCCCGTGAAAAGCTGGCCATGGCGGGCCACCGCGGGCCTGCCCCGCAGGTTGCCTTCCTGTTCTTTCGGTTCTTGATGCCGATCGTTTTTTTCGGCGGCGCACTCGTCTACCTCTTTGTCATCACGAAATTCTCCCAACCGCCCATCGTCCGCCTGGGGATGGCGATAGGCGCCGCTTATCTGGGCATCAAGATTCCGGAAATCTATCTGAAGAACGCCATACAGAAGCGGCAGCAATCCATCCGGCGGGCCTTCCCCGATGCCCTGGACCTGCTGCTCATCTGCGTGGAATCGGGCATGTCGATCGAAACCGCTTTGCGGCGCGTGTCCGAGGAGATCGGCGAACAGTCGGCGCCGCTGGCGGAGGAGCTCATCATAACCACCGCCGAGATGTCCTACCTTCAGGACCGGCGGCTGGCATACGACAATCTCGCCAAGCGCACGGGCCTGGAATCCGTCCGTTCCGTTGTCGCGGCGCTCATACAGGCGGAAAAGTTCGGCACGCCTGTCGGTCAGGCTATGCGGGTGCTGGCGCAGGAAAGCCGCGACATGCGGATGGCGGAGGCGGAAAAGAAGGCCGCAGGCCTGCCGCCGAAACTGACCGTTCCGATGGTTCTGTTTTTTCTGCCGGTGATCTTCGTCGTGATTCTTGGTCCGGCGGCGATCCGCGTGATGGCCATTCAGTAACGGCGCATCACCCGCTCTTTGCCGTCTTGCCTCCGGACCACGTTGTGATCAATTTGCGGGCTTCGTCCTGGCCAACATCACGCGCCATGAGCTCTTCAGCTTCAGCCCGCTTGCCCCGCAATACGAGAACGAGAGCAAGATTCCGGCGCACCTTGGCGGTCGCTTGCGGATGGCGCACGGCATGCTGGAGAACGGATTCCGCCTCGCCCAGGTCTTTGGTCAACGCATAAGACAGACCGAGATTGGACAGGATGGACGGTTCATCCGGCGCGATCTTGAGCGCCGTCTTGTAATAGCGCCGTGCTTCCTCCGTGCGCCCCATCTGATCGAGGATGGCCCCCTGCGCATTCAGGATCGACCAGTCGGGCCGGGCCGGACTGTGCGCGCGTCCGAGCACATCAAGGGCCTGCTCGTAGCGCCCGACGTCGGCAAGGGACCGCCCATAGGCCGCAAGGATGCCAGGATTGGTCGAATGCCGAATGGCGGCCTGCTCGAGCACGGCAACGGCCTGTGCGTGCTGGCCTGAACTGCGAAGGGCTTGTCCATAGGCGATTGCCGAGCGGGCGTCGGTCGGATCAGCCGCATATCGTTTGCCTGTGCTGTCCGCGATCTGCCGCCAGTCGTCCTGGCTGCGAGACTCTGCCTGGCCGGAAACCGAGGCGGTCGTTTCTGGCGATCGGGTCGATGTGCATCCGGCCGCAAGAAGCGCGGCAAGGGACACGGCAAGAATCGAAGCATGGGACGTCCGCACGGCGAGCTCCATAAGACCTGACGACAGCCCGTGAGGTCATAAAGCATTAACCTTAATACAGCGTTAACCCTTTGCCGCTCGCGTCTATCCGCTGGAGAGCGCCGGGTCCCCATGCTACCAGTCCAGAAATGCATGAGAGGTGCCTTGTGAGCCATGTGATCGTATCCGCCGGTTCCGGAGAAGCCGCAACACCGTTGTGGTTCATACCCAAGAACAGCCAGATGCCGGATGATCTTCCCAAGCTCGCCGCGGCCTGGTTGAAAGCCACTGGCACCGAGGTCGCCCCTGGGTGCGCAGTCATGCTTCCCGACGAGACGGGCGCGCTGGCAGGGGTGCTTTTCGGGGTTGACCCCGATGGGGATCCCTTCGCACCGGGAGCCGTGGCGGCGGCGCTGGGCGCGGGCCTCTATCGTTTTGCGTTGCCACCCCGGGACAAGCGGCTCGCGGCCTTGGGCTATGCCCTTCACGCTTACCGCTACGACCGTTATTCGAGGGGCGTGCCCGTCAAGGCGCGCATCGAGGTTCCCGAGGGGGTTGACGATGCCTGGCTGCGTCGGACGGTCGAAGCCGTCACCCTCGCCCGCGATCTCGTCAATGCGCCCGCCAACGACATGGGGCCGCAGGAGCTGGAAGACGCGGCCCGTGACCTCGCGGGCAGGCACGGAGCCGCGATAAGCGTCACGATGGGCGGCGAACTGGTCACCGGCTTTCCGATGATCCATGCGGTGGGCCGCGCCTCCGACCGGGCTCCACGGCTCATCGACATGTCATGGGGCGCTGAAGACGCGCCCCGGATCACCATTGTCGGCAAGGGGGTTTGCTTCGACACCGGCGGCCTCGACGTCAAGCCCGATACGGCGATGCGCAACATGAAGAAGGACATGGGCGGCGCCGCCGCGGTGCTGGCGCTTGCCCATATGGTCATGGGAGCGGGCCTGAACGTCCGGCTGCGGGTGCTCATCCCGGCCGTGGAGAACGCCATAGGCGGCTCGGCTTTCCGGCCCGGCGACATCCTGCGCAGCCGCAAGGGGCTGACGGTCGAGATCGGCCATACCGATGCCGAGGGCCGCCTCGTCCTCGCCGATGCCCTGGCGCTGGCCGATGAAGAGAGCCCCGAGCTTGTGCTGGATTTCGCCACCCTGACGGGCGCGGCCCGCGTGGCGCTCGGTCCCGATCTTCCGCCGTTCTACACCGACGACGACAGGCTGGCCGCGGACCTGATGCGCCACGGCACGGCGGAGAATGATCCGCTCTGGCGCATGCCGCTCTGGGCTCCTTATGAGAAAATGATCGAACCCAGGATCGCCGATCTTACGAATGCGGCCAGCGGTGGCTTTGCGGGTTCGGTGACGGCGGCGCTGTTCCTGCGCCGCTTCGTGGAGAAGGCCAGGGCCTGGGCGCATTTCGACATCTTCGCCTGGACCCCGACGGCCAAGCCCGGCCGGCCGGAGGGCGGCGAATTGCAGGCCGCCCGTGCGGCATACGCTCTTCTGGCGGAGCGTTATGGCTGAGAGGCTGTTTGGGAATGGGTGTGCCGGGCCGCAAAAGGCGCTGTCCTGCGTCCCGCTGAGACAGTCTCTGGGCTATCCGTGCTTGCCACCTCCGGAGAACGCGTAAATAATACGCCTCCGAAACGATGAGGTGCGCGTGGCGACGCATTTGAGACCGTCGCAGGCCTTGCGGCTCTGGCATGATATCATGATGGCCCAGGTCACCGATGGCGAGCCTGACCTGTCGGCGCGTCAGACGGCGATCCTGCTGACCATCTACATGGACCCACCCCCGCACACCGTGCGCGGCCTGGCGCGCAAGCTCGGCGTGACCAAGCCGGTCATCACGCGCGCGCTCGACACCATGGGCAAGATGGAACTGGTGGCGCGCCGCAGGGACGATGCCGACAGGCGCAACGTGATCGTGCAGCGGACCGTCAATGGAGCGCTGTATGTCGAGCGCCTTGCCGATCTTCTGGTGCGTGAAGCCGCGGGATTGCCGGCATGAGCCTCGACCCGCGCCTCACGCCCGCCCGGCCCGATCTGGCCGCCGCGCATCTGGAAGGGGAGGTCGCGGCCGCCCGCTACGTGGAGGGGCGCCGCCAGAGACTGGCCGTCGGCGCGGCCCCTCTGAGGGGCGAGCCGAGACCCGATGCCCCGCTCATGACCGAGGCCCTGTTTGGCGAGCACTTCACCGTCTACGACGAGCATGAGGGCTGGTCCTGGGGTCAACTGGCGACGGATGATTACGTCGGCTGGCTGCCGTCAGCCGCGCTGACCGCGCCGGGTGAGCCCGCCACACACCGGATCGTCTCCCTCAGGAGCTTCGTCTTCCCGGGACCGAGCATCAAGCTGCCGCCCGAGGACCTGTTGCACCTGAACGCGCAGGTGACCGTTGTTCGGCACGAGAAGACCTTTGCCGTTCTGGACAGCGGCGGTTTTGTCCATGCCGGCCACCTCGCGCCGGTGGACGCCCGCGCGGCGGATTTCGTCGGCGTCGCCGAACGCTTCATCGGCACGCCCTATCTCTGGGGTGGGCGGAGCAGCATCGGCCTGGATTGCTCGGCTCTGGTCCAGATATCACTCGATGCCTGTGGCCACGCGGCGCCACGGGACAGCGACATGCAGTTCGCCTCGCTCGGGCAGGACATCGCCGACTGGTCTCCCGCCACGCTGTCGCGGGGCGATCTTCTGTTCTGGAAAGGGCATGTGGCGATCGCGCGTGGCGACGGAACGCTGATCCACGCCAACGGCCACGCCATGGCCGTGACCGTCGAGGATGCCGGTGCCGCGATCACCCGCATCGCCGAAGCCGGAGATGGCCCCGTCATCGGCGTGCGGCGGCTCGCATGACCTGCCGACGGATTTGGTGAGCGCCATCGTTCAACACTGCGTCAGTCCCCTAAAGGCGCGTGAACCGCAGTGAACCAGTACACCCCCCTTCCCAACGAACATCCGGCGGCCTTCACGCCCTTGCCAGCCGCCGCTCCCGCCGCGTCTTCCGGCTCCCCCGTGAGACCGCGCCGTTGGCGTGGGATGGCCATGGCGAGCGTTGCCGTGATCGCCCTCGCCGCGGGTGGCGCGTTCGCCTACAGCCTCACAGGCTCCGGCAGCGCGCCCCTGGCGCGCGTCGAGGCGGTCGCTATGGGGACCGTGGAACGCAAGGTGACGGCCGTCGCCGCCCTCCAGCCGCGCGACTATGTCGACGTCGGCGTGCAGGTCTCCGGCCAGCTCAAGGTGCTGAACGTGGCCATCGGCGACGAGGTCAAGGCCGGCGATCTCCTCGCCGAGACCGATCAGACCGTGCATCAGACCAACGTTTCCTCGACCAGGGCCAAGCTGGCCGAGCTGAAGGCCCAGCGCGCCCAGGTGCAGGCCGAGCTCGATCTGGCCAAGGCCCAGTATGCCCGCAAGGAAAGTCTCGCCGCGCGCAAGGTCTCCACCCAGGACGAACTGGACATCGCCGGCTCCACCGTCGCCATCAACGAGGCCAAGCTCCTGGTCATCGACGCGCAGACGCAGCAGGCCGAGGCCGCCTTGAAGGCCGCCGAGGCCAACCTCAGCTACACCAAGATCTACGCGCCCATGGCCGGCACCGTGGTGTCGCAGTCCGCCGTCAAGGGCCAGACGCTGAACGCCAACCAATCCGCTCCGATCATCGTCCGCGTGGCCGACCTCAAGACCATGACCGCCGAGGCCAAGGTGGTCGAGGCCGACGTCGTGCGCCTCAGGCCCGGCATGAAGGCCTATTTCTCGACGCTGGGCATGCCCGACCGCAGATGGGAGGGCACCGTCCGCCAGATCCAGCCGACCCCCGAGATCATCAACGACGTGGTGCTCTACAAGGTGCTGGTCGACGTGCCGAACGAGGACGGCGTGCTGCTGCCCTCCATGTCGGCGCAGGTCTCCTTCATCGAGGGCGGCGTGGACAACGTGCCGGTCATTCCGCTGGCCGCCGTGCAGCGCGGCCGCGGCGGAGCAAGCACCGTGCGCGTCGAGACGGCGAACGGCATCGAGACCCGCAAGGTGGAGATCGGCTTCACCAACCGCACCCACGCCGAGGTCAAGGACGGTCTCGAGGTCGGCGACAAGGTCGTCACCGGCAGCGTGACGGGCGCGGCCGCCGAACGTGAGCGCAGCGGCGGCGGGCTCATTCCCGGCATGAGGGGGCCGCGCCGGTGACCCATGATCCGCTCATCGAACTGGAAGGCGTCTCGCGGCTCTACCACAGCGGCGAGGGCGAGCTGCGCGCCCTCGACCGCGTGTCGCTGACGATCCGGGAGGGCGAGTTCGTCGCCATCGTCGGCCAGTCCGGCTCCGGCAAGTCGACGCTGATGAACATCCTCGGCTGCCTCGA
>JBEBSP010000158.1:0-6321 GCA_040394255.1 Agaricicola taiwanensis | reverse complement strand
GTGATGTAGGCGAGATCGAACGGTGGGTCCTGACGCAGCAGCACCACGTCGAAATCGCCGAGATCGACACGGGATTCCGCGCCCAGCGTCACGTGATCGCCCGCGACGTCGCGCACCTCGACGGGCCGCAGCGTGGTCACCACCGTGCTGCCCGACAGCGACAGCCGGTCGGGCGTGTAGACGCACAGCTGATGCCCGCGCGCCTGCGCCTCCAGCATCAGGGCGAAGGTGGAATCGCCCGCGATGGTGATGCGCTCGATGGGGTCCATCTGGACGGCGACGCGTAGCGGCATGGGGGAACTCCGGGATCAGAATGAGGCGTCGAAGGCCTGTGTGATGTGGCGCGGCAGGCGGCCGGGCGCAATGATGACGAGGTCGAAACGGATGTTGTGCCCGCCATAGCGCGGGTTGCGGGCGAGGAACAGCCGTGCGGCCTGCTCGATTCTGTGCTTCTGGCGGGGCATGAGGGCCTCGGCGGCGAGGGCGGGATCGGCGCGGGCCTTCACCTCCACGAACGCCAGCGACATCCCGCGCGCGGCCACCAGATCGATCTCGCCCAAGGGCGTCTTCAGGCGATGGGCCAGGATTCTGTAGCCCTTCAGGCGCAGCCACCAGGCGGCGACGGTCTCGCTCCGGCGTCCCCCGGTTTCCGAGGCGCGGCGCTGGGCGGCGGTGCGCATCAGGGCTTTCCGAGCGCCAGGGCGCGGGCGTAGACCTCGCGGCGCGGCAGGCCGGTTTCCCGTGCGATTTCAGAGGCCGCGTCCTTCAGCGACAGGCTTTTCAGGGCGGCAACGAGAAGGCTGTCGAGATCGGCCTGCGACGGCGCGGTGGGCTCCGGCGGGGGGCCGATCACCACCACGATCTCGCCCTTCGGGCCGCCGCCGGCTGCATAATGGGCCGCAAGGACCGCAAGTTCGCCCCTTCGCGTCTCTTCAAAGGCCTTGGTCAGTTCGCGCGCCACGGCCGCGGATCTTCCGCCCAGCACCTCGGCGGCGTCGGCCAGCATGGCGGCGAGCCTCGGGCCGCTTTCGAAGAACACCAGCGTGCCCGGAACGGCGGCGAGTTCCGCCAGCCGGGTCTTCCGCGCCCCGGATTTCGGCGGCAGGAAGCCGGCGAAGAAGAAGGCGTCGGTGGGCAGCCCCGCGAGCACGAGGCCGGCCAGCACGGCGGAGGGGCCGGGGACGGTGGAAAGGTGATGGCCATCTTCCGTCACCGCGCGCACCAGCTTGAAGCCGGGGTCGGACACCAATGGCGTGCCCGCATCCGAGATCAGCGCCAGCGCCTCCCCGGCGGCCAGGCGCGCCATGATGCGCGGCCGCGCCTCGGCGGCGTTGTGGTCGTGGTAGGGCTTCAGCGGCGTGGCGATGCCGTAGGCGTCGAGCAGTTTGCGGCTGACGCGCGTGTCCTCGGCGAAGACCGCGTCGGCGGCGGCGAGCGTTTCCAGCGCGCGGATCGACACGTCCTTCAGGTGGCCGATGGGGGTCGCCACCACATGGAGGCCGGGCGCCAGCGGACGCGCCTCGAAGGCATGGCCGCCGATCAGGTAGCGGCGCGGACGCTCGGGCGAACGATCACGGTTTGGCGAGGTGGTGCTTGGCATCTGCGGCGGGGTTGGTTACCAATCGGACAACGACCTTACGACCGGGAGGCGCGCGACCGCAACGCGCGGCCCGGAAATGCGGCACATTTATCGAGGTCTTTCGATGCTCATGCTCTCACGCCGGCGGTTCACCTCGCTCGCGGCCCTTTGCGCCTTCGCCCTTACGGGTTGCCAGTCCATGCCCGACAGCGGCGTCAGCGCGGCGCCCACCACCGGCGTCGAGACCCAGGCGCTGGGCAACGTCATGGGGCAGGGTCAGGTCAAGGTCGCGCTGCTCCTGCCGCAGACCGGCAATGCCGCCCAGACCGCGACCTCGCTGCGCAACGCGGCCGAGATGGCGCTGGCGGAATTCAACAACCCGGACATCCAGCTGCTGGTCAAGGACGACAAGGGCACGGCCCAGGGCGCGCAGGAGGCGGCGCAGGCCGCCATCGCCGAGGGCGCGGAGATCATCCTCGGCCCTGTCTTCGCCCAGAGCGTGGCGGCGGCGGGTCAGGTGGCGCGCCAGTCGGGCGTGCCGGTGATCGCCTTCTCGACCGACGCCAGCGTCGCCGGGCGCGGCGTCTATCTCCTGAGCTTCCCGCCGCAGGGCGACGTGGAGCGCATCGTCGGCCACAGCGCGCAAGCGGGCAAGAAGTCCTTCGCCGCCCTCGTGCCGGACAATGCCTACGGCACCGTGGTGGAAGCCGCCTTCAAGGAAACCGTGGCGAAGGTGGGCGGCCGCATCGTCTCCTTCGAGCGCTACACGCCGGGCAAGGCCGCCGCCGACGTGGTGCAGCGCTCCGCCAGCGCGGCGCAATCGGCCGACGCGCTGTTCGTCCCAGGATCGGCCGATTCGATTCCCGCGATCGCCTCCAGCCTCGCTGCCGCCGGGGTCGACACCCGGCGCGTCACGCTGCTCGGCACGGGCCTGTGGGACGATCCCACGGTCCTCGCCGCGCCGGCCATGGCGGGCGCGCGCTTCGCCGGCGCCGACCAGAGCGGCTGGCAGTCCTTCTCCAGCCGTTACCGGGCGCGTTACGGCGGCGATCCGGTGCGCACGGCCTCGCTGACCTACGACGCGGTCTCGCTGATCGCGGCGCTGGTGCAGACGCAAGGGGCGCAGCGCTTCTCCGAAGCGACGCTGACCAACCCGTCCGGCTTTCGCGGTGTCGACGGCGTGTTCCGTTTCCGGCCCGACGGCACCATCCAGCGCGCCCTGTCGGTGATGGAGATCGGTGGCGGGGCCGCACGGGTGGTCTCGCCCGCGCCATCGAGCTTCGCGGCGGCGGGGCTTTAGAGGAAGCCGATCCAGCGCCCGGCGATGACGGCGGCCGTCCAGATGGCGATGGACAATCCAGCGGACAGACGGAGCCAGGGGCCTGTCGGCGTTCCGGCCAGCGCATGCCGCCACCCCGCTGCCAGATGGGTCGCCATCGCATTGACGGTTCCAGCGCCGACGAGAGCGACCTTGGTGAGAAAAGCCGGATTCTGCGCGTAAGCCACCGGGCGCACGCTGAACAGCAGGAAGCCCGTCACCACGGCGAGGCCGAGCCCGCAGGCGGCAAGACGTGCCAGCGGCGGAGCGAACAGGGCCAGCGGCGCATGGGGAAAGGCTCCAAGCAGGCGCAGATCGAGCGCGAGCACGCTGCCGAACAGGACGCCGAGCGCGAGGATATGCGCGGCGTTGACCAGCAGATAAGCCGTGGCATGACGCCTGAGCGCCTCCGCCACCGGCCATTCCGACAGGAGCGTCAGCATCTCCATGATCGCGCCGTCAGCGGTTTATGCGCTCGGGATAGACATCGTAGGTCTTGCCGCCGATCGTGAGGCGCACAGCCTTCAGCCGCTTCTCGTCGCGGTCCTGCGACCGGTTGCCGAGCACCCTGGCGCTGTCGCCCGTCTTGGCGGAGCCCTCGATGAAGCCGGAGCGCTCGGTCTGGCGCGGGTTGCCCAGTTCGATGGTCCAGAGCCCTTCGCCGGTTTCCAGCTTCAGGGTCGGATGGGGTGGACCGATGAAGATCTCGCGGATGACGCCGTCCAGTTCGATCTGGTCCGCCTCGGCCCAGCTCCAGCCGTGATGGGCGAGGGCCGCCGTTGCCAGAAGCGGGATCGCGGCGACGGCCGCAACGGTTGCGCGTGTGAATGTCATGACGATCTCCCTGTGCCGAACAACTCAGGCACATGGAGATAGCGCTTCGCCGATGCCGGTCGAGGGCCAGGCGGCTTCACGCCTGCGTCAGGCGCCCTGCGCGCCCCAGCGGTAGAGCAGCCGCGGATCGTGGCCTTCGGCTTCCAAGGCCGCCAGCAGGCGCTCCAGGAGCCAGCCGAGCGCGTCGCGCTCCACCGGCTCCAGCCGCATGATGACTGCTTCCAGCGCCTTGACGCGGGCCGAGGCGAAGTGCTCGGCCTCGCGCCGCCCGGCGGGGGTCAGGGCCACGCGCACCACGCGCTTGACCTTGGCGGCGCGGGCGACCAGCCCTTCGGCCTCCAGGCGATCCACGAGCCGCACCGTGGCCGACTGCGACAGGCCGACCGCCGCCTCAAGCTCGCTGACCGACATCTGCGGATGCGTCAGCAGGCTGAGCAGCGCGGCGGGCTTGGAATCGTCGAGACCATTGAACGCGGCCACCTGCCGGTCGTGAAGACCGAGGGCCAGAGCGCCGAGGCGGTTTGCGACTTCGGATGTTGCCATGCACCATGCAGACTTAGCCGGCGGTATTTTGTCAAGCGGTTGAATCGATTTCTGATGCAACCAAGAGGTCTTTCTGCATGAAAACGAGGTCGAGTTTGCGGCCGAATTTTTCGCCGACGGCCGGCAGCCGCCCGACCTCGCGGAAGCCGAACCGCTCATGGAGCAGGAGCGAGACGTCGTTGTCGGCGTCGATACCTCCGATCATGGCCCAGAAGCCGCGTGCCTGCGCGTCCTCGATCAGCCAGCGCAGCATGGCCTTGCCGAGGCCGCGCCCCTGTGCCGAGGGTGCGACGTAGATCGAATGCTCCACGACGTTGCGGTAGCCTTCGTGCGGCCGGAACGGGCCATAGGTGCCATAGGCGAGCACCCGTTCGCCCTCGGCCGCCACGAACACCGGGAAGCCCGCGCCGGTGCGTTCGGCGAGCCAGGCGCGGCGGCCTTCCAGGTCGGATGGCGTCACGTTCCAGATCGCCGTGGTGGTCAGCACGGCGTCGTTGTAGATGGCGAGGATGCCGGGGAGGTCGTCTGCGGTGGCGGGGCGTATCATCTGTTCAGGACGGATGCGATGTCTCTGGTGAACCCGGAGCCGCTTTTTTCAGGCGGTCGACGAGCCCCCCGGCGATCGGGGCCCCGGTGTGAACCGCCACCGCGGCCGGCCGACCCGAGATGGCCACGGGCGCGCTCGAAAGCCGGGAGAAGGTGGAGAACGCCAAGCCGCTGATTCGACCGCTCCGCATGAGGACTTCGAAGTATTTCCGCCTCATACCATAGCAACAGGCCGCCGGCAGGTCCATTAAGCCATCGGATCGGTGCATCAGTCTCCTTGCCGGTTTCGCGGCTCAATGCTAATCGCCACGGATGACCGCAGAAACCATTTCCAACATCCGCAATTTCTCCATCGTGGCGCACATCGACCATGGCAAGTCGACGCTTGCCGACCGGCTGATCCAGCTCACCGGAGGCCTCGACGCGCGCGAGATGGCGGGCAAGGAGCAGGTGCTGGACTCGATGGACATCGAGCGGGAGCGCGGCATCACCATCAAGGCCCAGACCGTCCGGCTGAACTACAAGGCCAAGGACGGCAAGGACTACATCCTCAACCTGATGGACACGCCCGGCCACGTCGACTTCGCCTACGAGGTCTCGCGCTCGCTCGCCGCCTGCGAGGGCTCGCTGCTGGTGGTCGACGCGTCCCAGGGGGTCGAGGCCCAGACGCTGGCCAACGTCTACCAGGCGCTCGACAACAACCACGAGATCGTCCCCGTCCTCAACAAGATCGACCTGCCCGCCGCCGAGCCCGACCGCATCAAGGAGCAGATCGAGGAGGTCATCGGCCTCGACGCCTCCGAGGCGGTGCCGATCTCGGCCAAGACCGGCCTCGGCATCGATCTCGTGCTGGAGGCCATCGTCCAGAAGCTGCCGGCCCCCAAGGGCGATCGCACGGCGCCGCTGAAGGCCATGCTGGTGGACAGTTGGTACGACGCCTACCTCGGCGTCATCGTGCTGGTGCGCGTGGTCGACGGCGTGCTCAAGAAGGGCCAGCGCATCAAGATGATGGGCGCCAACGCCGTCTATGACGTGGAGCGCACCGGCGTGTTCACGCCCAAGATGCTGAATGTCGGCCAGCTCGGCCCCGGCGAGATCGGTTTCATCACCGCCGCCATCAAGGAGGTGGCCGACACCCGCGTCGGCGACACCATCACCGAGGAGAAGAGGCCCACCGCCGAGGCGCTGAAGGGCTTCAAGCCCGCCCAGCCGGTGGTGTTCTGCGGCCTCTTCCCGGTGGACGCCGCCGACTTCGAGGACCTGCGCGCCGCCATGGGCCGCTTGCGGCTCAACGACGCCAGCTTCTCCTACGAGATGGAAAGCTCCGCCGCGCTGGGCTTCGGCTTCCGCTGCGGCTTCCTCGGGCTCTTGCATCTGGAGATCATCCAGGAGCGCCTGAGCCGCGAGTTCAACCTCGACCTGATCGCCACCGCGCCGTCCGTCATCTATTCCATCAAGATGAACGACGGTTCGGTGATCGACCTGCACAACCCCGCCGACA
>JBEBSP010000157.1:0-6349 GCA_040394255.1 Agaricicola taiwanensis | reverse complement strand
CGCCGACAGCCTCGATACCGTCGAACTTGTGATGGCGTTCGAAGAGGAATTCGGCGTCGAGATTCCCGATGATGCTGCGGAAACCATTCTGACTGTCGGCGACGCCGTCAGCTTCCTGTCGAAGAACGCATCCTAAGCATCCTGAAAAGACATACAGCGGGCGGCAGCTTCAGGCTGCCGCCATGTTGAAAGGGTTTCCATGAGACGAGTTGTCGTTACGGGTCTCGGTATGGTTACGCCGCTCGCCTGCGGTGTCGAGGAGACGTGGAAGCGTTTGCTCGATGGCCAAAGCGGTGCCGGCCGTATCGAGAATTTTCAGGTTGATGATTTGCCGGCGCAGATCGCCTGCCAAATCCCCCGTGGCGATGGCACCAACGGCACCTTCAATCCAGAAGAATGGATGGAAGCCAAGGAAATCCGCAAGGTCGACGATTTTATCGTCTATGCCATGGCGGCCGCCAAACAGGCTCTTGATGACGCCGACTGGCATCCCCAAAGTTACGATGACCAGGCCGCGACAGGCGTTCTCGTCGGTTCCGGCATCGGCGGTATTGAAGGCATCGCGGAAGCGGGTGTGACCCTCAAGGAAAAGGGGCCGCGCCGGATTTCGCCGTTCTTCATCCCCGGGCGTCTTATCAATCTTGCCTCGGGATACATTTCCATCGCCCATGGCCTCAAGGGGCCGAACCATGCCGTAGTCACCGCCTGTTCGACGGGCGCCCATGCCATCGGCGACGCTTCGCGCCTGATCGCCCTCGGTGATGCCGACGTCATGGTTGCCGGCGGCACCGAATCGCCGGTCACGCGTCTTTCCATGGCCGGCTTTGCCGCCTGCCGTGCGCTCTCGACAGCCTTCAACGATCAGCCCTCCAAGGGTTCGCGCCCCTACGACAAGGACCGGGACGGCTTTGTTATGGGTGAGGGCGCCGGGATCGTCGTGCTTGAAGAGTACGAACACGCCAAGGCTCGCGGCGCCAGGATTTACGCCGAGGTGATCGGTTACGGTCTTTCCGGCGATGCCTATCACATCACCGCGCCGTCCGAGGACGGCGACGGCGCGTTCCGTTGCATGTCGGCCGCACTGAAGCGCGCTGGCATCCAGCCTTCCGATCTCGACTACATCAACGCCCACGGCACCTCGACGCCTCTCGGCGATGAGATTGAACTGGGCGCCTTATCCCGTCTTGTCGGCAATGCGGCGGGCAAGATTTCCATGTCGTCGACAAAATCGTCGATCGGCCACCTCCTGGGCGCGGCCGGAGCGGTTGAGGCGATCTTCTCGGTTCTGGCCATTCGCGATCAGGTTGCGCCTGCAACGCTCAATCTCGACAATCCATCCGTTGAAACGCCCATCGACCTGGTTCCGCACAAGCCACGCAAGCGGGAAATCAATGTCGCGCTCTCCAATTCCTTCGGTTTCGGCGGGACGAACGCATCGTTGGTTCTGCGCCGCCTGGATGCTTGATGGCATTCGGGCTTTTGCCGCAATTGGTCGTAATGTTGCGGCTTGATTCCATGGCTCCAAAGACGAGTGCACGATGACCGACGAGCGCAAGCTGGCCCCTGACGCGACACCGAAGTCCGAACAGGAAACGGCGTCGCCAGCGCCTTCAGCGCTCGCGCCCCAGACGCCTGACGCCGCCCCGCAGCCAAGCCATGACCAGTATCAGGAAACGACAATCGCGGCGTCACCAGCCGCCCCTGATCCAGCCAATGAAGGGGCTCCGCCGCGGTGGTCGCGTCGCCGCGCCAAGGCTACGCCAGTCACGACGCCGGAGAAGGCGATCAAACGGCATCGCTGGTCGGAACGCGCCAAGCACCCCGCGGTTGTGGCTGGGAATGCTGCTTTCAGCATCCTGCTGGTGTTCCTGCTGATATCGGCCGCCTTCGTTGAGTATGGGCGCCAGCGCTTTTTCGGGGCCGGTCCTCTGGAGCAGGAAGCCATTGTCGTTATCCCGCGCGGACTTGGCGTCCGTCAGATCGGCGATCTTCTGGAAGAGAAAAACGTCATCGATCATAAGTGGACCTTTGTGACGGGTCTTCAGTTCACTGGCGAGCGCGGTGGCTTGCAAGCCGGCGAATACAGCTTTCCAGCGCGCGCCAGCATGAACGATGTCATCGAGATCATGACATCCGGCAAGGTTGTCGAGCACTCCCTGACCATTGCGGAAGGGCTCACCAGCGAACAGATCGTAAAGCGGCTCAACGAGTTCGACGTTCTCTCCGGGGACATCAAGCAGATACCGCCGGAAGGCTCCCTGCTGCCCGATACCTACAAGGTCACGCGCGGCGTTAGCCGTGAGCAGGTCCTGAACCGCATGACCCAGGCCAGGGATCGTGCGCTAAAGGAAATCTGGGATAAGCGGGATCCATCCACGCCGCTGAAAAGCCCCTTCGAACTGCTCGTCCTTGCGTCCATTGTGGAAAAGGAAACCGGTGTAAGCAGCGAGCGACCGCGCGTGGCCGCTGTTTTCATCAACCGTATCAACAAGAACATGCGTCTCCAGTCCGATCCGACGATCATATATGGGCTTGTCGGCGGAAAGGGATCGCTGGGGCGGCCCATTCAAAAAAGCGAAATAATGCGCCGCTCGCCTTACAACACCTATGTGATCAATGGTCTCCCGCCCGGACCGATTGCGAACGTCGGCCGTGCCGCGCTGGAAGCCGCTGCTCAGCCCGCAAAGACAAGCGATCTGTACTTCGTCGCGGATGGTACCGGTGGTCATGCTTTTGCCAGATCGTATGATGAGCACCGTGCAAATGTTGCGCGCTGGCGCGAGGTTGAACGTGCCCGCGGTGCAGCGGAATCGGACAGGGTAAACCCTGAGGTTGCTGACGATGTGTCTCCAGCCTCCACAGCGCCGTCTTCCAGTGGTCGCCGAAGCTGACGGCCTGATGCTTGTAAGACTACACTGATTTCAGAATGCGCGTTCTCGCCGCCTTTTGCAGCCCATATCGAAAGTGATCTTATGTCCCTGACAAGCATGACCGGCTTTGCGCGTTCCACGGGTGTGGTCGGTCGGTTGCGGTGGACCTGGGAACTCAAGACAGTCAACGGACGGACGCTGGATGTGCGCGTGCGTGTTCCGCAGGGTTTCGATGCGCTGGACAACGCAGGGCGCGCCGCCATCTCGGCGCGTTTGGGCCGGGGAACCTGCTACGCCACGCTCGCCACCGTCCGTGAAGGTGCGTCACCAACGGTGCGCATCAACCGGCCGGCCCTCGACGCCGTGGTGGCCGCGCTCGCTGTGCTGAAGGAAGAGGTGGACGCCGCTCCTCCGTCGCTCGATGGGCTTTTGGCCATCAGGGGCGTCATGGATGTCGTCGAGCCAGAGGAAGACGATGCCACCCGCCAGATGGAGAATGCCGCTATCCTGGAGGGGCTGACAGCGGCTCTCGGTGAACTGGTGGCCATGCGGCGTACAGAAGGTGACGCGCTCACACGCATTCTCGAAGAGCGGCTGGATACGATTCGCGGTTACAGCCGCCAGGCTGAGGAAGCGCCTGCACGCACATCTGATGCCGTTCGCGCCAAGCTTGGCGAGCAGGTGAGGGCGCTTTTGGACACGGGAGCTTCCCTTGATCCTGACCGCCTTCATCAGGAAGCGATTCTGCTGGCAGCCAAAGCCGATGTCCGTGAAGAGCTGGACCGCCTGTTTGCCCATGTCGATGCCGCGCGTGATCTGATCTCCGCAGGCGGTCCGGTGGGGCGTCGGTTGGATTTTCTGGCACAGGAACTTGGGCGTGAGGCCAATACCCTCTGCTCGAAGTCAAATGACATTACGCTGACGCGGATCGGTCTCGATCTGAAGGCCGCAGTCGAACAGTTTCGGGAACAGGTGCAAAACGTCGAATGAGCGCTTCTTCTTCCACCATCCGCCGTGGCCTCATGCTGGTCGTGTCCTCTCCGTCCGGCGCAGGCAAAACGACGCTCACCCGTTCGCTGCTCGACGACAATGAGGTGGATGTCGAGCTTTCCGTCTCGGTCACGACGCGCGCGCGGCGGCCGAGCGAGGTGGACAACGTGCATTATCATTTCGTGTCGCAGCGCCAATTCGATGCAATGCGGGAGAGCGGTCAGCTGCTCGAATCGGCGGAAGTCCACGGTAATTTTTACGGCACCCCGCGCGATCCGGTCGAAAAGGCCCTGACCGAAGGGCGGGATGTTCTTTTCGACATCGATTGGCAGGGCACCATGCAGCTCTATGAGACCGCGCGGCCGGATGTCGTCAGCGTGTTTGTCCTGCCGCCCACCGTGGTCGAACTTAAAAGCCGTCTGGAGAGGCGTGCCCAGGACAGCAGCGAGGTGATCGCGCGCCGGCTCGACAATGCGCGGGTCGAAATTCCGCAGTGGGAAAAGTACGACTATGTGATCGTGAACGAGGATCTGAACCGCAGCTACACCACGCTGAAGGCCATCCTGATCGCCGAGCGCGCCCGTCGGGCGCGCATGGTCGGTCTTGGTGGCTTCGTGGGCGGTTTGATGGATGAATTGACCGCGCTGAAGAAATAAAAGTCAGGCTGTAAGCCAGCGCTCTAGGATTCGCGCCGCTCAGTCGCGCGTAAGGTCGCCAGATGTGCGAATTGAGCGATGGTCAGCTGTTCGGCGCGCTGGGTCTGATCGATGCCGGCCATCTCCAGCACCGCCAAGGGATCACGAAAAACACCCTTCAGGCTTTGTCTCAGCATCTTGCGGCGTTGTCCGAAGGCGGCCTGAGTGACGATCTCGAGATCCCGCGCGTTGCATGGCTCAGGATCAGCTCTGGGCACAAGCCGCACGACTGAGGATGTCACCTTAGGAGGCGGGACAAAAGCCGATGGCGGGACGTCGAACATGATCTTTGCATCAGTGCGCCATCCGCAAAGCACGCCAAGACGGCCATAGGATTCCGACCCGGGCTGCGCCGTGATCCGCTCGGCGACTTCCCGCTGGAACATGAGGGTGAGGCTGTCCCACCAGGGTGGCCATCTGCCGGGTGTGAGCCAGCCGACCAAAAGAGCCGTCGCAATGTTGTAGGGCAGATTGGCGACAATGCGTGCCTGTCCCGTGACGACGGATTCCGGGTCGAAGGCCAGCGCGTCGCCTTCTATGATCTCAAGCCGGTTCGGATAATGCTCCGCCACTTCCGCAAGGGCTGCAACGGCGCGAGAATCCTTTTCGATCGCGACAACCCTATCCGCGCCGAGAGCCAGCAGAGCCCGGGTCAACCCGCCTGGCCCTGGCCCCACTTCGACCACAGTCACTCCTTCAAGCCCACCTGATGCGCGTGCTATCCGCGCCGTCAGGTTGAGGTCCAGGAGGAAGTTCTGGCCAAGACTCTTGCGCGCCGACAGGTCGTGGCGGCGGATGACGTCACGCAGGGGCGGCAGATCATCGATGCCGCTCATGCTGGGGACATCCCGCTCAGGCGGGCCGCGAGCTTCAATGCCGCGATCAGACTTCCCGGGCGGGCCTTGCCCGTGCCCGCGATGTCAAAAGCGGTGCCATGGTCCGGTGAGGTTCTGATGAAAGGCAGGCCGAGAGTGACGTTGACGCCCGTGTCGAAGGCAAGGGTCTTCAGGGGGATCAGCCCCTGATCGTGATACATCGCCAGCGCCACGTCATAACGGGTGCGGGCCTCGGGGTGGAACAGCGTGTCTGCCGGATGCGGACCTGTGACGGTAACGCCCTCGGAACGCAGAAGATCGATTGCGGGAGCGATGATCTCCGCGTCTTCGCTGCCGAGTGTGCCGTTCTCGCCGGCGTGAGGGTTCAGCCCGCAGACCGCGAGGCGGGGGCGGGCGATGCCAAATCGCTCTTGCATGTCGCGGATCGTGACCCGTGCCGTGCTGACGATCAGCCCGGTTGTCAGTACGCGGGGTACCTGCGCCAGCGGAATATGGACCGTGACCGGCACCACGGCCAGTTCCTCGGACCACAGCATCATGACAGGTTGCGCGAAATGTCCCGTGGAGCGATGCGCCAGCACCCCGAGGTAATCGGTGTGGCCTGGATGTGCAAAGCCCGCTTTGAGCAGCGGTTCCTTGGCTATGGGATTGGTCACGACGGCCGACGCCTTGCCGGACATCGCGAGAGTCACGGCCAGATCGATGGCTTCAATGACGCTCTCCGCGACCGATATTGAGCTCCGTCCGGCCGTGTGTGGCGTGCTCCTGGTGAGCGGCAATACGGGCAGGGCGTTTGGAAAGATACCGGACGCCGTGTCCGGCATTGCTGTGGCGACCTTGATATCGAGCCCGAGGGTGGTTGCGCGTTCGCGCAGAACATCCGGATCCGCCACCGCAAAGAACGGCGGTACGGCATCCGTCGCCCGCCTGTGCCAGGCCATGAGGGTGATATCCGGGC
>JBEBSP010000156.1:0-6359 GCA_040394255.1 Agaricicola taiwanensis | reverse complement strand
ATTCTCGACATGGATGAGGCGAAGCAGGCTTGTCGGAACATCCGCTCGCGCGGTCGCGGCGATCCCGCCGTCAATCAGGTTCACCTCGACCTCGACGGTGTCCGCAATTTCCCGGCTCAGTCCGCTGGATACGATGAAGGGCAGGATTCTTTCGCTGATGTTTTCGCCGGAAGACTGGCCGCTGCCCGAACTGCCCCCCGATTGCTGAAGACTGGCATAGTCACGCGCAATTGCGAGCAATCCGGCATCCAGGGTCGCCTGAAGATGCGTCCTGACGGATATGGCGCGCGTATAGTCCAGAGCTCCACCGGCAGCGCAGAGTATTGGCACCATGGTCAAGGCGGTGGTGATGGCAACATTACCACCAGCACCTATTCTTCCGAACCCAAACATTTTGATTAAAACATCTTTAACCAGCATGCGGCGACCCTTTTCAAGCCGTAACGATATACAATAAGATTATTGAATAATTTCCTTATCCTGATGGGCATGTTTCCGCGTCTCGAATACCAATTCTTAAATATGTGGATTTCCCCTGTTCCATTGCATGCCTTGAAGGGTCGCGCCGTCCAACGCGCTTTTTTGCCATCTTGATGAACGCAGACTGAACAGCCGCATCAGCATGGGTTCAGCCACGAGCGGTCAGTGTCATGCCTTTCTGGATGCGGCCGCGCGGATTGCACGCGGTGGCCGCTTTGGAGGGTCATTCCCATGTTGCGCAAATTCATCCTGATGCTGGGCGCCGTCGCAAGCCTCGGGCTCGGCGGCGTGATCGCCTCATCCGCCCCGGCGGCCGCGCAGGGGTTCTATTTCGGCTATGGCGAACCCGCGCCGCGCTACCACCGCGGACCGCCACGGGATCATTACCGTGGCCCGCCTCGCGGTTACAGCCGTCACTGGGGCCCACCCCCGCCGCGCCACTGGCGGCACCATCGCCCGCGCGACTGCGAGCGGGTGCGGGTGCGTTATTTCGACGGCTACGGCTGGCGGGTCCGCACCGAGCGGCGCTGCTACCGCTGATCCGCCGATGGCCTGCCGCGTCTCAACGGGCGCGGCACAGGCCAGGCGCGGTCGAGCGGCGTGCCGCGATGAAGCGCGTCCGCCTCGCCGGTGAAGCGCCCTTCGGGACCGTTGAGAGCAAGAGGCCGTTCGAGCACAAGCGGCCCCTTCGCGCCCTTGACGGCGGCAATCAGTATACGCATCGCCGGAGCGGATACCGAAGGCTGGACCGGTACGAGCACCCCTGAGCCGAAGCCCGCCGACAACCCGGCGAGAATGTCCGGCAGAGCATCGGGCCGGTGGATCATCGTCAGAACCCCGCCGCCACGCAGCGCGTGCCGCGCGGCGGCAATCCAGGCCGTCACGAGACCCGCGTGGCCCATGCGGGCGCGGGCGGTGCGCGGATCGGGCGATGGCCGCGACCCTTCGGGGTGGAACGGCGGGTTCATCACCACATGGTCAAAGGCGTCGGCCGGAAGCGGCGTCTCCGCGAGATCGGCTGTCAGCACCTGCGCGGCGATGCCGTTGCGCAGGGCGTTATCCGCCGCGAGGGTCGAGAGAACCGGGTCGATCTCGACCAGCGTCAGCGCGATGCCGGGGCAGCGCGTCGCCAGCATCAGGCCGACGGTTCCCACCCCCGCCCCGAAATCCGCCACCCGCTCGCCCGGCGCGACCCGGGCGGAGGCGGCCAGCAACACCGCGTCGGTGCCGGCGCGGTGGCCTCTGGCGGGTTGCCTCAGGCTGAGACCGCCGCCGTAGAGATGGTCGTTTGTGGCGGCCTCGGGGTCAGCGCTTGTCATCGCGCAGCTCGTGGGCCAGGCCATTTGCAGTCAGGATGCGCCGCGCCTGCGCCAGGTCGTCAGCATCCACCAGCACGCGGCGCGGGATGGCGCCGATGGAGCCGTCCAGCACGCTCATGTGGCCGTCCAGCAGGACATGGGCCACGCCGGCATCGTCCAGCAAGGACTGGACAAAGGAAATCAGCACCACATCATTCGTGCGGATCAGTTCGTGCATGGCGGCCTGCGGCGATTCGTTTGGGCGGTACGGGTTGCCCGCACCGCCCTGATATCTCTAATGTCCCTGACGCATAAAAGCCAAAGGAACGTCACGCGTGGGTCTTGTTGTGCCTCTGGAGCCGTCGCGGCCGGAAGGATCGTCCGGCATCGACGCCCTGAGCGGCCTCGTCGCCGCCGACATGAAAAACGTCAATGCGCTGATCCTCAGCCGTGTCGGGTCCGATGTCGAGATGATCCCCGAGGTGGCGAACCACCTCATTTCCTCGGGCGGAAAGCGCGTGCGGCCGATGCTGACGCTGGCCAGCGCCCAGCTCACCGACTACGCGGGCGAAGGTCACATCCGGCTCGCCGCCGCGGTCGAGTTCATGCACACCGCCACGCTGCTGCACGACGACGTGGTCGACGAAAGCGACATGCGGCGCGGCAAGAACGCGGCGCGCCTCGTCTGGGGCAACGCCGCCAGCGTGCTGGTGGGCGATTTCCTGCTGGGGCAGGCGTTCAAGATGATGGTCGAGGTCGGCTCGCTGGACGCGCTCGACATCCTCTCGACGGCGGCGGCCGTGATCGCCGAGGGCGAGGTGCTGCAGCTCTCCACAGCCAAGAACACCGCTACCGGCGAGGACGACTACCTCGCCGTGGTGCGCGCCAAAACGGCGGAGCTGTTCGCCGCCGCCTGCGAGGTCGGGCCCGCCATCGCGGGACGCCCTAAGGCGGAGCGCGCCGCGTGCCGGTCCTACGGCATGAACCTGGGCATCGCCTTTCAGCTGATCGATGACGCGCTGGACTACGGCGGCTCGGAAGCCAAGCTCGGCAAGAAGGTTGGCGACGACTTCCGCGAGGGCAAGATCACGCTGCCGATCGTGCTGGCCTTTCGGCGCGGCGACGAAACGGAGCGGGCCTTCTGGACCCGTGCGCTGGTGGATGGCGATACGCAGGACGGCGACCTGGAGAACGCGCTGGACCTGCTCAAGCGCCACGGCGCGCTCAGCGACACGCTCGCCCGCGCCCGGCACTACGGCGGCATCGCGCGCGATGCGCTGGGGCTGTTCCCGGCCTCGCCGATCAAGCAGGCGCTGCTGGATGTGGTCGACTTCGTGGTCGAGCGCGGGCATTGAAGCCACATGAGAATGGGTGATGCCGGCTGCAAAGGGTGCCGTTCCGCGCTTCCGCGCCCGGACATCACCGCTTTGGCCACGGCCCATTCTCAAACATCAGACAGTATCGAGAATCAGCGAAGGACCGTCGCGGCAACCCACCAGCCGGGGCGCAGGGCAGCGACATGCCGCGCAGCGACCTCGGCGGCCTCCTGCCTGGGGTAAAGCGCGAAGACCGTCGCGCCGGAGCCCGACATGCGGATCAAATCGGCATAGCCAGCCGCTTCGAGCGCCTCGCGAACGGCGTCGATCCGCGGGCACAGGCGGATGGCCGGGCCTTCGAGGTCGTTAGATGAGGCCCGCACGCTCTCCAGCAGTTCTTCCCGAGTGGAGAGGGCAAAAGGTCCCTGCCCCACGGCCTTGAGCGGCGTCCCAGGCATCAGCCCAAGCTCCGCGAATACCGCCGGGGTGGGGATCGTGACACGCGGATTGACCAGCACGGCGTGCAGTTCCGGCAGAGCCAGTGCCGGGCCAAGCTGCTCACCGCGACCGGACATCATGCGCGCGCGGGCATCGAGACAGACCGGAACGTCGGAGCCGATAGTGGCGGCGGCATCCATCATGCGGGCATCATCGAGCGCCAGCCCGTTGGCCCGCGCCAGCAGGCGCAGCGCCGCCGCCGCATCGGACGAGCCGCCGCCGATGCCGGAGGCCACCGGCAGGTTTTTCACGAGCTGGAAGCGCCCTGTAATCAGTCCGGAAACGCGGTCCGCCAATGCCCTTGCAGCGCGCAGCACGAGGTTGTCCGCCTCCGCCGTGAGATCGATGGCGCCCCGGCCTGATAGTTCCAGCGCCAAGGAGGCCCCGGGCTCCAACGTGAGTTCGTCGCCCACGCCAGCGAAGGCGACCAGGCTTTCAAGCTCATGGAAACCGTCGGTGCGGCGGCCGAGGACGCGCAGGGTCAGATTGACCTTGGCGGGGGCGTACTCCCGCAGCAGGTCCATTGCCGCGATCCGCCGTCAGCGGGGGGGCAGGCGCAGCACCTGGCCGGGCGCGAGCCGGTTCGGGTTGCGCCGGAGCTGCTCGTTTGCCCTGATGAGCTCGACGTAGCGGTTGCCGTCTCCCAGAACCTCCTGAGCGATGATCCAGAGCGTGTCGCCCCGGCGCACGGTGAAGGTCCGTCCGTCGCCCGTGTTTTCCGGCGATGCGGCGGCGACGTCGACCGGCCCGGTGGGGATCGGATTGGCGGCCGCCTTGGCGTCTTCCGCCGCGCGCTTGGCCGCCAGTTCGGCCTCGACCGGCTCAAGTCCCTCGGCGATCTTGCGCTCGATCAGAGCCAGCTTGTCCGCATCGGGCTTCAACTCGCGGGCATGGGCCCACTGGAAGCGCGCCTCAAGCTTGCGATCGACCTTCCAGTAGACGTCGCCGAGGTGATCGTTGATCTCCCACGACTGCGCCCGCAGGTCGATGGCGCGTTCGAGTTGGTCGACGGCTTCGGGATAGCGGCCCAGCTTGTAATAGGCCCAGCCGAGGCTGTCGACGATGTCGCCGTCGTTGGGGCGCATCTCCACCGCCTGGCGGATCAGGTCGAGGCCCTTCTCGACATCGATGCCGCGATCGACCCAGGAATAACCGAGGTAGTTCAGCAGCGTGGGCTGGTCACCCGACAGCTCCACCGCCTTCTTGAGGTCGGCCTCGGCCTGGGGCCAGCGCTTGGCGCCGTCGAAGGCCACCGCGCGGGCGAAGAAGATCGACCAGTGCTCGGGGCCGGGTTCTCCGATCACCGCCACGGCGCGGGTGTAGACCTTCGCCGCCTCCTCGTATTTCTTCTCGCGGTGCAGGAGCCCGCCGAGCGCCACATAGGCGTCGAGATCGTTGGGCGCCCGGTAGATCAGGGTCTCCAGCTGGGCCTGCGCTTCCTTGAACCGGTCGAGCGAGGCCAGATTGACCGCGATGCGCACTTCGGCGTCGCGCTTGTAGACCGACTTCATCGGCAGGCGCTTGTAGGCGTTTATGGCGGCCTGTGTCTGGCCGATGGTCTCCGACAGGTCGGCCAGCGTCAGCACGGCCAGTTCATGGTCGGGGACGAGATAGAGCGCGAGGTTGAGATAGACCTGCGAGATCTCGGCCGATTCGCTGCGGTTGGCGAGACGGCCGAAGCTGAACAGGACCTCGGCGACGCCGTCGCGGGCGCTGCGGACGGCCGGACCGGGCATCTTCCCGGCGTCGAGATCGGCCAGCGCCGCGTCGGAACGCGGATCGTTCGGGAAGGCCTGGAGGACCGTCTCATAGATGTTCCTGGCCTCGTCCACACGCTTGGCGCGGGCCAGCCAGCGCGCATAGGCGTCGGCCACGAGGAAGGTGTTCGGATCCACCCGGTAGGCCGCGGACAGGCGCTTCTCGGCCTCATCCTGCAGCCCGGCGGCATCGGCCATCAGGCCGGCATGCAGATCGCGCAGATAGTCGGTCAGTTCATTGCCGGACAGCTTGCCGAAAGTTTCCAGCGCCTTCCTGGGATCGCTGGAAGCGTACCATGACCATCCGGCCACCAGGGTGGCGGCCACGTCGGGCGTCTGCGCCTCCATCGCCGGCGCCAGATATCTGCGCGCGGCTTCCGGCTGACGGCTCTTGATGGCCTTCACCGCCACGGTGAGCTGAGCGATCCGGTTGGTCGGGTCGGATGCGATGATCCGTTCGGCGAGGCCGACCGCGCCTTCCACGTCGCCGCTGGCGAGCACGGAACGGAAGGCCCTGTCGAGCAGATCGACATTCTTGGGATCGGAGCGCAGGGCGGCCAGCAGGAAGGTCGATGCGGAGGCCATGTCGCGCTGTGCGCTGGCGTAGCGGCCGGCGAGATAGCTTCCGGAGGCGGACCCCTGCCTGGCGATCTTGAAGACATCGTCCAGCGGCGGGGTTGCCGCCATGGCGGTGGCCGGTCCGAAGACCATCAAAAAGGCAGCCGCCCGTATGTATCGACGCGTCACGTGTCCCGCCCTCCAGGATCGGACCGGGCCCAATGTCATCCGGTCACGGGCACCATGACCTCTCGCCATGGCGAGGACAAGGCAAAGATCGTGTCGTTACAGCAACGCCGCATGCAAATCCGCATCGCGCCGTTTGTGCTAACCCCATGCTTTTGCATCATCTTCGCCGCAAAGCGGGTTTCGCTTTTGCCCGGATGCCGCCGGTCACATGTTCGCGTAGTTCGGCCCGCCGCCGCCTTCCGGCGCGACCCAGGTTATGTTCC
>JBEBSP010000155.1:0-6364 GCA_040394255.1 Agaricicola taiwanensis | reverse complement strand
CCGTGATGACCTTCTTGGCGTCGGTCGACTGCACGGTCTGGATCGCGTTGCCGGCGTAGATCGGGCGTTCGAAGGTATCCGGCGACACGACCTTGATGATGTCGGAAATCTGCATCACGTCCAGCAGCGCCGCGACGCGCGGCAGCACGTTCTTGCCGGTCGAGGTCGAGGCCGAGACGATGGCGTCATAGCCACCGGCCAGCGAGACGACCAGCGCGGCCAGCGGCTCGGCCAGACCGTTGGCGTAGAGCGGCGCATCGGCCAGAAGGACCTTTTCGACGCCCGCGAGCTTTGCGGCCTCGTCCGCCACGGCCTTGGCGTTTGCCCCGGCCACGAGCACATGGACCGGCGCGCCCAGCTCGGCGGCGGCGGTCAGCGCCTTGACGGTGGCGTCGTTCAGGCTGGTGTTGTCATGATCCGCGAGGAGAAGAGTGGTCATCAGAGTACGCCCTGTTCCTTGAGTTTGCCGACAAGCTCCGCGACGGACGCGACCTTCACGCCCGACTGGCGCTTCGGCGGCTCGACCGTGTTCAGCACCTTGAGGCGCGGCGCGATCTCGACGCCCAGCGTCTCGGGCGAGCTTTCGTCGATCGGCTTCTTCTTGGCCTTCATGATGTTCGGCAGCGAGGCATAGCGTGGCTCGTTCAGCCGCAGGTCGGCGGTGATGATGGCCGGGGTCTTGAGCGTCACGGTCTGGAGACCGCCGTCGACCTCGCGCGTCACGTCGACCGAGCCGTCGCCGATCTCAACCTTGGAGGCGAAGGTGCCCTGCGCCCAGTTCAGCAGCGCCGCCAGCATCTGGCCGGTCTGGTTGGCGTCGTCGTCGATCGCCTGCTTGCCCATGATGACCAGGCCGGGGCCTTCCTGCTCGACCACCTTCTTGAGCAGCTTGGCCACGCTCAGCGGCTCCACCGCCTGGTCGGTCTTGACCAGGATGCCGCGGTCGGCGCCCATGGCGAGCGCGGTGCGGATGGTCTCGGAGGCCTGCGCCGGTCCGATGGAGACCACGACGACCTCCTCGGCCTTGCCCGCTTCCTTCAGGCGAATCGCCTCTTCGACGGCGATTTCGTCGAAGGGATTCATGGACATCTTGACGTTGGCGAGCTCGACGCCCGACCCGTCGGCTTTGACGCGGACCTTCACGTTGAAGTCGATCACGCGTTTCACCGGCACCAGGATCTTCATCACGGCCTTCCTTCAGAATGGCGAACCCCGTCCCTGCCCAGCCTCCGGCTGTCGAAAAATGGCGCGAACGGAACGAATGCGACCATGCAGGACAGCAGGTCGCTCAAGTGTGGCGGACGGTAATGTCCGGCAAATGCAGTGTCAACGCATGGGTAGGCCCTTTGACAACTGTTGTCACTGCCGATCGAGGGGGCGCTCGAACAGAACGGCGTCGCGGCGCTTGAACAGCGGGATCAGGGCCGCGCCCACGACGAAGCCGCCGATGTGCGCCCACCAGCCGACCACGCCGTCGGGATCGAAGGCGGCGTTGACGACCTGGAACAGGAACCATGCGCCGATCACCCAGAGCGCCCCGAGACGCGCCGGTATGCGGGCGAAGACAAGCACCCAGACGCGCGCCCGCGGATAGAGCATGAGATAGGCCGCGACGACGCCCGCCACCGCCCCGGAGGCGCCGATCAGCGGCGTCTCGCTGCCCTGCGCCATGAGCGAGAAGAGAGCGCCGGCGCTGGCCCCGCACACGACGTAGAAGACGATGAAGGCCAGAGGCCCCATGGCGTCCTCGACATTGTCGCCGAACACCCAGAGGAACAGCATGTTGACCGCCAGATGCATCCAGTCGGCGTGCAGGAACAGGGATGTGACGAGGGTGGCGAGGACCGGGACGCGCTCGTATCCCTCCGGCAGCAGCGCCGTCTCGAACAGCACCGCCGGAATGAGCCCGAAGGAGACGACGGACGCCTGGAAGCCGTCGACCACGAAGCCCGACTGGAACACGAGATAGGTCAGGACGGTGACGGCGATCAGCGCCCGGCTGGCGTAGGGATAGCGGATGAAGAGAAGCGGGTGGCCGTCATGGATGGGGATGAACACGGACTTCCCCTTGGCATGTCATCGGTCGCGCCCGGGCACCCAGAGGACATCCCCGCCGGCCGCGCGATTGGCCCAGCGCGCCGCCACGAACAGGAAATCCGACAGCCGGTTGATGTAGCGCAGCGCCTCCGGGCCGACCGGCTCGCGGTCCATGAGGGCGGTCATCTCGCGCTCGGCACGGCGCGACACCGTGCGGGCGAGGTGAAGCGTCGCGGCGGCCGGGCTCCCGGCGGGAAGCACGAAGGACCGCAGCGGTTCCAGATCGGCGTTCAGGAGGTCGATCTCGCGCTCCAGCCGCGTCACCTGGCTTGCGACGATGCGCAGCGCCTCATAGCCACGGTCGACGCCGTCATCGGGGGTGCAGAGGTCCGCGCCGAGATCGAACAGATCGTTCTGGATGCGCTCCAGCATGGCGTCGAGGTCGCGCAGCGCGTCATCCGCGGCGGTGTGGAGCCGGGCCATGCCGATGGCGGCGTTGGTCTCGTCCACCGTGCCATAGGCGGCGACGCGCGGATCGTGCTTGGGACGGCGCTCGCCTGTCCCCAGCCCGGTCGTGCCCTTGTCGCCGGTGCGGGTGTAAATCTTGTTGAGCTTGACCATTTTCTCAAAGACCGTTTGGAAAATGAGTCAGGCCGTGGCGAAAACGGGGCTTTTCGAGCACCGGAGCGGAGCCTACCTCGATATGTGAGCACCGAAGCGCAGAAAGCCACCCCGTTTGCAGCCCGGCATCACCCATTTTCAAACGGTCTCTCAGAAACGATAGCCGACCCGCGCGCCGTAATTCGTCAACCCACGGTTGCCGTTGTCGCAGAGGCCGGCGTTGGACAGGTGCTCGATGCTGGCCATGACGCTCCAGTTGTCCGTCACCCGGTAGCCCAGCGAGGCCGATTCGCGGAACAGCGGCGAACAGCCGAGGCTGCTGCGGTCCACCGGCACCACGAGGCCGGTCTCGCCGCTGTGGATCGCGCCGCCGAAGCTGGCGTCGATGAAGATGCGCTGCGTGACGTCCACGGTCCAGGTGAGGCCCGCATAGGCATGGCTGGTGTCGCCCGCCGTGTTGACCGTCCCGCCCACATGCAGCCGCGGGCTCAGCCAGGCCCAGTTGGACATGGGGTTGATGAGCGGCAGGCGGCTGGACAGCAACTCGCCGTTGATATCGACGGACCCCTCCTCGGGGCTGCCGATGTCATGGGCGAAGACGCCGAGCCGCACCTCGTCCAGCACCCGCCAGCCCGAGGCCGGGGCCGATCCGTACATCGGCACGGCGGGGGCCGGCGCGTCGGCGGCGCGGGCGATGCCGGCGGAAACCGCGAGAGCCATGGCGGCGAGGCAGAGAATGCGGCGCATGAGGGGAACCCCGGAAGCTGAGTCTCACCGGGCTTACCACAGCCGTATCCGGTCCGCGAGGGGTGCCTTCACATCGGTGTGAAGGTTTGCGCGGGACGTGGCGATACGGCAACGCCGCGTCAGCGACCTGCGAAGTAGAGCGCGCCCAGCATGACGATGATGGCCAGCGCCTGCAGGGTGACGCGCCAGCGCATCAGTTCCTGCGAGCGCTGGGCGCTGCCGCCGCGCATCATGTTGACGAGCCCCATGACGAGCACGATCCCGACCGCGATGACCGCGACCGGTATGAGGAAATAGTAAGCTACATCCATGATCCGTCCGAACATGCTCCGGTGGTCAGGCGTTCATCAGCCAGATCGAGGAGTTGAGCAGACTGGCGAAGCCGACCCATGCCAGATAAGGCACCAGCAGCCATGCCGCCAGCCGGTCGATGCCCTGGAACACGAAAATCGTAATCACGATGGCGACAAGCAGGATGCCGATGACCACCAGCCCCAGCGCCGGACTCTGCTGGCCGAAGAAGGCGAAGGACCATGTGGTGTTGATGGCGAGCTGGACGAGGAACACGCCGATCGCGCGAAGGCGCAAGCCGGGGTCCAGGGGCTGCACCGTCGCCACGCGCCACAGCGAGATGGCCATGAGGGCATAAAGAATGCTCCAGGCGACGGGGAACGCCCAGTTCGGCGGGTTGAAGGCGGGCTTCTGGAGCCCGCCGTACCACGGCAGGTTGGGGACGGTGGCCCATGACCCGAGCTGCGCCGCCGCGAAACACAGCGCGAAGGCGCCCACCAGGATCATCACGGATTTCAGGCGCAAGGGTCCGACTGTCACGTCACTCATGGGCTCGTCCTCCAATGGCTCGACGGGATCAATGCACGCGCAGCACCTTCTCGATGTCGCCGACGTCATGTCCGGTCAGGGTCTTGGGCACCTCCCCGACGATCCGCCGCGTGACCTCCTGATGCAGTTCCCGGCGCAGCACCCCGAGCAGGTTGGGGCCGGCCACCAGCACCAGCTGGTCATAGACATTCTTGTTGGCTCCCTTGTAGAGCTTCTCGGCGATCTCGACCGCGAACTTCTCCTCGCCAAGGGTCTTGAAGTCGGTCTGCTCCATGGCGCTGCGGTGGGAGCCGACCGAATTGCCGGAGCGCCCGGGCTGGTCCGCGCCCTGCTCGCGCGTCGGGGGATTGTCCTGGGTCATGACATCGTCCACGGCGAGGTCGAGATGAGCGCCATCCCCCTTGTTGCGCAGGAACAGGGCCTTCGTGCCATCGGCCACCACAACCAGGGCATTGTAGGGAATGCGGACACCGGTCATCTTTTCCTCCTGAACGGATAAAACCCCCGGCTCAGGAAACGTCCGACGCGCCCCGCTGTTCCCATCCCGATGCGCCAGCGGCCCGGCGGCCGAGGTCGCGGAACCTGGCCGAGACCGCATCGAGCCGCGCGCTCCAGTCCGGATCCGGCGACTGGCCCTCGATCACCTTGAAATAGACCTGCATCAGCGAGGCGACGGCGAAGGGCTCCCACAGGGCGAGGCGCAGGCAGATCGCGCCGATCAGCGCGAAGACGGCGCCGATCCCGGTCCACTGGCCCGGCATCAGGGCGGCGAGCGCCATCATGGGCGCGAGCCCGAGGAGGAACACGGCTCCCGTCAGCAGCCAGCCGATCAGCACGAGCCAGACGGCGTTGCGCAGCACCGGCGCGGCGTTTTGCGCGTAAAGCACCGTGGCGGTTCGCGCGCTGTCCCAGGGGTTGGCGGACCGGGTGCGGATGGCATAGGCCAGCACCATCTCGTCGATCAGCCCGACGGCGATGTTGGCGATGGCGCGCAGGAAGCCGATGAGCCCCTGGATGCCGGGGATGGGCAGGAGCATTCCCAGAAAGCCGACCATGCCGGTGATGGCGGCGATGACGCCCTTCACCACTTGATCGACGCCGAACAGCACGCTCGCCTCCAGGAAGCGTTCGCGCACCACGCGCTGGGCATGGCCGATCTGGCTCTCGCCTTCCGGCAGGCCGGCGCCGTCCAGAAGCCGCACGAAGACGGCGATGTGCCCGGCCTTCACCAGATAGAGGAAATACTCCCGGAACCAGTAGAGTGCGATGCTGATGGATGCGAAACCCGCGAGGCCTCCGTAGAAGGCCCCGGCCGCCCGCGTGTCGCCGTCGCCCAGCGAACCAAGCCCCCAGCCGAAGGTCGCGCCGCCACCGGTCGCCGCGAGGTAGGCGATGAGCACGCCGAGATAGACCGTGAATCGCAGCGCGAGGAAGGGCCATGTGCGCGCCAGCATGACCATCGAGCGTCCGACGCTGAAATCCCAGAACATGCTGCCTGCCCCGCTGGTTGTGCGACCCATCCGTGGGACGCGGGTCCAGCCATAGCCGGTTCAAACTGTTTCCAGAAGCCGCCGCGCGATCACCTGCGCCTGGATTTCGGCGGCCCCCTCGAAGATCGACAGGATGCGCGCGTCGCACAGCACCCGCGATATCTGGTACTCCAGCGCGAAACCGTTGCCGCCGTGGATTTGCAGCGCGTTGTCCGCCGCGCTCCAAGCGACGCGCGCGGCCAGAAGCTTGGCCATGCCCGCTTCGAGGTCGCAGCGGCGATGCCCGTCCTTCTCGCGCGCGGCGAAATGGGTGATCTGCCGCGCGATCTGGATCTCGACGGCCATCAGCGCCAGCTTGTCGGAAATGCGCGGGAAGCTCGCCAGCGGCTTGCCGAACTGGATGCGGTCCAGCGCATAGCCGGTGCCGAGCTCGAAGGCGTTCTGCGCCACGCCGATGGCGCGGGCGGCGGTCTGGATGCGGGCCGCCTCGAAGGTCTTCATCAACTGCTTGAAGCCCTGCCCCTCGACCCCGCCGAGAAGATTGCCGGCGGGCACCTCGAACTCCTCGAAGGCGATCTCGAATTCCTTCATGCCGCGATAGCCCAGCACCTCGATCTCGCCGCCGGACA
>JBEBSP010000154.1:0-6373 GCA_040394255.1 Agaricicola taiwanensis | reverse complement strand
TCGCCATGGGCTACCGTGGTTACGGCCTGCCGATCGGCGAGGTCATCTCCGAAGGGAACGTGGGCCTGATGCAGGCGGTGAAGCGCTTCGAGCCGGACAAGGGCTTCCGCCTGGCAACCTATGCCATGTGGTGGATCAGGGCCGCGATCCAGGAGTACATCCTGCGCTCGTGGTCGCTGGTGAAGATGGGCACCACGGCGAACCAGAAGAAGCTGTTCTTCAACCTCCGCAAGGCGAAAAGCCAGATCTCGGCGCTTGAGGACGGGGATCTTCATCCCGAGCAGGTCAAGACCATCGCGACGCGTCTCGGCGTGACGGAAGCCGACGTCGTCTCCATGAACCGCCGGCTGTCGGGCGACTCGTCGCTGAACGCCCCGGTGCGGGCCGCCGAAGCGGACTCCAGCGAATGGCAGGACTGGCTGGTCGACGAGAGCGACAGTCAGGAAACCCTGCTGTCGCAAAGCGAGGAACTGGACAACCGGCGCTCCGCCCTGTCCAAGGCGCTGACCGTGCTCAACGATCGCGAACGGCGGATTTTCGAAGCCCGCAGGCTGGCGGACGATCCCCTGACGCTGGAAGCTCTCTCGGACGAATTCGGCGTCAGCCGCGAGCGTGTGCGCCAGATCGAGGTCCGGGCTTTTGAGAAGGTCCAGAAGGCCGTTCGCGAAGGCGTGGCGGCAATCGAAGCCGGCGCCTGATTTTTCGGGAAGATGTATCCACCAGGTCTTGATTGTGGCCGGGGCGATCCCGGCCACAATCGTTAAGGAGCCGGCGCGGGCGCTGCGCCCTCGCCCGGCGCCGTGATCTTGTCCCAGGCATCGAGCGCCTCATCGAAAGCGGCCTGGCCGGGCGTGCCAAGCTCGATGCTCAGGACCGCGCGACGGCCATTCTCGTAAAGCAGCGGCAGATCGATCCAGGAACTGTCGCGCATGAGCTTGACGTTCGCTGTCTTGTCGTTCGGAGCATTGGACAGGCCGATCAGGAAGAAGCCGTTCATCACCTTGACCGACAGCCCCTGCAACGCGGTGCCGCCGGCATCCTCGCCGGGCTTGAACAGGATACCCGGTACGTTGGCGACGCCGCCGTTGGCGAACTCAGGCGCAAGCGTGAACTGCATGTCGACGGTGTGTGTCGCCGGCAAGGTCTGGTCGGTGTTGCGGCGGATCAGGATGACGATCTTGATGTTGCGATTCGGAACATCGATGTCGCCGCGAATCTGCGGCTCGGCCGCGCCATTGTTGGTGACCTCGTCCAGCTTCCAGACCGCGGTTCCGGGAACGGCGGTGCCGGCCTGCTGATCCGGGCTTTCTTCGTAGAGGACCGCCCGTTGCGCGACGGGAGCGATCGCTGGTGCGGCCTCCTGCTGCGGCGCCGTGGTGGCTGGCGGAGTGTCTGGTGAAGCCGTGGTCGCGCCGGGCTCAGCGTTCGGCGTCGCCTGCTCGCCAGGCACAGGTTCGGCTTCGGATGCGGACGGCTCGGCGCCATCCTGCTCGACATCGGCGGCCACCCGGTCGGAAATCTTGGGCGGGGCGCTGGAAGTGCCCGCCATTTGCTCCTCGGAACCGGACAGACGATCCCGCAGGGCATAGGCGCCAACACCCAGCGCCGCCAGCAGCGCGATGGCGACGATGGCGAAGACAGCCGGCGCGCGGCGCGGCGCTTCAGTCGGTTGCTGGTTGCTCCCGGCGCCACCATCATCGGTTCGCGGGGAAGAGGAGTCGGTTGCGTTGCCCTGAGAGGGCCCGTCCGAAAACCGCGGCTCGACCCGCGGGGCATCGTTGCTGGAAGGGCGATCCAGCACAGCCTTGTCCGCGATGGCGCTGGACTGGGCGGCCATGGTCGCCGGCCCAAGACTTTCCACTTCGGCGGCAGCCTTGCGCAGGTCTTCCACCGCATTGGCCGCCCGTGCCGGGGCGGTTCCGTAGCCCCCCGCGCCGCGCTGTTCCGCCTCAAGGCGGCGTATGGCGTCTTCCAGCCCAAGACGTTCGCGCGTGATCTCCGATTCCGACAGTGGCGGATCGTAGCTGCGCAGCTGCTTGACGATGGCCGTGCGGGCGCGCTCGTAGACAGCGCGCCGGGCTTCGCCGGTGTTCTGGTCGAGACCCGCGACAGCGCGGGAGAGTACGGGATAGTAATCGGCCATGTCGCTCGCCGGTATGTTCTGGGCCTTCCCGTCACTATGCAACGAAAAAGCAGCGGCCTGTTAGTCCTGGAACGGATCTTGAACAAGTATCGTGTCGTCTCTTTCGGGGCTTGTCGAAAGAAGCGCCACCGAACAGCCGATCAATTCCTCGATCCGCCGCACGTATTTGATGGCCTGGGCCGGAAGATCGGCCCAGGACCGCGCGCCGGCGGTTGATTCGGACCAGCCCTCGATTGTCTCATAAATCGCCTCGACGCGCGCCTGCTCGCCCTGGCTTGCGGGCAGACGGTCGATTTCGCGTCCGTCGAGACGGTAGCGCGTGCAGACCTTGATCTCGGAAAGACCGTCGAGGATGTCGAGCTTGGTCAGCGCGATGCCGTCGATGCCGCTGGTCTTGACCGTCTGGCGGACCGTGACGGCGTCGAACCAGCCGCAGCGGCGTGCGCGGCCCGTGACGGTGCCGAACTCGCGCCCGCGCTCGCCGATCCGGCGGCCGATGTCGTCGTGCAGTTCGGTCGGGAACGGACCTTCGCCGACACGGGTCGTATAGGCCTTGGCGATCCCCAGCACATAACCGATGGCCTTGGGGCCGAGGCCGGAGCCGGTCGCGGCCTGTCCCGCCACCGTGTTCGACGAGGTGACGAAGGGATAGGTGCCGTGGTCGACATCCAAGAGCGCGCCCTGCGCGCCCTCGAACAGGATGCGCGCGCCCGACCGGCGCTTCTGGTCGAGCAGGTCCCAGACCGCGTCCATATAGGGCAGGACCTTGGGCGCGACCGACGCCAGTTCCTCGTAGATGGCCTCGGTCGTGAACTCCGGCAGTCCGAACCCGCGCCGAAGGGCGTTGTGATGCGCCAGCAGCCGCTCGATCTTGCCCTTGAGGCTGTCGAGATTGGCGAGGTCCATCAGGCGGATCGCCCGCCGGCCGACCTTGTCTTCGTAAGCCGGGCCGATGCCCCGCTTGGTGGTTCCGATCTTGGCGTCGGCGCTGGACGCGTCCTCGCGCAGCGCGTCGAGTTCGCGGTGGAGCGACAGGATCAGCGTGGCGTTGTCGGCGACCCGCAGCGTGTCGCGCGAGATGCTGACGCCCTGCCCGGTCAGGCGCTCGATCTCACTGGCGAGCGCATGCGGATCGACCACGACACCGTTGCCGATCACGGACAGCTTGCCGGACCGGACGACACCGGAGGGCAACAGTGACAGCTTGTAGGTGACACCATCGATGACGAGCGTGTGCCCGGCATTGTGACCACCCTGGAAGCGCACGACGACCTCTGCCTTTTCCGACAGCCAGTCAACGATCTTGCCCTTGCCCTCGTCGCCCCACTGGGCGCCGACCACGACGACGTTCGCCATTCGCTCGTCCAATCCTTTTCACGCGCGAAAAACCCCGACTCCCTCAAGGAATCGAGGCACCCGTGCGTCGTAACGGATCATGCTGGGTGAGTAAAGACGAGTATTGGATAAGCAGCGTGACAAAATCGAACGTGCCGCGGCGCAATGACAGCCGCCTTGTGGTCGGCCATGATCATGCTGAAATCAGGATCACCGCAAAGGAGAACTCCCATGCGAACCGTCCTGCCGTCATCAACGACCCTTGGGTGGATGTGTCCACGCTGCGCGATCGCCTCGAAGGCGACGGCATCGAAACCATAGCACTAACTGACGGCTTCGCGGTGCAGGCCCCATGGGCGAACACCATTCACATTCGTTCTTGGAGGTCGTTTGGAAAGTATCGGTTTCCGCGTTTTCGTCATGCCCGGCCTTGGCCCGGCCTTGCGATAATGCGCATGCGATTTTCAAACGTATTCTTAGCCGAAAGCCTGTTTGACCCGGCCCTGCTTGAGGTCTAGACCGCGCATAGTGTTGCATCCGCACAGGCTCGCAGATTCCCTTGACCACGCTCGCACACCGCTTTGGCGGCCTTCTGTTCGATCGACCCTATGTCCTGCTGTCGCTGACCTCGCTGTTCTGGGCGATCAACATCGTGCTGGGCCGCTTCATCGCCGGCACGATCCCTCCCGTCACCCTGGCCTGGGTCCGATGGATGGGCGCGGCCATCATCATCCTGCCCTTCGCCGTTCCCTACATTCGGCGCGACTGGCCGGTGATCCGCGCCAACCTCGGCATCCTGACGCTGCTCTCCCTCACCGGCGTCACGCTCTACAACACCATCGCCTACATCGGCCTGACCTACACCCAGGCGCTCAACGCCCTGCTGCTGCAATCGACCGGCCCGGTGCTGATCGCCCTGTGGAGCTTCACGCTGTTCCGCGACCGGCTCACCGGGCGGCAGACCATCGGCATCGCGGCGTCGTTGCTCGGCGTGATCCTCATCATCTGCCGGGGTGATCCGCGCGTCCTCCTGCACATCGAGCTGAACCGCGGCGATCTTCTCTTCCTCGGCGCGCAGGTGATCTATGCGCTCTATTCCGCCATGCTGCGCAAGCGCCCCAAAATCCACTGGCTGTCGTTCCTCGGCACGACGATCATCTTCGGCGCGATCATGCTGACGCCTGCTTTCCTCTGGGAAGTCGGCACCGGCGCGCGCCCGGTCTGGAGCCCCACCTCGGTCGCCGTCTTCGCCTATGTGATCCTGTTCCCCTCGCTGATCGCCTATCTCTTCTTCAACCGCGGCGTGGAACTGATCGGAGCGAACCGCGCCGGTCCCTTCTTCCATCTGATGCCGCTGTTCGGCTCGGTGATCGCGATCCTGTTTCTCGGTGAGCGGCCAATGCTCTATCACGCGGTCGGCTACGCCATCATTCTCGCCGGGATCATCCTGGCGACGCGCCAGGTCCGCAAGCCGCCGCTCGCCCAGCCGGAACCCTGACGGCCATCTCCAATGAAAAAGGCCGGGCGACGAGCCCGGCCTTTCCGCGTTTCAGGAACACCTGCCTCAGAACGACAAGGCTTTGACCTGCTTGACCTGCGGCAGCGCGCGCACCTTCTCGACGACGCCGTCACCGATCGGACCGTCCACCTGCACGATGGCGATCGCGTCGCCGCCCTGCGCGGTGCGGCCGAGGTTGAAGGTCGCGATGTTGAC
The DNA here is from genome assembly GCA_040394255.1 of Agaricicola taiwanensis. GTDB lineage: Bacteria > Pseudomonadota > Alphaproteobacteria > Rhizobiales > Methylopilaceae > Agaricicola > Agaricicola taiwanensis_A. Next base: position 1,181 of record JBEBSP010000154.1, on the reverse strand, counting down.
GCCGGCGTTGCCCAGCGTGGAGCCGAGCGCGCCGATGTAACCCGGCTGGTCATTGTTGGTGACATACAGCATGGACGCGCCGAACTCCGCCTCGACCGAGATGCCCTTGATCTCGATGATGCGCGGCTTGCCGTCGGCGAAGACCGTGCCGGCGACCGAGCGGGTCTGCTTTTCGGTCTCGATCACCAGGCGGATCAGGCTGTCGTAGTTCTCGGCGTCCTCGCGGCGCACCTCCTCGATGGCGATGCCACGCTCGCGGGCGACCGTCGGGGCCGAGACCATGTTGATGTCCTCCAGCATGGGACGCAGCACGCCCGCCACCGCCGCGGAGGTCAGCGCACGGGTGTTCATGGCCGCGACCGCTCCCTCGTATTCGATGCGGATGCCCTTGAGGCCGGTCTCGGTGAGCTGGCCCGCGAAGGAGCCGAGCTTTTCCGCCAGCGCCACGAAGGGCTTCAGGCGCGGGGCCTCGTCCGCCGAGATCGACGGGAAGTTGACCGCGTTGCTGATGGCGCCGCGCACGAGGTAGTCGGCCATCTGCTCGGCGACCTGAAGCGCGACGTTCTCCTGCGCCTCGTTGGTGGAGGCACCAAGATGCGGAGTGCATATGACATTGGGGTGGCCGAACAGCACGTTCTCGCTGGCGGGCTCGGTCACGAACACGTCGAAGGCCGCCCCGGCCACATGGCCGCTGTCGAGCGCGGCCCGCAGGGCCTCCTCATCGACGAGGCCGCCGCGCGCGCAGTTGATGATGCGCACGCCCTTCCTGGTGCGGGCAAGGCTCTCGGCGTTGAGGATGTTCTTGGTCTTCTCCGTCAGCGGCGTGTGCAGGGTGATGAAGTCGGCGCGGGCCAGCAGCTCGTCCAGTTCCACCTTCTCGACGCCGAGCGTCTGGGCGCGCTCCTCGGACAGGAACGGATCGAAGGCGATGACTTTCATCTTCAGGCCGATGCCACGCTCGGCCACGATGGAGCCGATGTTGCCGCAGCCGATCACGCCGAGGGTCTTGGCGGTGATCTCCACGCCCATGAAGCGGTTCTTCTCCCACTTGCCCGCCTGGGTCGAGGCGTCCGCCGCCGGGATTTCGCGCGCCAGCGCGAACATCAGGGCGATGGCGTGCTCGCCGGTGGTGATGGAATTGCCGAAGGGCGTGTTCATCACGATGATGCCCTTGGCGGTGG
>JBEBSP010000153.1:0-6398 GCA_040394255.1 Agaricicola taiwanensis | reverse complement strand
CCCCGGACGGATCGATCTCGAAGGACACGCCCGCGACCGCCATCACAGCCCGCGGCCTGTCGGGGCGAAGTCGTCGTGTCGTCGGGCGGCTTCAGACATCGGCTGTTCCCATGGCCTCCTCGACCAGCGCGTCGGAGGCTTCCTTCAGAAGGCTGTCCTGCGCCTCGCCGGACACCAGCTCGCGTCCAATCTCAAGAATCGCAGGCACCGCCAGCGGCGAGATGCGGTCGAGCGGACGGTGGACGATTCGGCCCTTCACGCGGGACAGCATGTCGCCCACGCGCACGATGTCCAACAAGCCCTTCGCCGCATCGACCCGCGCGGCGCGCAAAAGCACGTGATCGGGCTCGTGCCGCCGGAGCACATCATAGATCAGGTCGGATGACACGGTCATCTGCCGGCCGGTCTTCTCCTGTCCTGGAAAGCGCCTCTCGATCAGCCCGGAGATGATGGCGCAGGCCCGGAACATGCGTTTCATCAACGAGGATTCCAGCAGCCATTCCTCAAGGTCGTCGCCCAGCATGTCCTCGTCGAACAGTTCATCCAACGAGAACTGCCCGGCGGCGATGCGGGCGCTGACATCGCCGAGGCCCCACACGGTCAGGGCGTAGTCATTGGCGACGAAGCCCATGGGTTTCAGCCCGGCGCGCTCCATGCGCCGGGTCAGGAGCATGCCCAGCGTCTGGTGGGCGTTGCGTCCCTCGAAGGGATAGCACACCAGCCAGTTCTTCCCCGCGCGCGGAAAGGTCTCGACCAGAAGGTCGCCCGCGCCCGGTAGAACGGAACGAATCCGTTGAAATTCCAGCCATTCGCGCACCTGGCTCGGCAATCCGTGCCAATTCCTGGGATCGGAGATCATGGTCCGGACAAGGGCGGCGACGTCCGTGGTCAGGGGCATCCGCCCCCCGGCATAGGAGGGCACCCGCGGCGCATCGGCCGAGGAACGCGTCACCTGCACCTCGTTCTCCGCCATGCCCTCGAATCGGAGGATTTCGCCGCCGAAGACAAAGGTATCCCCCGGCCTCAGCGTCCCGGCGAAATAGTCCTCGATCTCGCCCAGAACGCGTCCGCCGCGCCCCACTCCCCCGGTCACGCCAGCCGCCGCGAGCCGCCTGTTCGAGCGCACGAGCCGCACCTTCAGCATGTCGCTTTCGACGATGGTGCCGATATTCATCCGGTACTGCTGGGCGACCTTCGGATTGGCGATGCGCCACAGCCCCTCTCTCGTCTGCCGGATGCGGGCGAAGCGGTCGTAGCTCTTCAGCGCATAGCCGCCGGTCGCCACGAAGGCGAGCACATCATCGAAGCCCGCGCGCGCGAGATCGCGGTAGGGCGCGGCGGTCCGGACCTCGTCGAACAGGTCGTCGGCCGCGAACGGCGCGCCGCAGGCCATGCCGAGGATGTGCTGGGCAAGAACGTCGAGCGCGCCGGGACGAAGCGGTTCGGTGTCCTGGCTACCGGCGAGCGCCGCGATGCGGGTGGCCTCGCATTCGATCACCTCGAAGCGGCTGCCGGGCACGATGATGGCCTTCGACGGCTCGTCCATGCGGTGATTGGCCCGGCCGATGCGTTGCAGCAGCCGCGACGAGCCCTTGGGCGAGCCCATATGCACCACGAGGTCGACATCGCCCCAGTCGATGCCGAGGTCGAGCGTGGAGGTGCAGACCACGGCCCGGAGCCTGCCCGCCGCCATGGCGGCTTCCACCTTGCGGCGCTGGGCAACGTCCAGGGAGCCGTGATGGAGCGCGATGGGCAGGTTGTCGTCGTTGATCTCCCACAGCGCCTGGAACAGGAACTCGGCCACGAAGCGGGTGTTGACGAACAGCAGCGTCATCCTGTGACGCTTGATGGCCTCATGGATGGCCGGAATGGCGTGGCGCGCGGCATGGCCCGACCACGGCAGCCGCTCCCCGGTCTCGTGCACCTCGATGTCCGGCGCGGCCCCGCCCGCCACGGTGACGAGGTCGGACAGCTCGCCATGCTCCGGATGCGCCGCCAGCCAGCGCCTCAGGTCGTCGGGGTCCTTCACCGTGGCCGAGAGGCCGGCGATGGAAAGCTCCGGCGACAATCGCCTCAGCCGCGCGATGCCGAGCGACAGGAGATCGCCCCGCTTGGTCGGCGCGATGGCGTGAAGCTCGTCCACCACCACGCGGCGCAGGCCGCCGAACAGTTTTTCCGCCCCCGCGCTCGCCAGCAGCAGGGCGAGCTGTTCCGGCGTGGTCATCAGCACATCCGGCGGATCGGACTTCTGGCGCTGGCGCTTGGCCTGAGAGGTGTCGCCGGTGCGGGTCTCGACCCGGATCGGCAAGCCCATCCCGGCGATGGGCGCGTCGAGGTTGCGCGCGATGTCGACCGCCAGCGCCTTCAGCGGCGAGATGTAGAGCGTGTGGATGCCCCGGCGCGGCCGTGGGGCTTCGGCGAGATCGATCAGCGTGGGCAGGAAGCCCGCCAGCGTCTTGCCCGCGCCGGTGGGCGCGATCAGCAGCACGGCGCCGCCCGGACGGGCATGGCCGACCAGTTCCAGCTGATGCGCGCGCGGCGTCCATCCGCGCGAGGCGAACCAGGAGTGGAAAGTTTCCGGCAATCGCGGAAGGGCGACATCTTCCGGGGTCATGAGCGCTCGACGTTGGGTCGTGGATATATGGATATCCGACCCACCGGATGCCAGCCCGCCTTCCGGTCAGGCTGTCACGGATGCGTAACGCGGCCTTTTGGCTGTGCGGCGCGGGAGAGCGCCGGCAGGTCTCGGTTCACAGGCGCGCAAGTTCGTGGGACCGGGCCAGTGCGCGGGCGCTGGCATCGTGAAGGCATGGCCGTGCATGTGGAGATAGAGCGCCGCTGTGAGAAAGCAGTCCTCAAGCGCATTGTGCCGAACCGGCCGTCTGGGAATGCCTATGCGCTGGACGCAGTCGTCCAGCCCGCACCTCTGGTTGGCCCATGTGCGCCGCGCGCCTTCGAGCGTGCAGTGGATCATGTGCTCCAGCGGCGATTGCCCGGCCTTTCGAAGTTCGCGCTGGACATAGCGCATATCGAATTCCGCATTGTGCATGACAAGCTTGTCGCCCCAGCTCAGCCACGCGCGAATAGCGGCGGCGTGGTCGGCGAACAAATCCTGATACCGCGTCGTCCAGTTATCCCATCCATGAACGGCTTCCGCCTGAGGATGACTATCCTTGCGTGGATCGAAGATCAGATGGAGCCCCCGCGTCAGAACCTTGCCGCCCTCGATGCAGATGGCCGCCAGCGTGATGATCCTGTCGTAGGGAAGAAGGCCCGTGGTTTCCGTATCGAGCACGATGACGCGCTCCAGGCCTGACGCAAGCGCCGGAGATGCGATCGCGGTCACGGCCGCTGTTCCTTCGGATGGGCCGCCTGCTGCCCCGGCATGAGACGATGCTGCCTCTGCAAGACATCGATGATTGACGCCAGCGCGAGGCAGCAGGCGCCGAAGCCGAATGCCGTCGCTCCCAGGATTTCGTGAATCGCGGATTTTGAATCCAGAAAGACGACGATCCCACCGAACATTTGCGCCACCGCCATCAATGCTATGAGCATCTTCATCAGCTCCTCCCGCCAGCGTTGCACCATCGGGCACACTCGCGTCATCCGTCAATCGACCCGGTTGTCATGAGGGCTCCGCACTGAACCATGACTATATGTGGTCTGTTCGGCGCGATGCGATGGGGCATAGGATGGAGGCCGCTTCCATCCCCCTTCCCTTCCCGAGCGAGATTCCATGCCCTCCGTCATGCCCATGGTCCTCAGCGGCTTCCTGACGCTCGCGCTCGCCATGGGCATCGGCCGCTTCTTCTACACGCCCGTGCTGCCGCTGATGCAGGCGGCGGAAGGCTTCGGCCCCGACGCCGCCGGGCTGCTCGGCTCGCTCAACCTGATCGGCTACCTCATCGGCTCCGTGCTGATGTCCTTCGTCGTGAGCGAGCCGGCGCGGCGCCATGTCTTCCGCATCGGGCTCGTCGCCAGCGTGGCGACGACCTTCGCCATGGGCCTGACCGACGATTTCACCGCCTGGATCGTGATCCGCACCCTGTCGGGCATCGCCAGCGCCACCTGCATGATCCTCGCCTCGGTCTATGTCTTCGATGCGGTCGCCCTGATCGGCCAGCCGCGCAAGGCGGGCTGGCTCTGGGGCGGCGTCGGCCTCGGCATGGTGGCGTCGGGCCTGCTGGTGCGGCTGGCCGCCGACATGCTGAGCTGGGACAGGCTCTGGATGGCGGCGGGGGCCATGGCGGCGCTGGCCCTGCCGCTGGCCTGGCGCTGGATCGGCCCCTGGACCCATAGACCCGTGGCGGGAACCGGACCTGCCCTGCGCGCGCCGCGCCCCTTTCCCTTCATGCCGCTGTTCTGGGCCTATGCCTGCGAGGGGCTGGGCTATTCGGTCTTCTCCACCTTCATCGTCGCCATCCTCAAGTCCCGGCCGGGACTGGAGGCCGTCGCCGACTATGCCTGGGTCATCGCGGGCCTCGCCGCCATTCCGGCGGGCCTCCTCTGGGCCTGGGCCGGCCAGCGCATCGGCATCGCCCTGGCGCTGGTGCTGGCCTATGTCGCCCAGCTCATCGGGGTCGTGCTGCCGGCCTTCAGCGACGCCGCCTGGGCGGCGATCGTCGCCGCCGCGCTGTTCGGCGGCACCTTCGGCGGAATCCCGCTGCTGGCCTTCCCGCTGGGAAAGGCGGGCGGAGGCGGGCGCGGCATCGCGCTGATGACCGCCGGCTTCAGCGTCGGGCAGATCATCGGACCCGCGGCGGCGGGCTACATCGCAGCCTCCGGCGGCGGGTTCGAATCGAGCCTCATCGGCTCCGGCATCGTGCTGGGGATCGGGGTCGTGCTGATCGTCCATGGCATGATCCGGCGCGCCCGCATGCCGCCCGCCTGACCGGGCAGGCTCTTTCCACCGGCGCGCGGAAGCATATCTAGTGGGGAACCATGCGCCCCGAAGACCTCCTGTGCCCCACGCCGCGCGGCCTCTATTGCCCGCCCGCCGACATCCACATCGACCCCGTGAGGCCGGTGCCGAGGGCGCTCGTCACCCATGGCCATTCCGACCATGCCCGTCCCGGCCACGGCGCGGTGCTGGCCACCGACGAGACGCTTGGCATCATGGCCGTGCGCTACGGCGAGGGCTTCTGCGGTACGCGGCAGGCCATGGCCTATGGCGAGCGGATCGTGATCGGCGGCGTCACCATCTCGTTCCACCCGGCGGGCCATGTGCTGGGCTCGGCTCAGATAAGGCTGGAATGGAACGGCTTCCGCGCCGTCGTATCCGGCGACTACAAGCGCGAGACCGACCCGACCTGCGCGCCCTTCGAGACCGTGCCCTGCGATCTCTTCATCACCGAAGCGACCTTCGGCCTGCCGGTGTTCCGCCACCCGCCCGCCCTCGCGGAAACCGAAAAGCTGGTCCATTCCGCCCGGCTGTTCCCCGAGCGCACCCACCTCGTCGGGGCCTATTCCCTCGGCAAGGCGCAGCGCATCATGGCGCTTGCCCGCCAGGCGGGACACGACGCCCCGATCCACCTCCACGGCGCGCTGGTCAGGCTGACGGAGTTCTACCAGTCGCGCGGCATCGACCTCGGCGAGGTGCGGCCGGTGAAGGCCGACGAGCGCAAGACGCTGGGCGGGGCCATCGTCATCTGCCCGCCCTCGGCCACGCAGGACCTCTGGGCGCGGCGCTTCCCCGATCCCGTGACCTGCTTCGCCAGCGGCTGGATGCGGGTCAAGGCCCGCGCCCGCCAGAAGGGCATCGAGCTGCCGTTGGTCGTCTCCGACCACGCCGACTGGGACGATCTCCAGAGGACCATTCTGGAAACAGGCGCGGGCGAGATCTGGGTGACCCACGGCCAGGAGGACGCGCTGGTCCATTGGTGCGGGACGCAGGGGCTGAAGGCCAGGCCCCTGCGCCTCGTCGGCTATGGCGACGAGGAGGAAGGCGAAGGCGCGGTGGTGGCCGAGGTCTCGGGGAGCGCGGAGGCATGAACCGCTTCGCCGAACTGCTCGAACGCCTCGCCTACGAGCCGCGCCGCAACGCCAAGCTGCGCCTGATGGCGGATTATTTCCGCGCGGTGCCGGACCCGGAACGCGGCTGGGCGCTGGCGGCGCTCACCGGCGCGCTGTCGTTCCGGAACGCCAAGCCGGGCCTGATCCGCGCCCTCGTCATGGAGCGCACCGACCCGGTTCTGTTCGACCTGTCCTACGACTACGTCGGCGACCTGGCCGAGACCGTCGCGCTGATGTGGCCGGGCGCCACCCGCGCCAACACCGTCCCGACGCTGGGCGACATCGTTTCGGGCCTGCACGAGACCTCGAAAAGCGACCTGCCCAAGCGCCTCGCCGCCTGGCTCGACGCACTGGACGAAACCGGCCGCTGGGCGCTCCTGAAGCTC
>JBEBSP010000152.1:0-6443 GCA_040394255.1 Agaricicola taiwanensis | reverse complement strand
TCCATAAATCCAGATTTACGGATATTTACGGCGTTGTCAATGATGCATCGATTGGCGGGTGTCCGCTGTTGGCGCTCAGCCGGCAGTTGTCGATGTGGTTCTGATGATACGGCTCCAAGCCAGGTCTAACTGTATCGACCAGCACAGAACGTGTTCCGGGATGGTGCCCTCCCCGTGGGGTGATCCAAATTTTCCTATTCGGAGCTGCGAGTCATGCTGGTTATCACTTCGGCCAGTCTATCGACGTCGTCTGGATTGGTTGCATAAGACGTGACGAACCTCGCCAGCGCGCCTTCTTTCTCGTCTTCTATCACATAGAATTTCAAGCCGGAGGCTTGCAGGCGCTCATACACTGAGGCCGCCTCCTTCAGGAAAACCATGTTGGTCTGCACCGGAAAATGCGGAGTAACCGATGAATTTTGTCGGAGCGCCTCATCCAATCTCTTTGCCATCGCGTTTGCGTGATGCGCCGAGGCTATCCAGAGATCGTTTTGGAAATAAGCGTCGAGCTGGCTCGCCAAAAACCATAGGCGCGAGGCAAGGTGGCCGGAACGCTTCATCAGCCGCTTGAAGTCACGGGCCATCTCACGATCAAAGAAGACGACGACTTCCGCGCCTATGGCCCCACCCTTCGTTGCGCCAAGACATAAGACATCAACGCCGGAACGCCAGGTAAGCTCGGCAGGGCTCGATCCAGATGCGACGACAACATTGGCGAAGCGTGTGCCATCCATATGAAGCGCAACGTCACGGCTCTTGGCCCAATTACCGAGTTGTCCCACTTGGTCCGCTGAATAATATGTTCCGAATTCGGTTGCCTGGCTGAGGGAAAGTGCCGTGGTACGAAGTTGATGGATGTCGTCGCTGGCTCCAAAGCCGCGGACGCAAGTGGCGACGTCCAGTTTGGCGCCTTCTCCGTCCAGCGGCTTAAGTCTGTTGCCCTGCGTGTAAAACTCGACGGCGCCGCACTCATCCATATTGATGTGCGATGACCGATGGCAGAGGATTTGCCCGAAACGTCCGGATATCGTTGCAAGAGCCAGCGCATTCGCCGCCGTCCCTGTCAGGATGGGGAACGCCGCAACGTCGCACTCGAATATGGCCGCGAGTCGCTCTTCCACGCGACCAGTGATCTGGTCGTCGGAATATGCGTCCATCCAGGCATGGGAGTCACGAAACGCCGCATCCAGGATTTCGGAAGCCGGAGGCGACACATTGTCGGACCGGAAGTCTTTATTGTTCATTGTTTGCAACCAGAATTTCTTGGCGGGAGACATCAGTGAGAAGGTGACCAAGGCAGTCGCCGCGGCGAACCCTGCCTATCGCTCTGGTGCAAATCCATGTTCCAGACCCAGGAAAGATTACTTGCGTGCCAGGCAGTGCCGGTGTTTCCGGATTGAGAATTGTCCCGGCCAGTTCGCCTTTCCGGACTTCATCGCCGAGATCGGCCACAGGTTCGAAAACGCCGTCGCGGTCGGCATAAAAATAGTGTGACTGGGATGCACGCATCAACCGGGCTTCGAGCTGCTCGCTCCATTTCGACGACAATGGCGCAAGGTCCAAATGTGCCATCAAACGATAAATCGCCCGTTCGGCGACCCATGCCGCCTGTCGGGAAATCTTCCCCCCACCGCCAAACTCGCCGCTGAGATACATGACGTCGTTTCGGTACGCCGCACGCCCGGCCTCCGGCCCTTGCGGAATGCCCTTATGTATCCACGCAATGGGAGCATTCATGAACTCAAGCGCTGCCAGCGTTTGCGCCACCTTTTGCGTGTTACCGGAAACGCTTGCATAGGTGCAGGGCACATACTCCAACGAACTGCCGCCCGAATGGAAATCGAAAACCACGTCGCACATCGGAAGGATGACGTTCGTGATGTAGTCGGCGATGCGGGAAGTCGGGCTGTCGGAGAACACGTCGCCGAAACAACGGTTGAGGTTGCCGGCGTCCAACGGCGAAACTCTCGTCCCCTCCATGGCTGCAGGCAGGTTCGCTGCGGGTAACACGATGATGCGGCCGGAAATCGATTTGTAGTCGAGGGTCTGGATGAGACGCGTGAGGATCGCCTGCCCCTCATACTCGTCGCCATGCGATCCCGCCATCAACAGCAGCGTCGGCCCGCTCCCCTTCTTGAAGAGGGAAACAGGAATTGGAATGATACCATATGCCGAGCGATGGACAGAGTGTTCCAGGTTCAGGAATGAATCCTGCCGCCCGTCGCGGTTCCATTCAATGTCCGTCCAAAGAGGCGACAGTGACAAGATGTTTCTCCTCAAGACAAAAGGCTACATTGCGGGTGTCGGGTAGGTCCCTTCACCCGCAATGTAGTGAACTTTATGAAGGTTCAGGCTTTCAGCATGGATCCGTAAGCGCGTTCCGCCTTCAGACAATGCAGCCCATTCGATGTCAGCGCCCACACGTCAGATTGGACGCAACGTGCGCTTGATGGCTCAGTCCACCAGCCAGACGCGTTCGGCAACCTTGTCGCCCGACAGGTCCGAGACGACACTTGGTTCAAAGCCACGCACACGGCTCCCTTTCGCGTCCAGATAGTCTGCGAAAACGGGAATGACGCTCGGCCCTTCGCCATGAAGAATGGCCTGCATCTCGCCGTAGATTTCCTTGCGCTTGTCGAAATCCAATGTCGCCTGGCCTTCCGCAAGAAGCTTGTCGAACCTCTCGTTGGACCAGAAGGACTCGTTCCAGGCAGCCCCGGATTTGTATGTAAGCGAGAATGTCTGGTCGATTGGGCGCGTGAACCAGACAGACATACACAACGGAACCTTCATCCAGGTATCTGCCCAGTAGCCATCTGCGGGTCTGCGTACGATATTCAGATTGACGTTCGCTCCGGCAGCCGAGCTCTGGAAGTGTGCGGCCATGTCGAGGGCTTCAGGATACACGGCATCCGAGGTGAATAGGTCGAGCGTGAGTTGGTCGAGCCCTGCCTTTTTCAGATAGAATCTCGACTTGTCTGGATCCAGCCCGTGCTGCGGCAAGTCCGCGTTATAATAGGGATTGGAAGGCAGCACCGGATGGTCATTTCCAATGGACCCGAGACCCGAGAAAACAGAATCCAGGACTTTCTGGCGATCGAAAGCGTGCTTCAAAGCCATCCGTACATTGTTGTCCGACGTCTGCTTTGCGTTGGCGAGCGCAACGAATGTCCAATGTAACCCGCCCGGGCTCTGAACGACGTTAACATTGGGAACATTCGCCAATAGCTTGACGATCTTCCGGTCGATTCTGTTCACGATGTCCGCCGCGCCACTGCGAAGCGCTGTCACCCGGGCGGTCGCATCATTCACCACCGTAAATTCGACGCCGTCTACATGCGCGCGATCCGATCTCCAGTGGTTTGGATTTTTCCCGACCGTCGCGCGAAGTCCGGGCTGGAATGTCTCCAGAATATAACCGCCAGTTCCCACCAGATTGTTGAAATCAGTGAACCCCTCCGGGACGATCAGCGCATGAAGATCGGCGAATGACGCCATGAAGTCCGCGTTTGGCTGCTCCAGTTCGAAGGTGATCTGCGTTTTGTTATCGAGCCTGATTTCCTTGATGGCACTGAAAATGCCTTTCGCGCCCGAATTGCTCCCATCGCCGCGATGAAGGTTGATCGAATAGATGACGTCGGCTGCCTCTAGGGTCTTGCCATTGTGAAAGGTGACATCCTTTCGCAAGGTGACGATCCAGGTCGAGCCGCCTTTCGTCTCCCAGCTTTCCGCGAGTTCGGGGGCCATTTGCCCGTCGGGCAATATTTCAACCAGCTTGTTGCAGATTGAAACGCCAATATTGCGTACCACCGGCTCGGTAAATGTTCGGGGGTCAAGCGTATCGTTGGAGCTTCCGCCAGCCAGTGCCAACCGTAGCGTCCCACCTTTTTGGGGAGTTTCGGCACGAGCGCTTCCAAATGCAGTCCCTGCAAGTGTCGCTGCAAGTCCGAGTTTAGCCGCGCCAGTCAAGACGTCGCGACGCGTCGGAGACCAACGCAAATCAGATGGAAATTTCATAGTTCCTCCCTTGGTGAACGGATGATTGATCCTGATGATTGGCTGTTATGCGGATTGGCGTCGAAGCTCAGCAAAATCACGCAAATCGTCAGCGAGGCTTGCTTCACCGTGATCTTGAATGGCCTTTTCGGCTGCGAGTGGGTCTCGTGCCAGAATTGCCTCGACGATCGGCCGATGCCAGCTCGTCAGGTCAATTCTGCTCGGCCAATGGGTTTCCGACCAGCGGTAGAGCCACTCCACCTTGTTGGAGAGGCCGAAATACTGGCGAGCCAAACTGGCGTGCCCAGCAAGGTCGACGATCGTTCGATGAAAATTGAGATCGGCATCGACACGTTCGCCGCCGTCTTTGCTGGATTCTGCACTTTGGAGGCGCTCAAACGCAGCATTGATCTTCGCCTCAATTGCCTCGTCTACGGTGATCGCGACCAAGCGTGCAGCCAGGCCCTCGAGCGCCCCGCGAAGCGTATAGGTTTCCCATAGTTCCTTTTCGGAAACGTCTCGAACCGACCATCCCGAATAGGGCTGCCTGACGATCAGGTCCTCCGCCTCCAGGATCGAAAGGGCTGCGCGAACCGTGCCGCGGCCGGTGCCAAGTCGTTCTGAGAGGTCGATTTCAGTCAGGCGCTCACCAGGCAGAAGCCTCCCGTGCACAATCTCACTTCGAAGTTGTGCCGCCGCCCGATCCACAAAACTGAGCTTGTCAATTTTCATTACATCCTCCGTTGATGACATTTAGCACTGGAATCGATTGTCGACAATCGAGAATCGATCTTGCCGGCAAGCAAATTAGGCGCCCCAGAAAGTGATCAATCTTGAGGGGCTCATGGGGCGAAGAAAGACATCGAAATGCGGGCGTCCAGACATAAGACCGCAAAAGTCGTACGAAGCTGCGGCAGGTTGCTGTTCTGGCTTCGCAGGAGGAGCGTTCGCTGAAGCGACCCTAGCGATAGGCGTGCGACGGCCCATATTGCCGATGGTGGGTTCCATGCGACGGATTGAAAAGGAGAGGTGAGGCGCCGAGCGAACTGGAGGGCGCGGATGCCTAGCTCCAGCGGTCTGTTTCAGACCGGGCAATGTTGTGGTGATCGACACCACGGCAATGCCGCTCGGCCTCTTCAAGGGCTCCCTGCTTGGACCATAAGCGGTGCTGTTCTCTGCGTGCGCTGATACCTCATCTGCGCAGTCCGCTTTTACGTCTGCACGGTCGCGTCCGCTCAAGGCATTAAGCTGAGCGGCGCAGCATAAGTTCCGACTTGAGCAGTATCTGGTCCCGCCCGTCGGCGGGGTCGCTGGTTTCGTCGAGCTTGTGGAGAAGCAGCTCGATCGCCATGCGACCGATCTCGTTGTAGTTCTGTGCGACCGTGGTGATCGGCGGGCAGGCGTATTGCGACAGGGGATGATCGTCATGGCCCGCCACGCGCAGGTCGCAATCCGCGCCGTGGCCGACCCTCAGCCCCTTCTGCCACGCGGCGGCGATGACGCCGAAGGCGAGGCGGTCGTTGGCGCAGAGGATCGTGCGGGTCGGAAGTTGCTCCGGCTTTTCGAGCAGATGGCTCGCCTGCTCGAAGGCGAAGCCCTCAAAATCCCAGCTCACGGAATCCGAAAGGGAAAGGATGCGCGGCTCGGCGCCAAGACGCGTCATCGCCTCGCGATAGGCAGTCTGGCGGGTCGCCGCATTGGTGTTGACCTGCGGCATGCCGAAATAGCAGGGCGGTTCGCCGGAGCGGCAGAGGTAGTCGACGATGAGTCCGAAGCTCTGACGGTTGTCGGTACCGACGAAGGCGGAGGTCTCGTCGAGCGGGGAGTCGACATAGACGAGCGGAATGGACCGGCCGAGCTGTTCCAGCGTTGTCTGGCGGGAGCGCCTGCCGAGCGGCGCGATGATTGCGCCGGCAACGTTCATCGACTTGAACGTCTTGATCGCGCTGTCTTCCATTTCCGCCCGGCCATCGGAGGAAAGCACGAAGGCGAGAAAACCCGCCTCGTTGGCGATGAGCTCGATGCGGCGCGTCAGAGCCATGTAGAACGGGTCAATCGAATTCGGGATGACGACGCCAATGATGTTGGAGCGGCGCCGGTTGAGGTTGACGGCGAAAATGTTCGGCCTGAAGCTGGATTTCTTCAGCGCCTCCTCGATGGCGTCGCGCGTCTTCTTGCGCACCGATGAGGGGTCGTTGAAGTATTTCGACACCGTGGGCCGGGACAGGCCGACGAACTCGGAAAAATCCTCCATCGTTCTGATCGACTTGGCCAAACGCGCGCTCCCTCTATCCTGATGCAGGCTTTCTTAGCTGGCCAGGTCTGGCCGGGAAAGCCGAAACTGGGCCCGGCGATCAGTCGGCGGTAAATTGCATCTTCATCGTCGCGGGGCCCGTTGGCTTCTTCGTGAAGAAGGGCAGGATTTCCTCCAGCGTCAGCCGGTGCGA
>JBEBSP010000151.1:0-6500 GCA_040394255.1 Agaricicola taiwanensis | reverse complement strand
CGTGATGCCGGACGATGCCCGCTGGGTGAGAACGCCCGTCGACGCCCACGGTATGTGGGCCGACCTGCCGCGCGCCACCGCCGAGATCGAACTGCCCATCGGCGGCGTCGGCATCTTCGGCCACTGGCGCAACGCGCAGGCCGCCCGCGCGGCGGGCTGCAAGGTTCTGCTGGCGGGCGAGGGCGCCGACGAGGTCTTCGGCGGCTATAAATACTATGCCGAAGCCGCCGTCGCCGACCTGTGGCGGCGCGGCGAAACGGTGGAGGCCGAGGCACTGTGGCGCGCCTTCCACGAGGCCGACCCGGAAGGGTGGCCGCGCGGGCCGGAGGCATTGGCCCATGGCAATGCCCGCGAGCCGCGCCTGAAGGCCCCGGACGGCACGTCGCTTGCCAGCCGCCATGTCACGCCGGACTTCGCCCGCACGCCCCGTCTGGCCGCGCCCGCGCCCGTCCCCGGCGATCCGGTGCGCGCCGCCATGTGGCGCGACCTGACGCGGATCAAGGTGCCGAAACTGCTGCGCTGGCAGGACCGTTGCTACATGGCCTCGGGCGTGGAAATCCGCGTGCCCTATCTCGACCATCCGCTGGTGGAGGCCATGAGCTGCCTTACCGTCTCCGCGCTCTTTGCCGGTGGACAGACCAAGGCCCCGTTGCGCCGCCTCGTGGACCGGCATAAGAACGAGGCACTGCTCCGGCAGCCGAAGCTCTATGTGGCGACGCCGCAGCGCGAATGGCTGAAACGGGATTTGAAGACCGAGGTGGATGCCCTGCTCGACCCCGGCGCGGCGCTGGCGCGGCGCGGGCTGGTCGATCTGGCCGCCCTGCGCGCCGACTACGCGCGTTATGTGGAGGAAGAGGCGCTGGGCAATTCCTTCTTCGTCTGGAAGTTCATCACCATGGAGCTCTTCTTCCAGAGCTTCTTCGAGCGAGTGGAGACGGCGGCATGAGCATGCAGGCAACGACCGGAACGGCGACCCCCGTGGCGCGCGGCGCGGATTGGCGCAACGAACTGCTTCTGACGGGGCGCGACGTCACCATGGCGCTGGAGCCCTTCCCCTATTTCTACATCGACAATTACCTGCCCGAGGACATCTTCCAGGCCGCGCGCGCCAGCTTCCCCGTGGGCGAAAAGACCGACCGCTACAGCAACAACAAGCAGGTCTTCAGCCTGCACCGCAATCCGGAGGCGGTGGCGCGTTTCGTGGCCGAGACCGAGGTCTGGCGCGACCTGACCACCTTCCTCGACAGCGACCGTTACCTCGCCGATCTCAACCAGTTCCTGAAGCCCGCGCTGCGCAAGGCGCGGGGGCTTGAAGGCCTGCGCCGCTGGCGCCGCCGCGACCGCCAGACGCTGATCCCGGTGGCCGACGTGCCGGTGACCTTCGGCTATGAGTTCTCGATCCTGGAGGACGGGGCCTACCTCCATCCGCACACCGACGCCCCGGCCAAGATGGTCAGCCTGCTGCTCTACTTCGCCGACGACGACTGGAAGCCCGAGTTCGGCGGCACCACCGACATGTATCGGGCGAAAAACCCGGCGCAAGACAAGAACTGGATGAACCGCAGCCTGGATTTCAGCCAGACCGAGACGATCTTCTCCAGCGCCTTCAGGCCCAACCGGCTGTTCGGCTTCGTGAAGTCCGAGAACTCGCTGCACGGCGTCTCGCCGCTGGTCTGCGGGCCGGACAAGAAGCGCCTGTCGTTCAACTTCAACGTGCTGATCGATCCCGTGGAAGCCAACGGGCGTCTCGCCCGCATGCGCAACGAACTGATCCGCCGCCGCGAGGCTCCGGCCTTCGCGGGCGCGGACAAGCCCGCCGCACCGATGTGAGCGCCGTGTGGCCTTATCCTTCGGGACGCCCGCCTTGCGGGCTCCTCGGGATGAGGGGGGTGGGTAGGAAAGACTCTGATAAATGAACATTTCCACACCCAAAGACCTCATCCTGAGGAAGCCGCGCAGCGGCTGTCTCGAAGGATGGGCCGCGGATATTTCGCCCGAAGCAACAACGGCATAACCAGACGTGACGACACGCACCGGCATCATCGTCCAGGCCCGCACGGGCTCGACGCGCTTTCCCGACAAGGTCTTGGCGGATCTTGACGGAAAGCCGCTGCTCTCGCGCGTCGTGGAGCGGCTGTCGCGCGTGGCGGGCGTCGACCAAGTGATCGTGGCGACCACCGAACGTCCGGCGGACGATGCCGTCGCGGAACTGGTGAACGGCCTCGACGGCGTCGGCCTCTGGCGTGGGCCGGAGGACGACGTGCTCGCCCGTTTCGCGGGCGCGGCGGCGGCCTTCGACCTCGGCGTGATCGGGCGTGTCACCGCCGATTGCCCGCTGATCGATCCCGAGGTCATCGGTCGCGTTCTGGCCGCCTTCGAAGCCGAGCCGGGCTGTGATTACGCCTCCAACTGCCGCCCGCGCTCCTGGCCGCACGGCTTCGACGTGGAGTTCGTCTCCCGCGCGGCGCTGGACGCGGCCAACGCCGAGGCCACCGATCCCTTCGACCGCGAGCATGTGCTGGTGCATGTGTTCACGCAAGGCCACCATTTCCGCTGCGTCAACATCGAGGCCGAGGATGCCGCGCGCGAGGGCCTGCGCCTGACGGTGGATTACCCCGCCGACCTCACCTTCATCCGGGCGCTGGTTGAGCGGTTGGGGCCGGACTGGATCGCGAAGGGCTACCCTGAGATCGCGGCGGTGCTGGACGTCGAGCCTTCGCTTCTGGCCATCAACTCCGACGTTCCAGCCCATGAAACCATCACCGGCCCGCATCAGCGCGGGCAGACGCGGGAGCGGCGCGCCTCATGAGTTTGCGCAAACTGACACGGCCGCTGATCTCGGCGGCCGAGCGCGCCTATCGCAGTCCGCGCTGGCGGCGTCTCATGATCGAGGCGCGCGAGGAGTTCGACGACAGCGTGACGGTGGACGCGGCGGGCCATCCCGTGCGCCTGCGCGTCTCCTCGCGCATGGAGCATGCGCGCGCCACCGGCTTCCTCACCAAGGAGCCGGACACCATCCAGTGGCTCGACCGGCTCGCCCCCGGTGATCTTCTCGTCGACATCGGCGCCAACATCGGAGTTTACAGCCTCTATGCGGCGGTGGCGCGCGGCGCGCGTGTCGTCGCCTTCGAGCCGGAGGCGCAGAATTTTGCCGCGCTGGTGCGCAACATCGTCCTGAACGGCATGGGAGAGCGCATCTCCGCCTGGCCCTACGCCATCGCCGCCGAGACCGGCCCCATCCGACTGAACCTGACCGCCATCACCGCCGGCGGCTCGCAGCACGCGGCGGGCGAGGCCATCAGCGAAAGCGGTGAGCGCTTCCAGCCCGCCTTCGTGCAGGGCTCCATGGGCATCGCGCTCGATCAGGCGCTGGCGGCGGTCGCGGACGGAGCCTGCCCGCGCTTCATCAAGATCGACATCGACGGCGCCGAGGAGGCGGTGGTGCGCGGCATGACCCGCGTTCTGGCCCGCCCGGAGCTGGAGGAAGTGCTGATCGAGATTGCAGTTGAGCACTCCGAAGCCGCGCCGGTCTACACCCTGCTGGAGGCGGCGGGCTTCGCCCCACGCCCGGCGGCCTGGGTCAACAAGGGCCGGGGCAACATCATCTTCGCGAGACAGCCATGAAATCCCTCGCCGCCAAGGCCATCATCACCGCCGGTTCGGTCTACGCCAAGCTGGTGCCAGGCGCGCGCCTGTCGGAAGCGATCCGCTCGTCCGAGCGCGCGCTGGTCTACAGTCGCGACGAAGCGGCCAAGGTCGCGCGCCTCGCCGACCGGAGAATCGTGACGCTGGACATCGGCGCGCGTGGCGGGCTGGCCGATTACCTCGACCGTTACCGCCCCTCGCTCGACGTCATCATGGTGGAGCCGGACAACGTGGAGGCCGAGCGCCTGCGCGGCGAGGGCTACGCGGTGGTGGAGTCCCTGATCGCCGGGCACAGCGGCGAGGCCGTGCTGAACTGCACGCTCAACCCCGCCAACGCCAGCATGCTGGAGCCTTCGGGCGCGGCGCTGTCCTATTACTCCGCCGACCACAGCCGCTTCGAGATACTGGCGCGGCCTTCGCTGCGCGCCATGACGCTGGACGACGTGGAGCGCGAGCTGGGCCGCGCCATCGACTACATGAAGCTCGACACCCAGGGCAGCGAGCTGGTGATCCTTGAGGCAGCAAAGGTCTCGCGCCCGCTGATCGTCGTGTCCGAGGTGTCCGGCGCGGAGCTTTACACCGGGCAGGGGCTGCTGTTCGACATCGGCAAGCTGATGCAGGATCGCGGCTACATCCTGTTCGATCTGGCCATGCGCAGCGTCCGCCCCGCCGGCCTCGCCGACCGCCTGCCCGAGGGCGTCGGCCCATCGCTGGGCGTGCCCATGCACGGCGACGCCTATTTCATGCCCGACTGGACGAGGCCCGAGGGTCGCGCGTTGATCGCGGCTCGCCCGCGCATCTGGGCCGCGCTGATGGTCATGCACGGCATGGAGGAAATCGTCCGCTTCATCCTGAAGGAAGGCAAGACCGACAATCTCGACGCCGTACGGGAGGTTCTGGCGGCGTGACGGTTTCCAACGATCCGCTGCGGGGCCGCACCCGGCCCTTCGGCGAACTCGGCTGGTGGGACCGGCTGCGTTATGGCCCCGAGTTCCTGGGCTATCCGCCCGCCGCCTTTGTGGGCGTTCTCGCCCTCGTGGTGGTGACCACCCTGGTGGAGGGCGTCGGCCTCGCGCTGGTCTATCCGATCATCGAACTGATGCAGAGCGGCCAGACCCCCGCCGCCATCGCCGAGCGGTCCGAGGTCTTCGCCGCCATCGCCTCGGTCTTTGCCCGCCTCGGTGTACCGCTGTCGCTCGGCAGCCTGATGCTGGCGGCGGGCGCGGTGGTCTTCGTCCGCCAGATCCTGAACTACGCCACCGCCTCGATCCGCGCCTTCCTGAACTACCGCGCGGTGGAGCGCATCGCCACGCGGGTCTTCACACTGTTCACCGAGGCCGATGTCGCGTTGATCGAGCGCTTTCGCTCGGGCAGCTTCATCAACGTCATCTTTTCCGAGGCCAAGCGCGCGGGCATGCTGGCGCTGGCGGTGCAAAACCTGATCGGCGGGCTCCTGCGCGTTTCGATCTATGGCGCGGTCCTGACGGTGCTGTCCTGGCAGGCGACGGTGATCGGGGTTGCGCTGATCCTCTTGGCGACGCTGTTCTTCACCCGCCGCGCGGCCCGCGCCAGCGCCGGCACCGGCCAGCGCATCGCCAGGGGCAACGACAGCATCACGCGCTACGCCGCCGAGCGCTTCGGCATGCTTCGGCTCATAAAGGTCATGGGACAGGCTCATCACGAAGCTGGGGATTTCGCCACCCGCAACGCCAGCCTGCGCCGCCTCAACGTCCAGATCGGCCGTCAGGCCGCGCGGCTCACGGCGCTGATCGAGGGCGGCACCGTGATCGGCGCGTTGGCGCTGGTCTATGTCGCGCTGAACGTGCTGGAAATGCCGCTGGCCATTCTGGCCGTTTTCCTCGCGGCGGTGCTGCGGCTGATGCCCGTGGGGCAGGAGATCGCCAGCAGCGTCCAGAACATCGCCGCCTACATGGGCAGCTTCGCCTTCATCGACAGGCTCTCGCTCGACGCCGCCGCCGCGCGCGAGACCGACGGCGGCACAAAGGCATTCCCTCCGCTGCGCGAGGGCATCCGCTTCGACAAGATCGACTTCGACTACCGTGGTCGGGGCGAGGAGACGGCCGCCGTGCCTGCCCTGCGCGGCGTTAGCTTTTCAATCCCCGCCGGCAAGACCACGGCGATCCTCGGTCCCTCCGGCGCGGGCAAGTCGACGCTGATGGACCTCCTGCCGCGCCTGCGCAATCCGACCGGCGGGGCGATCCTGTTCGACGACGTGGACGCCCGCGATATCCGGCTGGCCGACCTGCGACGGCACATCGCCATGGTCTCGCAGGACAGCCTCGTGCTCGACGGCAGCATCGCGGAAAATCTCGCCTACACCGACGCCGAGGTCAGCCGCGAGGAGATCGTCGCGGCGGCGAAGGCGGCGCGGGCGCATGAGTTCATCGAGAAACTTCCCGACGGCTACGAGACCATGGTGGGCGAGCGTGGCGTCCTGCTCTCCGGCGGCCAGAAGCAGCGCCTCGCGCTGGCGCGGGCGCTGGCCCGCAAGGCCCCGATCCTTCTCTTGGACGAGCCCACCAGCGCGCTCGACGCCGAGACCGAACTGGCCGTGCAGGAGACGCTGACCGACCTCCAGGCCGCCGGGGAGGTGACGGTGGTCATCATCGCCCACCGCCTGTCCACCATCCGCCACGCCGACCACATCGTGGTCATGGAGGCGGGCGGTGTGCTGGGCACGGGCACCCACGACGAACTGATGGCCTCGGCCCCCTGGTACGCCCGCGTGGTCGAGCTTCAACTTGGGCCGGAAGCGGCCATCACGAAGGATGCATGAGCATGAGTGAGAAGGACATCGTCTTCGCCCACATCGGCTGCGGCCGCGTCGCCCAGCG
>JBEBSP010000150.1:0-6545 GCA_040394255.1 Agaricicola taiwanensis | reverse complement strand
GAAGCCGCCCTTGGCGCCGACCGGCACGATCACCGCGTTCTTGACCTGCTGCGCCTTGACCAGGCCGAGCACCTCGGTGCGGAAATCCTGCGGCCGGTCGGACCAGCGCAGGCCGCCGCGCGCGACCTTGCCGAAGCGCAGATGGATGCCCTCCACGCGCGGGGAATAGACGAATATCTCATAGAGCGGGCGCGGCGCGGGCAGCCCCTCGATCTTGCGGCTCTCGAACTTGAAGGCGATGACACGGCGCGGTCGGCCGTCAGCCTCGCGCTGGAAGAAGGTCGTGCGCACCATGGCCTGCACGAGGTTGACGAAACGGCGCAGGATGCGGTCCTCGTCGAGGCTCGCCACCATGCCGAGATCGGTCTCGATCTGAGCCAGGATGGCCTTCTCTTCGCCGTCCCGCGCCGTTTCGTCGGTGTGTGCCGGGTCGAAGCGGGCATGGAACAGCGCGACGATCTTCGAGGCGATCGCAGCGTGCCGGATCAGGACGCCCCACATGTAATCCTGACTGTAGCGCACCGGAGCCTGCCGCAGATAACGCGACAGCGCCCGCAGCACGGCGACATCGCGCCAATGCATGCGCGCTTCGAGAGTCAGGGTGTTGTAGCCGTCGTTCTCGGCGCGGCCGCCGGCGATGGCCATGGCGAGGGCTTCCAGCCGCTCGCCGCCGTCGTCGAGATCGACATCGCCGCCGGATGCGCGCTCCAGCGTCATGTCGTGCAGCCAGATGATGGAGGCCTCATCCGTGCCCACGGGCCCGATCCGATCGGTGCGTTCGTCGACCGCGCGGAAGCCCATGTTCTCCAGGACGGGGACGCGCGTGGACAGCGGCAGCGGCGCGCCCAGTGACAGGATGCGCAGATGAAGCCGGGTGCCGGCCTCGCCCGGCTGTTCCAGGAAGTCGATCGCCAGCGGATGCTTCGGGGTCAGGCCCTGCATCACGCCGATGTCCCTCACCGCGACGCCTGCGTCATAGAGGTTCTGATAGGCGGGGGAGAAGGCGTGGGCGTAATGCTCGCCCAGCGCGCGGGCATGGGGACCGGCGTGGATCGCGGCGAGGGCGCTCCGCAGCCTGTCGGGCCAGGTCTGGACCACCTCGGCGACGCCCGCCTGGAGGCGGGCGCGGTCCACGCGCGGGGTCTCGCCGCCGTAGCGGCCGATGATGTAATGCACCCGCACGAGCGGCACTTCCGGGAAGGCGGGATAGAAGGCCGAGACCCGGCCGTCATAGGTCGCGGCCAGATATCGGCCGACACGGGCGCGCACATCGCTGTCGTATTTGTCACGGGGGATGAAGACGAGGACCGAGACGAAACGGTCGAACTTGTCCGGCCGGGGCAGGACCTTGACGCGCGGCCGCTCGTAAAGGCTCAGGATATCGAAGGCGAAATCGGACAGCGTATCGGGATCGATCTGGAACAGCTCGTCGCGCGGGTAGCCTTCCAGCACGTTGGTGAGCGCCTTGCCGGAATGGCTTTCGTGATCGAAACCCGCCTTGCGGACGACCTGATCGATCTTGCGCCGCAGGAGCGGGATTTTCCGGATCGAATGGGTGTAGGCGGTCGAGGTGAACAGGCCGACGATGCGCAGCTCGCCGGTCAGGCGGCCATCGTCGTCGAACAGTTTGACGCCGATGTAGTCCATGTGCGCGCGGCGGTGGACGCGGGCGCGCACGCTCGCCTTGGTGACGATCAGCGGCACCGGTTCATGCAGGTAGTCGCGGATTTCCT
This sequence comes from Agaricicola taiwanensis, assembly GCA_040394255.1. Classification (GTDB taxonomy): domain Bacteria; phylum Pseudomonadota; class Alphaproteobacteria; order Rhizobiales; family Methylopilaceae; genus Agaricicola; species Agaricicola taiwanensis_A. The sequence continues at coordinate 4,812 of JBEBSP010000150.1, read as the reverse complement.
GGGTCATGGCCACCAGCTCGGTGCCGCGCCGCAGGAGCCGCAGCTCCGGATCGCGCATGATGCCCAGTCCCGCCTCCTCCTTAGGGGCGAGGCGGCCGCCGTCGGCATCGGCGACATAGGCGTATTCGCGCAAGCCCAGGAAGGTGAAGTTCTCGTCGATCAGCCACTGCAGGAAGGCGATGGCCTCCCCGATCTCGTCGGCGGGCAGGGGCGGCGGCGTTTCACGGAAATCGGCGATGGTTGCCGCGACGTGCGCCGTCATGGCCTGCCAGTCGGATGTCGCCAGCCTCACATCGGTGAACACGCGGTCGAATTCGGCCGCGAGGGCGTCGCGGGCCTCGTCTGAATCGATCGGATCGATGTGGATGTGGATCAGGCTTTCGCGCGCCGTGCCCTCGGCTTCCGCGCGGTTGGCGTCGCCGAGGAAGGCGGTCAGCGCGCCATCGGCGTCACGCTCGACGCCCAGGATCGGGTGAACGACCAGACGGGTGTCGAGCCCGCGCTCGTTGAGGACGGCGATGGCGGAATCCACCAGGAAGGCCATGTCGTCGTTGATGACCTCGATCACGGTGATCTCGGGCATGCCTTCGGGAAGGTGCGGATTGTAGACGCGGACGTGATGCTGGCCGGGTCTGCGGCCCTTCAGATGCCGCCAGGCCTCCGCCACGAGGATGTCCAGGGCTTCGGGGGAAAGCGCCGCCAGATCCTCGGGCACGGCACGCGCCAGAAGGGCCTTGGCGAAATCTGCTGGTATGCCGCCCATGACGTATTCCCCCCTTGGTTTTTATGCAGATGATTTATCCTGCAACCTTGGCATAGCGCGGCCAAAAACCGAATGCCAGCTTGATACACTAACGAAACAGAGGCACTTTGCGCCCCGTCAGAGTACGACGACGCGATCGGGAAGGTGGTTGCGGTCGCCGTCGACGGGCGGCCAATGCCGGGCGAGCGTCTCGCCGCACAGGCCGACCGCAGCCGTCAGCCCGTCCGCCAGCCGATCATCCCGCGCCGCCTTCACGATGGCGTCGGCGGCGCCGTTCCACGTCTCCGGCGCGGCGGCGGCATGAATTCCCGCGTCGGCGATGATCTCGACGCCATGCTCCGCCAATGCGACGTAGATGAGAACGCCGGTCCGGTCCCCGGTGGTGTGGATGCCGTGGGCGAGGAACTGTTCAAGCGCCGCCGTGCGCACCGCGGCGGCGCGCACGCTTCGCGGTGTGAGGCGTACCGCGATGGCGGGCTGCGACAGAACGAGCGCGGCGATGACGAAGGCGCCGGCCTGAACCGCCAGCGGCCATGGCATGGAAGTCAGCCCCGAGAGCCACAGCGGCCAGGGCATGAGCAGGGCCAGGACCGTGGCCCAGACCACGCCCCAGAGCCGGTGGTCACCGGCGGCGCGCGCCACCACGACGAAGATTTCGCCCGACGTCAGGCTCTCGGCCCGGCGGATGGCCTGCGTGATGCGGTCGTGTTCGGCCGGGCTCAGGATATGGCTCATCACCAGCGCCCCGACGATCCGCCGCCGCCGAACGATCCGCCGCCGCCGGAGAAGCCTCCCCCGCCGCGGAATCCCCCGGACGATCCGGACGACCAGCCGCGCGACGACCTCGACGATCCGCCGCCGCCGGCCAGAAGGCCCTTCCAGCCGTGCCGCCGGAAATTGGTCACGAGGATCAGCACCCACAGGCCCAGGATCAAGGCCACGAATGCGAAGGCGATCCAGTCGTCCTGGTCCGGCGCGCTCATGGCCACGGCGCGCTGGCGCAATTCCTCGCCGTTGCCGTCCAGCACGGTCAGGACATCGTCCACGCCCGCGCGGATGCCGCCGGGGAAGTCGCCGTTGCGGAAGCGCGGCAGGATCGCGCCGTTGATGATGACGCTGGTGAGCGCGTCGGTCAGCGTGCCTTCGAGGCCGTAGCCGACCTCGATCCGCACGGCGCGGTCGTTGGGGGCGACGATCAGCAGGGCGCCGTTGTTGACGCCTTTTTGCCCGATGCCCCAATGCCGCCCGAGGCGCACGCCGTAGTCGGCGATGTCGTAGCCCTCCAGCGAGGGCAGCGTCACCACCACGAACTGCGTGCTGGTCTTGTCCTCATGGGCGCGCAGCCTGGCTTCGATCGCGGCCTCGTCGGCGGCGTCGAGAAGGTTGGCGGCGTCGACCACGCGGCCCGTCAGCGGCGGGAAATCGGGTTCCGCCGCCTGCGCGACGCCCGCGCAGGCCAGCCATAATGCCGCGATGGCCGCCGCAAGCCTCAATTGAACTTGACCTGCGGGTTGCGGGTCACCTCTTCGGCCACCGTGAAGGTCGCCATGGGCTGAGCCTCGGGATAGAGGAAGGCCGCGATCCAGCGGCCCGGAATGGTGCGCAGCTCGGTGTTGTAGACCCGCACCGCGTCGATGTAGTCGCGCCGCGCCACGGCGATGCGGTTCTCGGTGCCTTCGAGCTGGGATTGCAGGGTGAGGAAGTTCTGGTTGGATTTCAGGTCCGGGTAGTTCTCGCTGACGGCGAGCAGCCGCCCGAGCGCGCCCGAGAGCTGCTGCTGGGCCTCCTGGAACCGCTTCAGCGCTTCCGGATCGGTGAGCTGGTCGACGTTGATCTGAACCTGGGTCGCCTTGGCGCGGGCCTCGACCACCGAGGTCAGGACGTCCCGCTCCTGGGCGGCGAAGCCCTTGACGGTCTCCACCAGGTTCGGGATCAGGTCGTTGCGGCGCTGATACTGGTTCTGGACCTCGGACCATGCCGCCCTGGCCTGTTCCTCATAGGTCGGCACGTTGTTGACGCCGCAGGCGGCGAGGCTGCCGGCGAGGCCGAGGATGAGGGCGAGACGTGACATGAACTTGAGCATGGGGGAGCACCTTGATACGCGGGATGCGCACGATAGCCGGGCTGCGACGAAGGTGGAAGCGCGCATATCTGGCGGTGGCGAAACGGCCGTGTTAGGCCTCGTCCAGCCGTGAGGGACTTCACCATGGACTTCATCCCGAGCCTCGCCATCCTCGCCGCCTATGCGGTCGCCGCCGTCGCGCTGACGCTGACGCCGGGACCGGACATGACGCTGTTCCTGGGCAAGACGCTGGCGCAGTCGCGGGCGGCGGGATTCTCGGCCTATGCCGGCGCGTCTGCGGGGCTCGTGGTCCACACGCTGCTGGCCGCGATCGGCCTGTCGGCGCTGCTGGCTGCCTCGGCCACGGCCTTCGCCGTGCTGAAGGTCGTCGGCGCGCTCTATCTGGTCTGGCTGGCGTTCCAGGCGATCCGCCACGGCTCGGCCTTCACGCCCGGCGAAGGCGTCGCCAAGGCCGCGCAGCCGCTTGGCCGCGTGTTCCTGTCGGGCCTCGGCATCAACCTGCTCAACCCGAAGATCATCGTGTTCTTCGTGACCTTCCTGCCGCAGTTCGTCTCGGCGTCCGATCCGCACGCGCCGGGCAAGATGGTCTTCCTGGGATTGATGTTCATCGTGATCGCGACGCCCATCTCGGCCGCCATGATCCTCGGCGCGGACCGCATCGCCGGGCTGCTGAGGCGATCGCCGAAGGTGACGAGGATCGTGGACTATCTGTTCGCGACCGTGCTCGGCGGTTTCGCGGTCAAGCTGCTCCTGACGCGGGCGAACTGAGCCCCGAACCGCGTCCCGCCACCAGCCAGTAGACCAGCCCCGCGGCGAGGCCCGCCGCGCCCGCCTCGACCGCGCTGAACACCGGGCCGCTCTCGCCGATCTCCATCAGCGACCAGGTGGTGAGCGCGATGGCCGCGCCCCCGAGCGCATGGAACACCCAGGACCGGATCACGAAGACCTCCGCCAGCGCGACCACGATGGCGAAGCCGGCGGTGGCGATCGGCCCGGCGATCCACCACAGCGTGGGGGCGAAGGCAAACAGCATCACCGTGAAGACGCCCTGGTCCACGGGATCGGCCGGGGTGCCGTGGGCGATGGTCACGGCGATCAGCACCAGCGTCGCGGCGATGACGGCGAGCACATAGCCTACCGGGATCAGGAAGAGGCGGAGGACGAGGTGGGACATCGGCTCAACCCGCCGCCGCTTCGGCTCCCGCGGCCAAAGCCATGCGCTCCTTCGCCCGCAGGCGCTGCGTCTCGGACTTGAGCTGACCGCAGGCGGCGAGGATGTCGCGGCCGCGCGGCGTGCGCACCGGACTGGCGTAGCCCGCGCGGAACACGATCTCCGAGAAGGTCTCGATGGTGTCCCAATCGGAGCACTCATAGGCGGAATTGGGCCAGGGGTTGAACGGGATCAGGTTGATCTTGGCCGGGATGCCCTTCAGGAGGCGCACCAGTTCCTTGGCTTCGGCGGGGCTGTCGTTGACGCCCTTGAGCATGACGTATTCGAAGGTGATGCGGCGGGCGTTGGAGACGCCCGGATAGCTGCGGCAGGCCTCCAGCAGCTGGGCGATGGGATACTTCCTGTTGAGCGGCACCAGCACGTCGCGCAGGTCGTCGTTGGTGGCGTGCAGCGAGATGGCCAGCATGGCCTGGGTGCGCTCGCCCAGCGCCGTCAGCTCGGGCACGACGCCAGACGTCGAGACGGTGATGCGCCGCCGCGAGATCGCGATGCCTTCGCCGTCGGCGATGATGTCGATGGCGTCGGCGACATTGCCCAGATTGTAGAGCGGCTCGCCCATGCCCATGAAGACGATGTTCGAGAGCCGGCGGTCCTCCTTGGGCGAGGGCCACTCGGCCAGGTCGTCGCGGGCCACCTGGACCTGGGCCACGATCTCGGCCGCGGTCAGGTTGCGCACCAGGGCCTGGGTGCCGGTGTGGCAGAAGGTGCAGTTCAGCGTGCAGCCGACCTGGCTGG
>JBEBSP010000149.1:0-6645 GCA_040394255.1 Agaricicola taiwanensis | reverse complement strand
GGCGGCGGGCTGGATTCGCTCGGCAGCGGCAATCCGGTTTATGACGCGGTCGCCAACCTGCCGACCGACAACGCCGTGCGCGAGGCCATGGACGCCCTGTCCGGCGAAACCCATTCCAGCGCCGGCACGGTCATGATCGACGCCAGCCGCTATGTGCGGGTCGCCGCCAACGACCGTGTCCGGCAGGGCTTCGCCAACACCTCCTCGCAGGCCAGCATGGCGCTCAACTACGCGCCCGAGCAGAACGTCGTCAAAAGCCGCGCGCTCGGCGTGTCGTTCTGGGGGCAGGCCTTCGGCTCCTGGGGCTACACCGCCACGGGCGGCGCGGGTTCGCGCGTCGACCATTCGCTCGGCGGTTTCGTGCTGGGCGGGGATGTGCCCGTCGGCGACGTCTGGCGGATCGGCCTCGCGGGCGGCTACACCTCGACCTCGCTCACCGCCAAGGCGCGCAGCTCCTCGGCCTCGATCGACAACTACACCGCCACGCTCTACGGCGGCGCGCAGTTCGGCGCGGTCGGTCTGCGCTTCGGCGGCACCTATGGCCTGCATGAGGTCGACGCCACGCGCGACGTGGTGTTCCCCGGCTTCAGCAACAGGCTGACCAGCGACTACCAGGCCCGCTCCGCGCAGCTGTTCGGAGAGGTGGGTTATGCGAAGGAGTTCGGCGTCGTGGCGCTGGAGCCGTTCGCGGGCCTGTCCTACGTGCGCCTCGACACCGACGGCTTCACCGAGCGCGGCGGCGCGGCGGCGCTGACCAGCTTCGACAGCCAGGACAGCACCACCTATTCGACCCTTGGCCTGCGCAGCGCCATCGGCATCGCGCTCAGCGACAATCGCATCGTCAACGCACGGCTCACGCTGGGCTGGCGGCATGCCTTCGGCGATGTCTCGCCCGACACGCGGTTCGCCTTCGCGGGCGGGCAGGCCTTCACGGTGGCGGGCGCGCCGATCGACCGGGACGCGCTGGTGGTCGATCTGGGGCTGGACATGGATGTCGCGGAGAACGCCAACATCGGCCTGTCCTATTCCGGCCAGATGAGCGGCAACGCGCAGGATCACGGCATCCGGGGCAACTTCATCATCACCTTCTGAGAGAATGGGCCGGGCCGGGCTGCAAATGGCCTGATCCATCCTTAATCAACCCGATCCTTTTCAGTGGCATCCCTCATGGCCAGCCGGCAGGGATCCCAGGTCACGTCGGTGGAGAAGCGTTCGACCGCCGCGTCGATCAGCGCGCGCACCTTGCGGGGTGTGTGCGATCCGGGCGGGCGCACCACGTGGAGGCCGATCTCGGGCATGGGAAACGGCGTGAGCAGCGGGATCAGCCGGCCGTCGCGGATGGCGTCGGCGCTCAGGAAGGTCGGCAGCGCCGCCAGCCCCAACCCGTCGATCGCCCAGCGGAGGATGGCCTCTCCGCTGTCGGATCGCAGGCGGCCCTGCGGGTGGACGGTCTTCCAGCGCTGGCCGGTGCGGAAGGGCCATTCCGCGCTGGAAGCGCCCGTGTAGATCAGGCATTCATGGCGTGACAGGTCCTCGGGCCGTTCCGGCGCGCCGTGCCGCGCCAGATAGCCGGGGCTGGCGACCACGGCGGTCAGCACCGGCGCGATCCGGCGGGCGACGAGGCTGGAATCCTTCAACCGGCCGATGCGGATGGCCAGGTCCAGGCCTTCCCCGATCAGGTCGGCAAAACGGTCGCTGTAGCTGACCTCGATTTCCAGCCGCGGGTGCCGCGCCGCGAAGTCGCCGAGCAGCGGCGCCAGATAGCGCACGCCGAAGGATAGCGGCGCCGACAGGCGCAGGCGGCCGGAGAGTTCGTCGCCCTGCCGGGCGACCGCCTCGCGGGCGTCGGCGAGGTCGGCCAGTATCCGTTCGGAACGTGATTTGAACTCCAGCCCGGCTTCGGTCGGGCTGATGCCGCGCGTGGTGCGGCTCATCAGCTGCGTCCCAAGGTCGGACTCCAGCCGCGCGATGCGCCGGCTGACGATCGATTTCGAGACGCCGAGGCGCTTGGCCGCCTGGCTGAAGCTGCCGGTCTCGATCACCTCGATGAAGCCCCGGATGTCGTCCAGTTCCGACATGGCTGTTCCTGTCAGGTCAACAATATGGTGCCTAGAATGGGCATTCCGGTGCGGATTGTGAACCCCTATCTACTTGGAGGAGAGTTCCATCCACCCGAACGCCGAAAGATTTTCCCATGTCCACAGTGCTTGTCCTCAACAGCAGCGTCCTTGGCGATGCTTCCGTGTCCCGCGAACTGGTGGCCGAGGCGGTTGCCCGGCTGCGCCAGCGCGATCCCTCGCTCACCGTCGTGTCGCGCGATCTCGGCGCCAGCCCGGTTCCGCATCTGACGGCGGATTCGGTCGGGGCGATCCGGGGCGGGCAGACCGGCAACGAAGCCCAGCGCGCGGCCCTTGCCCTGTCGGACGAACTGGTCGCCGAGATCAAGGCGGCGGACACCATCGTGATCGGCGCTCCGATGTATAATTTCGGCATCCCGACCCCGCTGAAGGCCTGGTTCGACCATGTGCTGCGCGCCGGCGTCACCTTCCGCTACACCGAAGCTGGTCCCGAAGGCCTCGTCGGAACCAAGCAGGCGATCGTGATCGAGACGCGCGGCGGGCTCTACAGCGAGGGGCCGGCGGCGGTGATGGATTCGCAGGAGCCGCATCTGCGGACGCTGCTGGGCTTCATGGGCATCACGGACGTGACCTTCGTGCGGGCGGAAAAGCTTGCGTTCGGACCGGACGCCAGGGCGGAAGCGCTGGCCGGGGCCAAGGCGCAACTGGCCGATCGTACCGGGATAGCCGTGGCGGCCTGACACGGGCCGGCTTCTCCATTTTGTCAACAGTTGACGTTTTTGCGGTGTCGTGATCCGGTGTGCCGCTGGTCTGACGACCGGCGGCGACCGGCCTCGACGCCGGCCGTCAGCTTTGCCCGGACACCACGCCATGCGGCGGGTTCAAGGGCGAGAACAACTGGAGGAAGCCCACTATGAAATCACTGATGCGCGCCGCAGCCGTGGCGCTCGGCCTGACGGCGATGCCGGCGCTGGCGCAGGACTATCCCGCCCGTCCCGTCACCATCATCGCACCCTTCGGCGCCGGCAGCGGCACGGACCTGATCGCCCGCATGTTCGCGCAGGAACTCAGCGTCAAGCTCGGCCAGAATTTTATCGTCGACAACAAGCCCGGCGCCAACGGCACGCTGGGGACGGGCCTCGCGGCGCGGGCGCAGCCGGACGGCTACACCCTGGTGATCGGCGGCACCACGACCCATGCCTCGGCGCAGAGCCTGATGAAGGAAGTGCCCTACGATCCGGTCAACGACTTCACCGCTGTCGCGGGGCTCGGGATCTATCCCTACTTCCTGCTGGTCAACGCCAAGGATCCTTACACGGACCTCAAGAGCCTGATCGACGGCATCCGCGCCAATCCCGGCAAGCTGGGCTTCGGTTACGGCAATGCGCTCGGCCAGCTGTCGGGTTCGGTGCTGCTGAAGCGCCAGAATCTCGATGCCACCATCGTGCCCTACAAGAGCAGCCCCCCGGCCTTGCAGGACCTGCTGGGCCAGCGCATCACCTTCATGTTCAACGACATGGTGGCGGCGTTGCCGCAGGTGAACAGCGGCACGCTCCGCATCCTGGCGGTCACCACCGGCGAGCGCACGCCCCTCAAGCCCGAAATCCCGACCATGGCGGAAGCGGGCCTGCCGCTGTTCAGCATCGCCGCCTGGAGCGGCATCTTCGCGCCGAAGGGCACGCCCGAGCCGATCATCAAGAAGCTGCACGACGCGCTGGTCGAGATCGCCACGCGGGAGGACATCTCCAAGAAACTGGCCGAGATGGGCTTCGTGACACAGAAGGACCATTCCACGCCCTTCATGGACTTCGTGAAGGCCGACGTCGAGCGCTGGAAAGACTACACCAAGACCGCCGGCATCGAGCCGCAGTAATCATCAAGAGCCTGTCCGGTGCGACCGGGCAGGCTCCACATGGCCATGGCGATCATCCAGACCGCCATGGTCATCATCGATGGTGAGGATATGGGATTTCCCCGTGGGGGAAGGTCAGGGGCGGCCTGTTCGGCCGCCTCGTCGTGAGGTTTGCAGGGGGTACGCGTCCTTCAGCGTTTTATTGCCCTCATCCTCAGGGCTTCGCGGCACGGATGCGTTTCGGGAGACTGGCTGATAATAGCCGATCCAGCGTCACGCTGCAAGGTAAATTATCCTATTGCTGCGAGACGATTGCGGACCGCTTCCTCACGGTTGTCGTCGCCGTCTTCTTCAGTACCGGAGTGGGTTCCGGGGTGGAAGCCTCGGCCTCCAGGCGCAAGGCGCGAAGCTTTTCCATCTGCATGCTGCGGGCTTTGGCCTCCGCCGCAATGATGGCCTTCGCCGCCTGGTCTGTAACGGTTGCGCGATCGCGAGCCTGCATCTGGGGAACGCGAGCCCTGTCTTTCGCAACTGCCATAGAAGCCTCCTGTCCTTGAGAAATGAAACAGGAAAAGGGTCGGGACACGCCCGACCTTTTCCCGGCCATCTGCCAAAATCGCTGCCAGTACATCCGTGGTCAGCGCAGCAGAGGCTTTAAACTATTCGTGGAATTCGACCGGAGTGTTACGGTTTAACCGTCATGACCGATTTCGAACTCGATCATTTTCCCAGCCAAAATCCACAAGAACAATCTACATGTTCATATGTAGGTAGGATCATATTTATATCAAGCTTCAATTGGAAAATATTATTCAAGGTCATGAATTCCAGTATGCCTCCGAAATCTTCGTAATATTTTACCTGTCTTTGGATGGCTTCTCTTGCCCTTCTTCCGCGGGAGTTTCGCGCCGATGCGTTGGCGGAGCGTGCGGGCCATCCTTCGGGACGCCTTGCCGCGCAAGGCCCTCAGGATGAAGGAGAGGGTGCGGAAAGGCTGAGATAATGAGCCTGTCCGGCCCACCGTCCTGATCCTGAAAGTCCGGCTTATGTTGGGTGGTACGATCCATTTCCGTCATGCCCGGCACAAGCCCGGCCATGACGAAGGGAAAAGCCGCAGCATGGAATTATGAGGCTGCCTCGGAGGCTGGGCCGCCAGAGCCGGTCTTCCCCAGGCGATGTCCAGATGATCCTTACACGCTCGAAAGCGTCTTCAGCCGTGCCCTGGGATGGATTTCCGCCTGGCTCAGCACCGCCGTCTGGCTGCGGAAGCGCTCCACGATGGAGCGGACGAAGGGCCGGACGCTCGCTGACGTGAGCAGCACCGGCACCTCGCCGATGCGCGCGGCTTCCTCGAACCGCCCGCGCACCAGGCCGATGAACTCGTGCAGCTTCGACGGCGCCATGGCGAGCTGGCGGTCGTCGCCGTTGCCCACGATGGCCTCGGCGAAGGCCTGCTCCCATTGCGGCGAGAGCACCACCAGCGGCAGGTGGCCGTCGTAGCTCTGGTGCTGGGCGCAGATCTGGCGGGCAAGGCGCGCGCGCACATGCTCCGCGATGGTCTGCGGGTTGCGGGTCATGCCGAGGGCCTCGGCGATGCCCTCCAGAATGGTGCCGAGATCGCGGATCGAGACGCGCTCCTGGAGCAGCAGCTGGAGCACGCGCTGGATGCCGGTGATGGAGATCTGGCCGGGCACGAGGTCTTCCACCAGCTTGGCCTGTTCGGCGGGCAGTTCCTTCAGCAGCTTCGACACCTCGGCGTAGGTCAAGAGATCGGCGACGTTGGCCTTCAGGATTTCGGTCAGGTGGGTCGAGAGCACGGTGGGGGCGTCGACCACGGTGTAGCCGCGCACGTTGGCTTCCTCGCGCAGCGCACTGTCGATCCAGGTGGCGGGCAGGCCGAAGGTCGGCTCGGTGGTGTGCGTGCCCGGCAGGCTGATCTGCTGGCCCTGCGGGTCCATGACCATGTACTGGTTCGGGAAGACGTTGCCGGAGCCGCTGTCGACTTCCTTGACCTTGACGATGTAGGCGTTGGGGCCGAGCTGGACGTTGTCGACGATGCGCACCGAGGGGATCACGATGCCCATGTCCATGGCGAACTGGCGGCGCAGGGCCTTGATCTGCTCGGTCAGCTTGTCCCCGCCCTCCGGGCCGTCGACCATGGGCAGCAGGCCATAGCCCAGCTCGATCTTGAGGTCGTCCATCTTGAGGCTGTCGGTGATCGGCTCGTCGCGCGGGGCGGCGGCCACGGCTTTGGCCTCCATGTCCTTGACGTGGCTGGCCGCCGCGATGGTCTTGCGGCGTTCGTTTTCCACCCGCCAGGCGAGATAGCCCGCGCCGGCGGCAAGGCCCATGAAGGGGATGACCGGGATGCCCGGCAGCAAGGCCATGATGGCCATGACCGCCGCCGACATGCCGAGCGCCTTGGGATAGCCCGAGAGCTGGTCCATCATGGCCTTGTCGGCCGCGCCGGAAACGCCCGCCTTGGAGACCAGCAGGCCCGCCGCGGTGGAGACGATCAGCGCCGGGATCTGGCTGACGAGGCCGTCGCCGACGGTGAGCAGGGTGTAGGTCTGGGCCGCCTCGCCGAAGGGCAGTCCCTGCTGGCCCATGCCGATGATCATGCCGCCGATGATGTTCAGCGCCGTGATGAGCAGGCCCGCGATGGCGTCGCCGCGCACGAATTTCGAGGCGCCGTCCATGGCGCCGAAGAAGGAG
>JBEBSP010000148.1:0-6660 GCA_040394255.1 Agaricicola taiwanensis | reverse complement strand
TGCCCGCCTCGGCCGACAGTTCCACGGCAACAGGTATCTGAAAGGAAACCGCCAGATCGACCGCGGCAAGCGCGTATTTGTTTTCCTCGAGGGGCTGGCTGACGACAGCTTCATCCACAAGCCCGGCGAACGGATCGGCGCCACCCGCCGAGGGGGCGCGCGAAACATTGCTTCCAACACCGACCTGGATCGGGACCGATAACGCAAGATCAAACGAACCGATTGTCATGGACTGGATATCCTCCAGCCCTCATCTGGCAAGACGCGCGCCAACATTCACTGTCCGAAGGACCCCTTGCATTTCGAGCGTCCCGGATGGTTTCCGGATCATTTATGCATCGCAAAGGGTGGCAATTTCTGCCGGGCAGCCTGCTCGAAGATGCCGACAATGGGCTGGGCCGCAAGAGTGATGTCCGCGCGCCCCCGGAGCCTTGCATGCGAAACATTCGGCCATAGACGCAAATAGCTGAATTCGCTTAGGCAAATCTTAAGTCGGACGACATAGGGTCACGACGGTTTGGTCAGTCGAAGTGTGAGAGTAACCATGACCAAGACGTCACGTCTGATGGTGAAATATGTGATCGGTCCGGACGGAAGTCCGCTCACGATCTCGGATCTACCGCCGCCTCATACCAAGCGCTGGGTCATCCGGCGCAAGGCCGAGGTTGTGGCCGCCGTAAGGGGCGGACTTTTGAGCCTCGAAGAGGCGTGTGAGCGCTATACGCTGACCGTCGAAGAATTCCTGTCGTGGCAGGCATCGATTGAAAGCCACGGGCTTGCAGGGCTGCGCACGACGCGCATCCAGCAATACCGGATCGCCTGATACTTCAAGATATTCCTATACACTGCGAATTCGAACGCCGGCCCTTGGGTCGGCGTTTTTGCTTTCGCGGCTCTCATCTAGAATTCTTTATGATAACAAATGGTTAACATCGACTGGCAAATTGTGCCGTATTGGACATGTCCGATGTGCCATTTCAAAACAATTCCAATGGAAAATTAGGAGCATCCGGCATGCATTAACCACCCGTTTACCGACTACCGGGCAAATCTTGCCGGGTAGCGCTTCCTGCGCTGCTTCGTTTCGAAGGCTGTGCGGTGAACGGTTTTATCGATTTTTTCCGATCGCTTGGAATGGCCCGCCTCGTGGCCATGACTGTTGTCACCGCGGCTTTGATCGGCTTCTTCGCGCTGGTCACCATGCGCATGACGGCGCCCTCGATGACTCCCCTGTTCACCGACCTGACCTTGAACGACAGCTCCGCGGTTGTGCGTGAACTGGAATCGCAGGGTATCCGCTACGAACTCAGGCAGGACGGCACCACCATCCTTGTCCCTCGGGAAGATGCGGCCCGCGCCCGGATGCGCCTGGCCGAGGGCGGCCTGCCGAGCGGCGGCGGCGTCGGATATGAAATCTTCGACAAGGGCGACAGCCTCTCGGCCACAAGCTTCCTCCAGAACGTCAACCGCCTGCGCGCCCTGGAAGGCGAACTGACCCGCTCGATCCGCTCGATCGACCGCGTTGCGGCCGCGCGCGTCCATCTTGTCGTGCCGGAGCGCCCGCTCTTCCGGCGCGATGCACCCGAACCTTCCGCGTCCATCATACTACGTGTCCGGGGCGATCTCGGCGCGGAGCAGATCCGTGGCGTTCGGCACCTGGTTGCATCGGCGGTTCCCGGCCTCAAGGCCGAGCGCATCTCGATCATCGACGAAGGCGGACGGCTTCTCGCCAACGGCGACGGCCAGAGCGATCCGCTCATGAGTGCTGCGAGCGACGAGAAGGTCGTGGCCATTGAGCGTCGTCTGAAGGATCAGGTCGAAGGGATTCTTGAAAGGGTCGTCGGCCCCGGTCGCGGACGGGCCGAAGTGCGGGCGGAGCTGGATCTGGCAAGGGTCACCCAGACATCCGACAATTTCGATCCCGAAAGCCGCGTTGCCCGCTCCACCCAGGTCCGGGAGGAAACGTCGGAGACACAGGAACAGCGCGAAGGCGTCACCGTCGGCAACGAGCTTCCCAACGCGGAAGGCACCGGCGCCGGCCCGGCAAACCGGGAATCCAACAACAAGTCGGAAGAGGTCACGAACTTCGAGATATCCCGCACGACACGCACCCAGACGCAGGAGCCGGGCAGCATCAAGCGCCTGTCGGTGGCCGTCCTGGTGGATGGCGTCTACAGCACGGACGCAGATGGAACGGTGACATACGCGCCCCGCGCCCAGGAGGAATTGGACAGGATTTCCTCGCTCGTCCGATCGGCCATGGGCTACGACCAGTCGCGTGGGGATCAACTGGAAGTCGTCAACCTGCGCTTCGCCGAAGGCCCCACGGCCGGCCTCGCCATCGAGCCTGAAAGCACCTGGCCACTGGGACTGACGAACGACGACATCATGAAGGCCGCGGAAACGCTCGTGCTCGCGCTCTTGTCCCTGATCGTCATCTTCGCCGTGGTGCGTCCTTTGATGAAGCGGATGTTCACGCCTCTCAAGGAGCAGCAGGCTGACGTGCAGCAAGCCGCGCTTCCAGCCCCGACGCCTTCACTGGAAACGCCCGAACAACCTCTCCAGGCTCCGCAATCGAATGCATCCCGCATGGTGGAGATGGCGCAGGTGTCAGGAAAAGTGCGCGCGCAGACGCTCGAACAGGTCGGTCAACTGGCCGAGAGCAACCCACAGGAAACCGTGGCGATCATACGCCAATGGCTCAGTGAACCGGCGTAAACCACATGGCACTTCCCGCACGAACACAATCCTCACTACCACCCGAAAAGGGGCTTTCGGGCGTAAAGCGCGCGGCTGTACTGATGCTCAGCCTGGGCGAGCAGTTCGGCGCGGAAATCTGGCGGCACCTGGATGACGATGAGATCCGGGAAATCTCGGCCGCCATGGCCACGCTCGGAACCATCGAAGCGGAAGCGGTGGAAACATTGCTGGTCGACTTCGTGTCGAAGATGTCGGCTTCCGGCGCCCTCATGGGCACCCTTGATTCCACGGAACGTCTCCTCACCCAGTTCCTTCCCAAGGACCGTGTCGGCGAGATCATGGAGACGATCCGTGGTCCCGCCGGACGCAACATGTGGGAGAAACTGTCCAATGTGCAGGAACAGGTTCTCGCCAACTATCTGAAGAACGAATACCCGCAGACGGTGGCGGTGGTCCTGTCGAAGATAAAATCCGAGCATGCCGCAAAGGTTCTGGCGATTCTGCCGGAAGATTTCGCCCTCGACGTCATTGGACGCATGCTGGGCATGGAATCGGTCCAGAAGGACGTGCTCGACCGCGTGGAGCAGACGCTGCGGTCGGAATTCATGTCCAATCTGTCGCAGACGAGCCGTCGCGATGCTCACGAGCTGATCGCCGAGATATTCAACTCCTTCGACCGCCAGACGGAAACGCGTTTCATGACGGCCCTGGAGGAGGACAACCGGGAATCCGCGGAGCGCATCAAATCCCTGATGTTCACCTTCGAGGATCTGATGCGCCTCGATGCGGCCAGCGTGCAAACGCTGCTGCGCGCTGTTCCGCGCGAGCAGCTGACGGTTTCCCTGAAAGGCGCGACCCAGACGGTCCGCGACTTCTTCCTCAAGCATATGTCGCAGCGTGCCGGAGCCATGATGCTCGACGACATGCAGGCACTGGGGCCTGTCCGCCTGCGGGACGTCGATGAGGCTCAGAGCCAGATGGTCGCCGTCGCCAAGGACCTCGCGGCCAAGGGAGAGCTCATGATCACGAAGAAAAGCGGCGGCGACGACGAGCTGGTGTACTGATGACCCGTCCTGTCCCCTTTCAGTTCGGCCGAGATTTCCGGGAGAAGGATGCGCCGGAATCCGATCCCGCGCTCAGCCTGTCCCAGGGCGAACTCGACCGCATGATGGCAAAGGCCGAGGAAGCTGGTTTCGCCCGCGGCCTCAGCGCGGGACGGGACACATCCATTCAGAGCCAGACGGCCCGCATCGCCGAATCCTGCGAAAGCATCGAGCGTCATGTCGGCCAGGGCCTCGATATGCTGGACCGGCGGAACCAGCAGTGCGAGGCGGACGCCATTGAACTCGCCATGCTGGTCGCGCAGAAGCTCGGCGGAACCGCCCTATCGCACTTCCCGCTTGCGGAAATCGAAGCCGCCGTTGTCGAGTGCTTCACCGAGACGCGGAATACGCCGCACGTTGTGGTGCGCGTCGCTGCGGACCTCATGGAAGACATCGAAACGCGGCTAACCGCCATAGCGTCTGAAAAAGGGTTTTCCGGCCGGCTCATCGTGCTGGGCGAGCCGGATATCGAGCCCGGCGATGCAAGGGTCGAATGGGCCGACGGCGGCATCGTCCGCGACAGGGCGGCCCTCCTGTCGGCCATCCGTGAAGCGACTGAGCGTCATCTCAGAACCGTTCCCAACCCGGGAGAGAGATCATGACAGCATCCAACGATGGCAACGTACCCTTGCCGGAACTGAAGCAGGGCGAGGTCGAGCTGCGGCAGAGCAAGACATCATCGGGGCTGGAACCGACAGGCGACGATCCCAAGACGGCATCCGATCTCGAAACGGTTCTCGATGTGCCGGTGCGGGTCTCGGCGATCCTCGGCAGGACAAGGGTCGAGGTCGGCCAGCTCATGCAGATGAAGCCGGGTCTCGTCCTCGAGCTTGACCGCAAGGTCGGCGAAGCCATCGACATCTACGTCAACGATCGTCTCGTGGCGCGCGGCGAAGTCGTTCTCGTGGAAGACAAACTCGGCGTGACCATGACTGAAATCATCAAGGCCGCGAAATGACGCGCGACCGGAAAACAGGAGCCTGAACCCATGCGGCTCATGATCGTCGGGGCCCTGAGCGGCCAACTGACCTTCGCCACCAAGATCGCGCTCGACCGGGGCGCGAAGGTCGTGCATGCGGAAACCACCGAGCAGGCATTGAAGCACCTGCGCTCCGGACGCGGCGCGGACCTGCTGATGGTGGACGTGGCGCTGGACATCCGCGACCTCGTGCGAACGCTGGAGATCGAACGCATCCACATCCCGATCGCGGCCTGCGGAATTGATAACGATGCACGCGCGGCGGTTGCCGCCATCCAGGCCGGGGCCAAGGAATACATCCCCCTGCCCCCCGATCCGGAACTGATCGCGGCGGTGCTCGCCGCCGTCGCGGAAGACTCAGGCGATTTCATCTACCGCGATGACGCCATGGCGCGCGTGGTCAAGCTCGCCCAGCAGATCGCTCCCTCGGACGCCAGCGTGCTCATCACCGGCGAAAGCGGCACCGGCAAGGAGGTGATCGCGCGCTTCCTGCACCAGAAATCCCACCGGGCGGACAAGCCATTCATCTCCGTCAACTGCGCGGCCATTCCCGATCAACTGCTGGAATCGGAACTGTTCGGCCATGAGAAGGGCGCCTTCACCGGAGCCGTCTCGCGGCGGATCGGCAAATTCGAGGAGGCCTCCGGCGGCACCCTGCTGCTGGACGAGATTTCCGAGATGGAGGTCCGCCTCCAGGCCAAGCTCCTGAGGGCATTGCAGGAGCGGGTGATCGACCGTGTCGGCGGCGGCAAACCGGTGCCGGTCGACCTGCGCATTCTGGCGACATCCAACCGGACACTCTCCGAGGAGGTCCGCAAGGGCACCTTCCGGGAGGATCTGCTCTACCGGCTCAATGTGGTGAACCTCAAGATCCCTCCGCTGCGCGAGCGGCCGGCGGACATTCTTGAGCTGGCCATCCATTTCGCGAAAAAATACTCTGAAATCAACGGCATACCATTGCGCCCACTGTCCGCCGAAGCCCGCCGCGAACTTCAGCGCAATCGCTGGCCGGGCAACGTCCGGGAGCTGGAAAACACTCTGCACAGAGCGGTTTTGCTCTCTTCCGGGCCGGAAATCGAGGCCGAGGCCATTCGCACCCCCGACGGCGAGCGGATCGATGCCGGCCCGCGCGACCCGGCCTCCCAGGCCGCCGCCATGGCCGAGGCCGCGACCCGGACCCTCGTGGGACGCACCGTGGCCGATGTCGAGCGCGCTCTGATCCTTGATACTCTTGGCCATTGCCTCGGCAACCGGACCCATGCCGCCAACATCCTCGGCATCTCGATCCGCACCCTGAGGAACAAGCTGAACCAGTACACTGACGAGGGCCACCGCGTGCCGCCGCCGGGCGCCGAAAACCGGGGAGGCATGGCCGGATGACCCGCCGCCAGCCGCCCCTTGAGCCGCCCGCGCCGCATCATCAACCGCAGCTTGCCTGACGCGGGTGGAGGGAGACGCAGATGGATGTCCGAGCCCTGCCCTCCACCGCCCCGCTTCATCGCCACGATCATTTCCACCCCAATCTCCACGCAGGCCCCATGACCGACACCAGCGCCGACAGCCCGGCCCGCGCCCCCGGCTTCCAGATGCCGGGCATGAGCGACTTCGGCGCGATCTTCAAGCGGGCCGACCTTGCGCTCGCCATCGGCGTCATGGGCATCCTGGCGATCCTGATCGTCCCGCTGTCGCCGCTGGTGCTCGATTTCTTCCTGGCGGTCTCGATCATCTTCTCCGTGCTGATCCTGATGACGGCGCTGTTCATCCAGGAGCCGCTGGAATTCTCGGCCTTCCCGACGGTGCTCCTGATCGCGACCATGCTGCGCCTGGCGCTCAACCTCGCCTCCACGCGCCTGATCCTCGGCCACGGCCACGAGGGCA
>JBEBSP010000147.1:0-6663 GCA_040394255.1 Agaricicola taiwanensis | reverse complement strand
TGTTGCTGCGCGCCATGGGCGAGGGCAATCTCGATCTCTTCGAGGTGGCGCTGGCCGAGCTTTCCGGCCTGCCGAGAGAGCGTGTCGCCAGCCTCGTGCGCGATCGCCATGCGGCGGGGTTCGAAACGCTCTACCGGCGGGTGGGATTGCCCGATGCGGCATGCGGGGCCTTCCGAGCGGCGATCGATGAGATCAAGATCGCGCCGATGCCGTCCGACCCCGCGCAACGGCTTGGCTTCAAGCGCGCCCTGGCCGCACGAATGCTGGCCGCCCATCATGCCGGATCATCGGATGGACTGGATGCGGTTTCCGTGCTGCTGCGCGGTGTGCTGGCGGATGCCAGCCGGAACGAGGCGCGAGGCGTGGCCGCCCGCGTCACCCATATGCCGCGCCTGGCGGCGGCTTGAAATCCAGTAAGTTCAGGGCTGGATATCCACGGTCCTGGTCACGGGCTCGATATGAGGGGTGAAGCGCTTGCGCGCTTCGTTCAGCCCCCACAGCACGGCGCGCGCGGTCGGGTCGGCACGATCGCGGACATCCTCGCGCAGCACCGCCGATATGGCGTCGATGTGCGCGTCGATGAATTCCAGCGATACATCCAGCGGAGCGGCGACGGCATCGACGTAATTGCAGAGATTGTCCGCGATGTCGCCGGCGAGCGGGAAGCCGAAGGTTGCGCCCTGGCCACGAATGTCATGGGCGGCACGGTACAATCGTTCCAGCTTCTCGACCGTCAGCCCCCCGTCCTCGATCTGCTTGCGGGATGCAACGAGACAGTCGGCTTCCGACTGCATCCAGGTCGTGAATTCGCCTTCGAGCGACGATAGCGCCTGGGCCGCCCGTTCGAGCGCGTCCTCATCCAGCCCTTCGCCGGGCATGTAATGAGCATGCTCCTTCAAGTCCGACGGAGGGGTAATGACTTCATGATCGGCATAGACAGCCGTCTGGGCGCGTTTCGGCTTCGTCATCTCATCAACCCAGTTGCCGGTTGTTCTGCATCTTGTCGTAAAGCGGCTCGATCCGCGTGACTTCGGCGCTGCCGCCCTTGCGTCGTTCGGGGCCCATGTGGTTCGCGGTGCCGCGCCTGCGGTCCGGTCCGAAATAGGTCTTCGTCTTGATGAAATCGCGCGGGTTGACCACGACGCTCAGGATGCGCTGGTACAGCGACTTCGCCGAGATCGGCTTGCACAGGAATTCGGTCACGCCGGAATCGCGCGCGCGGATCACGCGGCTCTTCTCGGAATGGGCGGTCAGCATGATGATCGGCACATAGGGATTCTGGTTCGCGTCCGGCTGACGGATCATGGAAGCGATCTCGATGCCGTCGAAGATGGGCATCGCCCAGTCGGTGATGACGATATCGGGCATATGGGTGGTGAAGGCCTCAAGCCCCGCCGCGCCGTCTTCCGCCTCGTAGACCTCGCGCGCGCCGAAGCTGTGCAGCAGGGTGCGGACGATGCGCCGCATGTGGGCGTTGTCGTCTATGACGAGAAACCGCAGTTTGTTGAAATCTATGCGGATCATCGCGTGCGTTCCCGGACCTCAGTCCGCCCGATACTAGCCGCTGCACAGTTAACGGCAGGTTCTTCTTCCCGCCTGGCTCTTAAAAACCGAACTGCTCCACCAGTATACGTTCGTCGAGGCTGTGGCCGGGATCGTGCAGCATGATGAGTTCCACGCTTCGGTCCAGTGACACCTCGACATGCACCACATGACGGATTTCCTGATGATCGGCCACGGCGGCGACAGGGCGCTTTTCCGGCTCCAGAACGTCGAAGCTGATGGCCGCTCGATCGGGCAAGAGCGCACCGCGCCAGCGCCGCGGGCGGAACGGCGACAGCGGCGTCAGCGCCAGAAGCGGCGATCCCAGCGGCACGATAGGGCCATGCGCCGACAGGTTGTACGCGGTCGAACCAGCGGGGGTCGCGACCAGCACGCCGTCGGCGACCAGCTCGCCAAGCCTCACCTTGCGGTCGATGCTGATGGACAGTTTCGCGGCCTGATGGGTCTGCCGGAACAGCGACACCTCGTTGATGGCCAGGGCGACATGCCGTTCACCGTCGACATTGGTCACCTTCATGCGCAAAGGGTGGGTGATGGTCTTCTCAGCGGCGTTGAGCCGCTCCACGAGGTCATCCTCGGCGAAGTCGTTCATCAGGAAGCCGATGGTCCCGCGATTCATGCCGTAGATCGGCGTGCCTATCGGGATGAAGCGGTGCAGGGCCTGCAGCATGAACCCGTCGCCGCCCAGGGCGACTATGGCCTCGGCTTCCTCCAGCGGCGCGTTGCCGTAACGGTGGCTCAGCCGGCGGTAGGCCGCCTGCGCCTCATCCGTGGCGCTGGCGACGAAGGCGATCTTTTCGAAAGATCCGGCTGACATGGTGATGGCCTTTGGTTGCGCCCTTGTCCGGCGACGGGCATGGTCGATGCCAGTCACCAGCTCAAGAGGCATACATGGACCATCCGGTTCTCGTCTACACGACATGGCCCAACCCGGATGTCGCGGAGGCAACCGGCCGCAAGCTTGTCGAGAACAGGCTCGCCGCCTGTGTCAACATCCTGCCCGGCATGTCATCGATCTTCTCATGGAAGGACAGGATCGAAGCCACGCAGGAAATCGTGATGATCGTCAAAACCCGCAGGGCGCGGCTCAACGACGCGATGGCGGCGATCAGCGCCGCGCATCCCTATGAAACCTCGTCGATCCTGGCCATTCCCGTCATTGCCGCCGATCCGGCCTACGCCCAGTGGATCGCAGCCGAAACGGCGGAATGAGGCCTATTCGCCCAGTCTGATCCTCAAGCCCGCGTAAGCCGCCACGCCGCCGCCCTGGTAGGAGAAGACATCCTCGTGCTTGACGTCGAGGATGTTCTCGGCGCGGGCGAAGGCGGTCACCTGGCTGGTGACGTCGTAATCCAGCTTGGCGCTGACCAGCGTGTAGGCGGGCAGGGTGGCGAGGCGGCTCGGCGCAGGCCATGACAGGAAATGCGTGTCGGTCTGGTCGCCGGTGTAGGCGGCTCCGACGGTCAGCCGGGCGCGGCCATCCAGGAAGCGCGTCGTGGCATAGAGGCTTCCGGTGTGGCGCGGACGCCGGATTTCCAGAAGATCGGTCAGCGTGATGCCGCCCGCCGTCAACGGCTGTTCCGACAGGGTGTAGGTGTAATTGGCCGAGAGGTCGATCCAGTCAGCGGGTGAGAAGGTGGCGCTGACCTCGACGCCCTGGCGCTGTGATGTGCCGCTGAGATTGGTCACGGTGTTGATGGGCGCGAAGACGCCGATGATCTCGTCCTCAAGCTTCGACTGGAAATAGGTGACATCCAGCACGAGGCGGTTGTTCCAGAAGGCCTGTTCCACGCCGATGTCGAACCCGAGCGACTCCTCGGGCTTCAGGTCGGGGTTTCCAACGAAGGTCGCGCCATAGCCATACTGTTCGAAGAAGCCGGGATTGGTGACGCCGGTGCCGATGGATGCGTGAAGCCGGGTGCCGGTGCGCTCGAAGCGCTGGGACGCCGCCAGACGCCACGTGGTGGCGTCTTCGAATTCGTCGTTCCAGTCGTGGCGCAGGGCCGCCGACAGCGTCGTGCCGGTGGGAAGGTCGATCAGATATTCGCCGGCGAGGCCGGTCTTCTCGCGCTCGCGTCCGGTGATCCAGAAGGGTGCCATGCCGGGCTGGAGGTTCTGCTTGAAGCTCTCGATCTGGTGGTCGACAAGGCCGGTCAGGGTCTGTCGCTCGCCCCAGGACGAGCCGAAGCTGTAACTGGTCTTGTTGGCGTAGGTCTGGCGATCGCCCTGGAAGATGGTGGGCTGCGCGATGCCGTTGCGGGTGCGGGAGTTCTCGGTGAGGAAATCGGCCGAGGTGGTGTTGCGGAAGTTGCCGTCGAGCGAGGTGAAGGTCGCGGCGACTCGTCCCGAGACGGTGTCGCTCGCGCGCTCGTTGTCGCGGTCGAGGATCATGCCGTCCGTCGGGCCGCCGGGCGCGTAGTCCGGATCACCGAAATTCGCCGTGCCGTCGAAGGCGTCCAGGCGGTCGGTATAGCGCAGCGAGCCTTCGATGTTGAAGCGTTCGGTCAGGTCCACGCCGAGCCTGGCGTTGACGTTGGCCGCGCGGCTGCCGTCCTTCTCGGTGCCGAAGCGGGAGATGTTGAAGCCGTCGGTGCGGTAGGCCTGGGCGGCGATCGATCCGTAGACGGGGCCGTTTCCGCCGCGCAGCAGCGCGCTGCCGGTCAGGGTGTTCTGCGTGCCGCCCTCGACGGAGGCCGACAGCGAGGCGCCGTTCTGGCCGCGGCCGGACTTGGTGACGATGGAGATGACGCCGGCGTGCGCCGCCGCGCCGTAGAGGCCGGACTGCGGCCCGCGGATCACCTCGACACGCTCGATGTCGTCGGTCAGGACGTCCGCGAAGTTGAACTCACCGTCGCTGAGGGAATTGACCTGGACGCCGTCGATCAGCACGAGCACGTGGTTGCCTTCGGCCCCGCGCAGGCGGACCTGGGTGTTGGAGCCGCGCGTTCCGGGCTGGCTGACCGCGACGCCGGGAACCGAGCGCAGGATGTCGACGAGGGTCTTCTGGCCGCGCTCCTCGATCTGGCGCTCCGTGACCACCGTCACGGCGGAGCCGACCTTGGAGGCTTCGACGGGCACCTGATTGGCGTAGACCACGATGGGCGGAAGCTCGACCGCCTGCTGGGCCTCGGCGGCCAGCGGGATCAGGACGGCGGGCAGGGACAGCGCAAGCGCGCCGCGATGAATGAGGGACATGATGGGCGACCTCCGGTCGGCGTCGGAACAGGGACGAGCGCGGAGGCGCTCCGGCGGGGCCGGAACGTGGCATATGAGCACTGATGTCTGGCGCGGGACATGCCCGGACCTCCGCAACGGTTTCGATAGTCACCGCTGCGGACAGGCCGCTTCCGCGCGCGCCCCGCACGTGGAATGGATGACCGTCGAAGGCAGGTCTCCTGGCTCGCGGGTCGTCGCCCTTCCTCCGCCTTCCCGGCGCGGACAAGCGCCAGTGGCTTATGTGGAGAGGGGCTCGCCGCTCACAGTTGCGGGGGCAGCTCCGGCATCGGACGTGCCACTGATGGCCCGCCTCACCGAATTCCCTTTTGTCCGCAACGGCCTGACGACCGTCGCGGCGCACCTTCGACGCGGCCATATCCATGCGACATCACGGGCGGAGTCAATCGGCTTTTCAGACTGTCGACAGGCTTGTCCGCTCATTTCCGAGCCCTGGGGTTTACGCGCCACATCGCCAGCGGCATCTTCGGCCGGTCACAGGCTCAGAGGTTCAGGATTCGCACATGCTCGGCATCATTCGCACGGCCATCGTCGCCACGACGGTCCTCACCTTCACCCCCGCCATGGCGGACGAGATCGCGGAGTCCATCAAGGAAGCGCAGGAGGCCTATGGCGACGGCGACCTCGCGGCGGCCAAGCAGGCGCTCGACTACGCCTCGCAGCTGATCGCCCAGAAGAACGCCGAGCGCCTGGTCGAGGCCTTGCCCGCCGCGCCCGAGGGCTGGAGCGCCGAGGATGACAGCAGCCGGACACAGGGCTCCAGCATGTTCGGCGGCGGCATCCAGGCCTCGCGGTCGTACCGCAAGGGCGACGACCATGTGGACGTGACGATCGTCGGGGATTCGCCCATGCTGGCCCAGTGGCTGCCGATGATGAACAATCCCCAGCTCGCGGGGGCCATGGGCAAGATGATCCGGATCGGCAAGCAGCGCGCCATCCAGACCAGCAGCGGCGAGATCACCATGGTGGTCGGCAGCCGCTTTCTGGTGACCGTCGGCGGCTCCGGCGGCGACGAGGGCAAGCTCGCCCTGGCCAGGGCGATCGATCTCAAGGCGCTCGAGGATTTCTGAGGCATGACGGCGATCGCGGTCTATGCCGCGGCGGCTCTGGCGGAAATCGCCGGCTGCTTCGCCTTCTGGGCCTGGCTGCGGCTGGACAGGAGCGCGCTGTGGCTCGCGCCCGGCCTCCTATCGCTGGCGCTGTTCGCCTGGCTGCTGACGCTGGCCCCGGCCGATGCCGCCGGTCGCGCCTATGCCGCCTATGGCGGTGTCTACATCGCGGCCTCGCTGGGCTGGCTCTGGATCGTCGAGGGCGCGCGGCCCGACCGCTGGGACGTCGTCGGAGCCTCGGTCTGCCTGGCCGGAGCCGGCATCATCCTGTTCGGGCCAAGGACTGTTTAACGCTGACGCGCGATCCGATGCGAACCAAATGCCGAGTTCCGAGTTTTCCGTTCACGACATGGTTTCAACGGGAGTATTCAGATGTTCGGATCACGCGGCCGGAACTCGACCGACCTTTCGGCGCAGATCGAGGATCTGCAATCGC
Organism: Agaricicola taiwanensis; assembly: GCA_040394255.1. Lineage (GTDB taxonomy): Bacteria > Pseudomonadota > Alphaproteobacteria > Rhizobiales > Methylopilaceae > Agaricicola > Agaricicola taiwanensis_A. The sequence goes on along the minus strand of JBEBSP010000147.1, from coordinate 321 downwards.
AGCTGGACGACCTGCTGCGCGCTTCGGCCAAGCGCGCCAAGCGCTCGACGGAGCCGGTTCGCTCCACGATCGCTTCGGATGCGCGGGAGATCTATGACCAGATCGAAGCCATCGTCGCCGGCGTTGGGCAGTTGCTCGCCCTGTTCGGACGCAGTCGCCGCAAGGTTGGCAATGCCTTGCATCTGTTCGAGGACACCGTCGAGAAGAACCCGAGCAAGGCTTTGCTCGCGGCGGCTGGTGTCGGGCTCGCGATCTATTTCTGGGCTCGCGAGCGCTGAGAGGGTTCGAGAATGACGGCGTGCCCGATCTCCGGCCGGCCTT
>JBEBSP010000146.1:0-6707 GCA_040394255.1 Agaricicola taiwanensis | reverse complement strand
CTCGACGAGCTTGAGCGCGCCTTCCGCGAAACCGAGGTCGAGCCCGTGGCCGTCGCTCCGGAGCCGGTGAAAGCCGAGCCGGGCGCCGCCAAACCGGAGGAGAGCCCCGCCGCCAAGGCGCCTCCCAAGCGTGCCCGCGAGGAGGAGGCCGATCCCTCCAAGCAGGAGGCCTCGGTCGCCTCGCAGACCATCCGCGTCAGCGTCGACACGCTGGAGACCATGATGACCATGGTGTCCGAGCTGGTGCTGACCCGCAATCAGTTGCTGGAGATCGTGCGCCGTCACGAGGACAGCGAGTTCAAGGGGCCGCTGCAGCGCCTGTCCAACGTCACCGCCGAGCTGCAGGAAGGCGTCATGAAGACGCGCATGCAGCCGATCGGCAACGCCTGGCAGAAGCTGCCGCGCATCGTGCGTGACCTGTCGACCGAGCTGAACAAGCCGATCGATCTGGAGATGTCCGGCGCCGAGACCGAGCTGGACCGCCAGGTGCTGGACTTCATCAAGGACCCGCTCACGCATATGGTGCGCAATTCGGCGGACCATGGCCTGGAGAGCGCCGCCGAGCGCCGCGCCGCCGGCAAGCCCGAGCGCGGGTCGATCAAGCTGTCCGCCTACCATCAGGGCGGGCACATCATCATCGAGATTTCCGACGACGGCCGCGGGCTGGACGTCGACCGCATCAAGAAGAAGGCTCTCGAGAACGGCATCACCACCGAAGCCGAACTGGAGAAGATGAGCGAGCAGCAGATCCACAAGTTCATCTTCGCGCCGGGCTTCTCGACCGCGGCGGCGGTGACGAGCGTCTCCGGGCGCGGCGTGGGCATGGACGTGGTGCGCACCAACATCGAGGCGATCGGCGGAACGATCGACCTCAGGACCGCGCTGGGCGAAGGCTCGACCTTCAGCATCAAGATCCCGCTGACCCTTGCCATCGTGTCGGCCCTGATCGTGGAATCCTGCGGCGACCGTTATGCGATCCCGCAGCTTGCCGTGGTCGAACTGGTGCGCGTGCAGGCCAATTCCGAGCACTGCATCGAGCATATCAAGGAAACGCCCGTGCTTCGGCTGCGCAACAAGCTGCTGCCGCTGGTCCATCTGTCCAAGCTGCTCGGGCTCGAAGAGGCTCCCGAGATAAACGGCGAGGCCGGGTTCATCGTGGTCACCCAGGTGGGGGCGCTGACTTTCGGCATCGTGGTCGACGGCGTGTTCCACACCGAGGAGATCGTGGTGAAGCCCATGTCCTCGCGGCTGCGCCACATCACCACCTTCTCGGGGACCACCATCCTCGGCGACGGCTCGGTCATCATGATCATCGATCCGAACGGCATCGCCAGCGCGGTCGGCAGCAACATCGAGACCAAGGACGAGGCGGCCGAGGGCGACGCCGCCGTTGCCAGCGGCACGTCCGGGGCGCTGACCTCGCTGCTGGTCTTCCGGGCGGGCGGCGATGTGCCGAAGGCCGTGCCGCTGTCGCTGGTCACGCGGCTGGAGGAGATCGACGTCGCGACCGTCGAGCACACCAACGGCCGGATGCTGGTGCAGTACCGTGGCCGGCTGATGCCGCTGATCCCGATCGACGGCAAGGCGCAGCTTCGCGCCGAGGGCAGCCAGCCGCTGCTGGTCTTCGCGGATGGCGACCGTTCCATGGGGCTCGTGGTCGACGAGATCGTCGACATCGTCGAGGACCGGCTGGACATCGAGATCGCGTCCGAGATCAGCGGCACGGTCGGCAGCGCCATCATCAAGGGCAAGGCGACCGAGATCATCGATGTCGGCTTCTACCTCACCCAGGCGTTCGAGGACTGGCTGCATCGCAAGGACATGAATGCCTTCTCGTTGAACCGCAAGCTCCTGTTCGTGGATGACAGCGCCTTCTTCCGCAACATGCTGACCCCGGTGCTGAAGGCCGCCGGCTTCGAGGTCGTGACCGCCGACAGCGCCAGCGGGGGGCTCGAACTCGTCAAGTCCGGGCAGCACTTCGACATCATCGTGTCCGACATCGAGATGCCCGACATGAACGGCTTCGAGTTCGCCGAGCATCTGCGCGAGACCGAGGGCGGCCGGGATGTGCCGATCATCGCGCTGTCGTCGCTGTCGTCGCCGGCGGCGATCGAGCGCGGCCGCCATGCCGGCTTCCATGATTACGTCGCCAAGTTCGATCGTTCGGGACTGCTTGCCGTCCTGAAGGAAACCGCCTCCGACATGGGTGCCGCCGCATGAGCGAGACCTCCAGCCTGCACGACCAGTGCGTCGTGGAATATGTGACCGTCATGATCGGCGAGCAGTTGTTCGGCCTGCCCATCGGGCGGGTGCACGATGTGTTCATGCCCGAACGCCTGACGCGCGTGCCCCTGGCGGCGCCGGAAATCTCGGGTGTGCTCAATCTTCGGGGGCGCATCGTGACGGCGATCGACATGCGCGTGCGCCTTGGCCTGCCGCCTCGCGAGGGTGGAAAGCCCGCCATGGCCGTGGGCATCGAGTGCCGCGGGGAATCCTTCGGCCTGCTCATCGATTCGGTGGGCGAGGTCATGAAACTGTCGACGTCGGGGCGCGAATCCACGCCCGCCAACCTCGATCCGCGCTGGGCGTGTGTCGCGAGCGGCGTGCATCGCCTCGATGGAAAGCTTCTGGTCGTTCTCAACGTGGACCAGGTGCTCGGAACGGAACTGGACATCGCCGCGGCCTGATGCCGGGCGAACGGGAATTGGAGCCACGTCATGAAACACTGTCTCGTCGTCGACGATTCAAGCGTCATCCGGAAGGTTGCCCGACGAATCCTGGAGGGGTTCGATTTCAAGGTGACCGAGGCGGAAGACGGCCAGAAGGCGCTGGACGCCTGCAAGGGCGACATGCCCGACGCCATCCTGCTGGACTGGAACATGCCGGTCATGGACGGCTTCGAGTTCCTGCAGCAGTTGCGCAAGGCGCCCGACGGCGACAAGCCGAAGGTCGTGTTCTGCACCACCGAGAACGACGTCGCCCATATCGCCCGCGCCCTCCGGGCCGGTGCGGATGAATACATCATGAAGCCCTTCGACAAGGACATCGTCGAAGCCAAGTTTCAGGAAGTCGGCCTGATCTGACGTTTTTTCGAGAGGCTGAACATGGCGATCCTTGGGTCCGAGGCACCGTCCGTCTCGCGGCGCGCCGGCGCTGCATCCGCAAGTGCCGCAGCGCCCATCCGGGTCATGATCGTGGACGATTCGGTTGTGGTGCGCAGTCTGCTGCGCCGCTGGCTGACGGCCGAGGGGATCGAGATATGCTCGGTTCACCGCAGTGGCCGCGAGGCGATCGACGCCATCGTCCAGTCCAATCCCGACGTGGTCATCCTCGATATCGAGATGCCCGACATGGACGGCATCACGGCGCTTCCCCTGATCCTGGAGCGCCAGCCCGGCGTGGCGGTGCTGATGGCGTCGTCGATGACACGCCGCAACGCGGAAATCTCGATACGTTGTTTGTCCATGGGCGCGGCTGATTTCCTTCCCAAGCCCGATGTGACGCGGGACGCCAACGCCACCGAAGACTTCCATGCCGATCTCGTCAACAAGGTGCGTGTTCTGGGATCGCGTCGCCGTGACCGCCAACCGGCATCGCCGGCACGGGCCCGGACGCCGCAGGCCGCCGCCGCGCCGGCGCGCGCCGTGCGCCCCGGTCCGGATATCGTGCTGCGCGCTCCAGGCCGCCTGCGTCCCCGCGCGCTTGCTATCGGTTCGTCCACCGGCGGCCCGCAGGCTCTGGGAGAGCTCTTCCGCGCGTTGAAGTCGCGTCCGCTTCCGGTTCCGGTGTTCGTCACCCAGCACATGCCGCCGAACTTCACGGCCGTTCTGGCGGAGCACATCGGTTCCGCGTCCGGCATGCCGGCATGGGAGGGCGTCCAGGGCATGCCTGTTCGTCCGGGTCATATCTATGTCGCGCCCGGAGGGTTCCACATGGTGGTGGGCGGGAGCGGTTCGGGGCCGGTGATCGAGATCAATTCGGAGCCACCGGTGAACTTCTGCCGTCCAGCCGTCGATCCGCTGTTCCAGTCGCTGGTCGCCGTCTATGGCCCCGCTGTGCTCGCGGTTGTCCTGACCGGCATGGGCAACGACGGCGCTCTCGGCGGTCTGGCGGTGGCGAATGCGGGCGGAACGGTGCTCGCGCAGGATGAGGCGTCGAGCGTCGTCTGGGGCATGCCCGGACAGGTGGCTCAAGCGGGCGCCTGCGCCGCCGTCCTGCCCATCAAGGATATCGGTCCAAAAATCCTGTCTCTGGTTTCGGGAGCTGCGGCATGAACGAAGCCGAATTTGATTTCTTCGTGCGTTATCTGCATGAGCGGTCGGGCATCCTCCTGACGAAGGACAAGACCTATCTGGTCGAGAGCCGGCTTACGCCGCTCGTGCGCGCGCATGGTTTTGCAAGTCTCGCGGCGCTGATTTCCGACCTGCGGGTGACGAATAATCCGGCATTGGGCGAGGAGGTCGTCGATGCCATGACGACCAACGAGACCTTCTTCTTCCGCGACAAGATCCCGTTCGAGCGCTTCACGGATGTCATCCTGCCGGATCTCCTGAAGGCCAGGGCCACCGAGAAGCGCCTGCGCATCTGGTGCGCGGCCTCGTCGACGGGGCAGGAGCCCTATTCGCTGGCCATGCTGCTGAAGGAACGTTCGGCGCAGCTCCCGGGATGGAAGATCGATATCGTCGCCACGGATCTGTCAGCCTCCGTCATCCAGCGCGCCAAGGCGGGCTGCTACAGCCAGTTCGAGGTCCAGCGCGGACTGCCGATCCAGCTCCTGCTGCGGTATTTCGAGCAAAAGGGCGATGTCTGGGAGATCGCGCCGGCCATACGCAGCATGGTCCAGTTCAGGACGCTCAACCTGCTGCGTGACTTTTCCGCGCTTGGCCGGTTCGACGTGGTCTTCTGCCGCAATGTCCTGATCTATTTCGACGAGAAGACGCGTGTGAGCCTTCTGGAACGGATCGCCCGCATGATGGCCCCGGACGGGTTCCTCACGCTCGGCGCGGCCGAAACCGTGATCGGCCTGACCAACCTGTTCAAGACCCATGGGGACAATCGCGGTCTCTATCAGCCGGCGCTCATCACGAAGACGGCCCCGGTCTTCGCTTCGGCGATGGCTTGAAGACATCGGTCGGATCGCCGGCGCGCAGGCGGGCCGGCATTCGCGCCGAATATGCCCTATCTATTTGTTCCGGCGTGCTTTCTTGGCGCAAAATCGGAACGCGCCTTTTGCTGGAAACGCACTAGGCGATGCGCGCCAGGGCAACCTTTGTGCGGTTGCGCCCGGCAGCCTTGGCTTTGTAAAGCGCTTCGTCGGCTTTCGATATCAGATGGTTGAGCCTGGCGGTTTCAGCGGGGTGTACGGCGATGCCGGCGCTGACGCTGGCCCGGACGGCAATGCCCCCATGATCGAACACACGCTTGTTGAACGTCGAGCGGATGCGCTCGGCAACGCATCTCGCGCTGTCCTCGTCGGCGCCGGGAAGGATGATGGCGAATTCCTCGCCGCCCATGCGGCCCAGGATATCCGTGGGTCTCAGCAAACCTTTCGCCAGAGCCACGAATGTCGCCAGCACGTCATCGCCCGCGAGGTGACCGTAACGATCGTTGATGGACTTGAAATGGTCGAGGTCAAACAGGATCAGCCCGATGTCCTGCTTCTCGCGGGCCGCGAGCTCCAGCGCTTTTTCTCCTTTCGCCAGGAAACCGCGCCTGTTGAGCGCCGCCGTCAGCGGGTCTATCTCGGCGGCCGAGCGCAGGCGCTGCTCGGTCTGTTCCATCACCACGAGGAGGCCGAGCATCGACAGGACGAACATCGACAGGATCGGCTGGAAGAGGCTGACCGCGAACCAGGGAGGGGCCTCGAAGATGTTCTGGGGGACGCTGGCGCCGAGCGCCATTCCGCCCCGCGCCAGGGACAGGGCGACCTGAAGCATGCACAGCAGGGCGAGCGGCCGCCGGATCGAGCGCTTCGTGCTGTTCACCCACAATGAACTCGCGATCATGACGAAGCCCGCCGCCATGGCGAAGCTGAAGAGCGCTGTCCGGTAGGTCGTGCTTTCGTTGATCCACGGAATGGGCACCAGCATGATCCAGATCATGCAGGGAATGAGTGCGGCGAGGCCGACCTTCTGGCGGTTGATGTCCCGCACCCCCGCCCACCAGAGGCCGGGCGCCACCAGGATCAGCGCGTTGGCGATCTCGATCGACACAAAGTCCGGAATCTGGTTGCGGCTGGCGAGAAGAAAGATGCCGCCGGTGCTGAAGCAGCATCCGATGCCCCACCACAGGTAGGCGTAGGGTTCGCGCCGGTAAAACCAGAACACCAGGAAGACAGCGCCGATCACCCCGCTCATGCAGGTGAGGAGAACCAGGATCGTCAGGATGTCGAGCATGCGTGTAGCACGGGCCGCCAAGGATGGGAGCGCCAGTTATGCTCAAAATCGGTTAATATTCGGCTGAATGATTGCCATCAATTTGAGTGATGCATCCAAAAGCAAAAAGCCCGCCGTGAGGCGGGCTTTTGCAAGGTGACTGTGAGGCACAGGATCAGGCGGTGGCGCGCAGGCCCTGTTCCTCTTCGGCGGGTTCGCGCAGGACGTAGCCGCGGCCCCATACGGTCTCGATGTAGTTCTTGCCGTCGGTCGCGTTGGCGAGCTTCTTGCGCAGCTTGCAGATGAAGACGTCGATGATCTTGAGTTCGGGCT